>NZ_MQVK01000023.1:0-442894 GCF_002002385.1 Vibrio sp. SALL6
CCATGCCCCGTTTTTAAACAAATACTAAAAATGATTAAATTCAAAACAATAACTCTGTTTTTAATGTTATTTATGTCAATTGGCTCGGCTTTTTCTCAGACCAAAAATGAAAATTATAAAGGTAACTATTTTCCAGTTGTAGGACCTATGCCATTAGTGGTTGATGGAATTTTAGACGACTGGGATAATAAATTATCTGTATCTAAAGTTTCTTATGAAAAATATGATTTGAGTCTTCAATACACAGCGTATAGGCGTGGTTGGCCTAGAAAGGACTATATTGCTTTAGGTTTAAAAGTGAAAGGAGACAACCCAAAATTCTTAGCAGATAAAATAAAGTTCAATCTGAGATACATGTCTGCACCTGGTAATTTCGTTACGTATAGAGAATGTCATCGGTACGGAAGGAAACTTAGTATAAGTATAAGGAAAAGGTGTTTAGAGTATGGTGATATCGTAGAGAAGAAAGTGGCATTTAATTTTGATTATATCTCTGAGTTAGATCAATTCACTATTAGTAAAGATTCGCTATGGGACGAAGCCAGAGGACATTATAACTCTGTAACAGGGTATCAAGAAGCAAGCTACTATGATGGAGAGTATACTTATTTCGAAGCAATCATACCTGTTCCCAAGGCTTCATCAGGTCAGAAGCCTTATTTAACAATGTTGTTTAGCAATGCCCTTTTTTCAGAGACATATAAGGGGTACGCAGGTCAATTTCGTTCAGTTGCACAATGCGGTAAATTCTGTCCTCATCCATCTGGTTGGGTAGAACCACCCAAAGTAGGGGCAGTTCAGATATCTGCCTCACTCAGCGCGCCTGGTTCATCATACTCAGTAGCAGCAACCACCAACTTGAAAGAGGTTGCCATTTCTACGGATGCTGGAGTCAATACAGGCACAGATCCTGAAGCCGAAATGACTTTGATGATTTATAATACTGATGACCTTAACGCAATCACTGAAGGCCCTGTATCAGTGTTTTCGGGTGATATTGGATTAGGCGTAGGTATCGGCGGAACTTATGTCCAAAGCTTAAATAGTGATGTGTGGGGGGTTGGATTATCTGCAGGGTTTGTTGGTTTACCTGACGCACAAATGGGGATCAATACTGGTGTATTGATTAATAAATTCGATACCGAAGCTGAATTAATAAACATGATAAAGATGTTTAATAATCCAACTGCTGAAAGATGTGGTTTGAGTGTCCCATGGTCATTTTTAAAAGGGAAACGAGTCATGATCAAGTCTTGGGGGCGTGTGGTAAACATTAGCCATTATAATCATGTCCCCGCTTGTACAGCCGACAATGCAAAGCCTAGCGAATATAACTGGGATAAAGGGAACACAAATAATAAAAATGATATCATAGTGCTTGATAGCTTGATTTATGAAAATGGATGTTATGTTTCTACAACTTGTTGTGGATACAAATATGAAGTTAATAAGGAGCATTGTAAATGGCCTAAAAATCGACCATATGAAAAGAGTGATCCTTACATTGGTCTCCTAGAGGCATTACATCACGGTTGGCTACATTGATTTTATTTTGCTAAAATTATGAGGAGTTAAATATATTGCAATATACTACATATTTTGAAATGGCTGGATTGAGTAATATACAACTCATATTTATTTCCGCATCTTTATTTATTCCATTATGTGCAACTTTTATTAACTTAAGAGCAGATAAACTTGTTTTACCTGGTAAAGTAAAACGTCTTAAAAGCTTTTCTCTAATTTTTGGTTGTATTACTGGAACAATTGGTCTTATAGGCTCTTATGGTATTATTCGTGATTATAATGAATTAAAAAATCAATATACTTATGGAAATATTGAAGTAGTGACCGGTTTAGTCAGAGGAGTAACACTTCAGAAAAAAAATGGAGATAAGGAGTCTTTTGTCGTAGGTAATCAAAAATTTTCATACTCTCATAACGAGGCCTCTAGTACTTTTAACAAAACACGTAAAGTTGGTGGACCTATTGTTGAAGGTTTACCTGTAAGAATAACTCATTATGACGGAAAAATAATCAAACTTGAGATTGGTAAATAGCTTGATACTTACGTATAGAGTCAAGTATTCATAATCCTCAATATAATAGCGGCCTTAATATGGGCCGCTTATTATGATAAATGTCGTGTAACAAACACTTCAAGGCTACCATTTTACAGAAATACCTTATGTATTAGTTGGTATAATTAAGCCCCCTAAAACTGAAGGAAGTTCAACCTGGCAGCAATACGACAGCTATTTATCATACGCTAGCCTAAATCCCATTTGTTCACGCTGAATGAGCATTCCACAAACCATTGATTCCATTAAAAGTAACAGTGAGCGAACCTTGCCTTCCGTACATTGCTTTTTGTCTTCTCTTGTCGCCCTTCTCGCAATCTCACTTTTATTAAGTCCATAGACATAGTGAAGAATAAAAAATGTCATTGGCCTTGGATTTTCCTCATCCATCATACAAGCAACCAACTTATCAATGACTAGAGCATCATCATCACATAGCTTATATCTTATGTCTGGAGTCACAGGCAGGACATTCGATAACCCACACATCTGTGTATACCAATGACAACCAGTATTGTTGTGTGACCAGTTCCCCCACCCTCTTAACAGTACTCGTGTACGTTCTAAATCTTGATCTTTCATATTGATACCATTACTTCAATTACATGTTGGTGTGAACTAAGCTGACTCGTAGAAATACTCAAAATTAGTACTCATCACGTCAGCTTTGGCCTTGTAGACTTTCTCAATGTCGTATAGGTCATACACCGTCCAGTTCTGCGGAGAGTGATAACTTTCTAACGTTTCTAAGCGAGATAGTCCGATACGTTCGATAAGTCCACGTCGGTACTCTTTCGAATTCCCCGATTTGTTCCCGTTGCATTCGTAGCACTGGCCATGGGCATTGTCTTCATTGAATCTAAGTTCAGGGGCTGCGCCTACAGAACGAAAGTGGCCGCAACACAGAGGCAAGTAGCGTCCACAGCTAGCACACGGTTTTCCGCTATCGCGTAACACGATAAAACGGTTAAATTGTTCTTGAGCTTTTTGAACTCGATACCCGTATTTCTTAATTTTCATTTGTCAGCCACAGCCCCATAAGTCCAGTAAAAAGAGCCGTTAGGTAGATGAGAAACAAACTATCGAAATGGAAGCCACGCCCAGCGAAGAGAAAGCTGAATTGCAAGAATGCTGACGATACCACTGCTATCGCACTAACCACCGTAAATAAGGCAAATAACAGACGTATCATGCGAACTCCATAAAGCGATATACTGCGTTTTGCATCTCTTGCTCGTCGTTAAATACTTGAAAAAGTGATTGGTTCCATATGACGTTAAAACAACCTTTGTAAATTTTTTCGAATTGTTCTTGGTCTGCGTTCTCAAAAGCGATAGACCAAGGCCGCTTTACTGTTCCTCCATTGGGGAGCATTTCTAAATCAAAATAACCAGCTTCGATCATCACTTGGTATCGGTAGTTCTCAATACACTTGTAAGCCTCTGGGTCGCAGTGACTTTCTCGCTGTTTTTTTATTTTCGATAAGACGATGTTGGCAATCTCAATACCATGTGTTTCATACATGTCTTCTCGTCCAGCCAACTGACAGAATTGCTTCGCAGTTTCATGTGCTATGTAATGCTCTGGTTCGCTGATTAGGCTTACGTCGGGAGACCAATACTCGAATCCTAGGTGTATCAACGCAAAAAATTTACGGTGGTGATCCAAAACACGGGCTTTCGCTTTAGACTTAGGCTTAATAGCCACAACGCGTCCACGCATCGTAGCAGCCTTTTCGCGCATTTCAGGTGTTGCGTACTGAATATAACCACCAGTACCAATTGCACCGATGATCTCTGTCGTTTCTTTTTTTGCCTTCACAGTTGAACAACTACGCACGTTTCAACTCCTTAAAGTGAATTCTTGGTTTCGCCAACTTTTGAGCCTTTTTGGCTTTCTCTATCATCAAGTCGATACGAAATTGAGTGTTCTCAGAGTCATCATCGTTAGCCGCGATCATCTGCTCATAATCTTTGAGAGTAATGCCATAATCATTCACTATGTCGTTTAACATCTGATTAGCTAACTCACGCGCTTTGCGCCACTCTCCACAATTGTGAAAGTGCTTGTAGATATCCTCATATTGTTCACTAGCAACTTTCTGATTTGCCATATTCAGGCTTTGCAACTTACCCTCGATAAACGGCAGATCAGATGGAATGCCCCACTTTTTAGAACCGGCATACCAAAACTTCGGTAGGTAGTAGATCATCTGTCCCCCTGCAATCGCTCTCGGATTTGTCGTTGTTGCTGGATGAATCTCTTTAGCTTTTCAATATCCGCTTGGAAACTGACAATAGCTTTCTCACCACCAGGAATGTTCCATTGCTGATGCTGCATAATGTTCTGCTGCAAACCTGCTACTTTAGATTCAGCTAGATGTATTTCGTTCTCAATTTGGGCTGTACAGTCAAGCTGGATTGGTGACTCTAGGTTTTTATTGCATCGTCCCTTGTTCTGCTCTTTGGCTAACCAAGAATTGATAAATCTAGGGATTCCACTTTTGGTCTTGCGTCTGGTGGGATTAGATTTCAACCAACCAAGCATGTTTCGAAATTCCTGATAAACATCTACAGACGGATACAGCTTTCTGAACTCGAATATGTCCTCCATGTACACGGAATAAATCTCACCACGACGATTCGTTGGAAATTCAAATTCAGATTCAGGTTTTCTGGTTTCAAGCAATTCATCATTGCTTGGAATAAGATCTTTTAAAGGATCAATGGTTGGTTCTATGACTGGTTCTGTTACCCAATTTTGGGTACCTTTCAAATCCGTTTTTGGGTACCTTTCAAGTCCAATTTTGGGTACCTTCGGAAGGTGTCCATTTTCGGGTACCTTCTCTTCAGGGCTCGTGGTTCTTGATGATTTTGGGACTTGATGCTTCACATCGTCTTCTATGCCTAACAATTCCCATACAACAACCTGATTCGTTGACCCCTTTCTTTTCCCAGAATCTCGAATGATCCCAAGCTCTTGCATTACCTTTAGGTTCGAACGAATTGTTTTGATGTTTAAGCGAGTATCGAGTTCTATACGCTCCGCACTCGGATATGCTCTATGATACTCATCAGCTCGATCGGCAAGAGATAGAAGAATTAACTTCATCGTGGCCTTGATATCTTGTCGCCACGCCCAATCTGTAGCTCGTCTACTCATATTCTTGACTTCCAGCGCTACGCTGCGCTTTTCTTATACGCCTAGAGGTAAACCAACAACCCTCTCACCAATCGTTAAGCGTTTGACTTTTATGGCGGTCAAACTCGCGCTGCTTTTCCAGCAATATATTCGTAAGCCCCTGATAACAATCAACGGTCTTTCCTGCCACGACTAACTCTTTAACCGTAAACTCTCCATCTCTGATGACGACTTGAACTGGAGCAGTGATTGTTACGATTTCAGAAACGGGAATTAATGATTTATCAATTACGCCTTTTTTCATTTGTCCATCCCATAAACTCGAATCGCAGCTAACTTGCTCGCGATAACTCGTGCAGCTGCTTCAATAGCAGCTGACTTAATAGCTTTCGCTTCTTTGTTGTCGATCATTTGGTCATCTGCGAGTGCTCGGCAAATCTCGACATTCGCTTCACCAAGTGCAGCCATCTCTTTGATCTGGATTTCGCTAAGCTCTTCCGCGTCAAGTTCGAGTTCCGCCATAGGAACAAACAAACCACCGCGTTGGCCTGCGCGATATTGAGCCAGAAAGTAGGTACCAGCGTGGATTTCCATTGCTTCTAGATCTTCATCATCGAAAAAACGGCAACCGTTTCGTTCATAGAGCTTGTTGTTGAAGGTGGTTTCAGACATACCAATTGCGCCAGCTAAAGCACCTCGACCTCCCTTGGTCTTCTTGATGATTTCTTTGACCACTTCTTTTTTCGAGTCAAATTTCACTAACATAATCAATAACTCCTTGTAGTTATGCAGTTTTCTTTGGTGCTGTATTATCTGGAAATACATCTTGGAACTTGCATTTAGCACCCAAAGAGCAGAGAGCATTAATTATCTGCCAGCATGTTTTTAGATTCGGGCTACGCCCTTTTTCATATCGATTAACTGTTGCTTGATAAACACCTAGCTCATCAGCAAGTTGCTGCTGAGTTATTCCTAAATTGGTACGGTAATCTTTAATTCGGTTCATATGTCCTCCGTCACATGAGGACATTTATACCAATTTGGAATTCTACATGCAATCGATATATTCCATAACGGTTGTTTTTAAAAAATACCGCAGTGGCATAATTAGCGAATGAAAACAAATTGGAATGAACTGGTTAAATCCAGGATGAAGACCTCAGGCATAACCCAATCAGATCTTGCTGAATTAATGGGAGTGGCTCAGGGAACTATTGCTCGCTACTTAAACGAGAAGCGAGAACCAAGCCTTGATACGATTGCCGAAATGATGAAGCACGTCGGACTTAGTCAAATGACTTTGCTTTCTGACGGCTCTGTTACACCTGATGGTTTTGCTAATGTAAAATCAATAGATGACCAACCTGAAACCAAAGGGCTATTCCCTTTAATCAGTTCGGTGCAAGCGGGACAATGGAGAGAAGCTTGCGAACCGTATAACGTTAAAGACGCACAAATGCTGGCAACAACTGAGAAAGCGAGTTCAAGTTCATTTTGGCTAACAGTTGAAGGCGATTCGATGACCGCACCGCCCGGTTCACCACTTAGTTTCCCTACGGGTGTTCGCGTTCTAGTCGATCCTGAGGTTGAAGCGGTTAATAAGTCACTGGTTGTTGCCAAGCTTGATGATGTTAACGAAGCCACATTCAAACAACTCATCATTGACGCTGGACAGAAGTTTCTCAGTCCGTTAAACCCATCATTCCCCAAACTGCCAATTAATGGTAACTGTAAGATTGTAGGTGTAGTGGTTGATGCTAAGATTAACGTCAAACTTACCTGAGCATAGAATCTACACAGAGTAATCCCCCCACCAATTTGATGATAACCGCCCTAGTGGCGGTTTTTTATTGTCTAAAATCTGCCCCCCATATTTCAGAATTCATCCTACCATCAAAAATAATTCCATTTTGGCATTTACATTTAAATACCATTATGGAATATTGATTATACCAAGGCGATGCCTTGAGGCTCTTTAAAACTGTTGGAAACCCAAAATAAACTGATACGCCCCGCTTTCGATGGCGTGAAACACTTAAACGGATGAGCGAGACCACTAGGTGGTACAAAACGTTTGAGAGCACCTATCAGCAAAGGGCTGATAGATGAGTAACGAAAGTAAATCTACGGTCACCCGACATAGTGAGGTGACTAGACCTATCCCATAGGTACTCTAGTAGTAACGGGCTTTGGCTTTCTTATGAGAGCCATTTTGAAATGCTCTTAACGGTCGGTCGATTTTGATAGTGACAACCGACTGAGCCTTGATAAATCGCGTTAGGGGCATTTCAAAATTGCGGTATCGGACCAGTCTTTAAGATCTGTGTATTAATTTTTATCCGGTACCGCAATTTACCCTAGTACACACACGTCCCAACAAGCACAAGACTTTCTTTAGAGGTATTAAAGAGCGCACCCATTGCAACCTCTCTCCCACCTAGCCAGCTCTGGCTTATGCGTGCTCTGTTTAATGTCTCTACTGAGGAATTGACTGTGGACAGACCTTCCCAAGAATCCGTTGAGCAGTTCTGGCTCTCGGTAAAAAAACTACCGCACGATCGAAAAATTATGACCGATTACTGCCGGAAGCATGGTTTCCGTAGTCCTGACTCGGTTGAAGAAAATTTTGAAACTGCATCTTCCCTCAAAATTCAAGGCAGCTTAGCTGTATAAGGACACCTTAAAATGGCTGATAAGTATTTCAAATTAACCTGTAATAAAAAGGTATCGCACAAAGCGGTAAAAGAATCTGGCGATTTGGAACCTGTAATTCACTACATTAAAGCCGCAACCCAAGAACTAGCCAAATCGGAAGCTGTTTGCAAGGTTGAAGCAACTCATCCACTATGCACCGAAAATGAAAATTCCGGATACAGTGATTTCTTCAAAGGCGTTAAGGCCGAAAAAATATCAGAAGAAGATTACAACGCAGCAATTATAGAATTAGAAGCCAAGGGGGTTGACGAAGGCGAGTTCATTCACTCAGATGAACAACAAATAAATGTTCCGGATACCCCGTACCCTACCCTAGGCCAAGATGGATACTACGACACAAAAGATCCTCAAGTTGAAGATTCCTCTTTCATTTACAGTAGCGAAACCGACAGTATGAAAGCTGCTAAGGTCTTCATTCTGAGAGTTGGCCATAGCCAATATGCTTACGGATTCCGATTTAAGTTTGGTGACTTCGATAAGCACGAAAAAATGAACTTAGATCGAACCGAAGAAAAACGTGACGACGCGATTGATAAAGCGGTGGAACGCCTTGAAAAATTCCTAGATTACCAAGATGAGTTTGGCCCCGAAGACCAAAAAACCTTTATCTCCGCAACGATGAAACATGATTTTTATCATGCATTCCTAGAACCTAGTGAACTGTTTATAACAGCACTATCACAGCACCCAGACGCAAAGAACGCATTAGAAGCCCACAGCGATTATTTAGAAGTTGTTGAAGGTCATTTTGCGGACATCTGGCCTTTAGATAAATCCCCAAATCAAGCAATTGAGCATGTGAACTCAATGGTAACGATTGGTGTTCTATACGATTTAGAAGCTTTCACCGAGAGCTTTAAACCTTACCTTCCTGCCGTACTAACCGAGAAAACGAAAGAGTCGATGAAACATATTGAAGATGTTATCGACAAGCCAGCAGCCAATGAATACATCATTGAACCTAACTGCTGGAAAGCCGCTCTCCCTGTAACCGATGAATTACACGTCGTTATTGCAATCCGAGATTGTGGTGACGAGGGGTGGCAATATGCTGTCGAAGGCAATCAGAAAGCAGAACGCGCATTCGGTGACGCTAACGACTTTGGCTGTGAGTTTGCCACCACCCGAAAAGAAGCGATCAAGATGGCTGGTCAGGCAATTATTGACGCTCTGTACAAGTACGATAGCTCATTAAGTCTAGCTAAGATTTTTATGAAATCTCCATACATTCAGGAGTTCGAAGAAAATTGCATTGAGGTGATGGATAGCGAAGACTTACCACCTAACGAATGTTCACCAATAGAAAATGCAGTACGTGAACGCCTAGCTCGTCGCCCTACAGCAAGAATGACAGAGGGCGAAGTAAAACTCGCTATGGATGCACTACAACCTCACATCACAGCTCAAACCGACATCGAAGAACTAGTGGAGACAATTAACGGCTTGGAAAGATGTGGGGTTTTATTTAATGAAAGTGAGGCTGAGTATCTAGTGGCCAGATGTACGGTTACTAAAAATAACATTCAACACAAACCAGCACATAATTTAGAAAATGAGTATGAATGCTTTATTGCTGAAATATTTTCTCGCATTAGTGATGGTAGCCCATATCTAACAACAGAGCAGTATGAAGAGGCAGGAGAGAAGCTTGCTGCCGTAGTAGATGAACTCACTAATTGGCACAACGGAGAACGGGAACACAACGGTAAATACTTAACTTTCGTTAAAGACAAAACACTAGAAAACATACGCAACATTGATTTTGATGATGCAAGCGAGGTGTCAAAATCATTTCTAAACATCCGAACTCTTCGCGCTGTCTTTCGAGAAAATATCGAACTTATTGAAAGTATGGAGCCAGCATCCAACACTCTGATATCAGAAGTAGAGCATCCATCTCTCTTGCTCGCCATAGCTGAACGCTTGGCACATGAAAATCACGCAGTAACACCTGAGCGTGCCTATACCCACTTATTAAAAATCATTACCAAAGACACCGACATTAACGCTTTAGCTGATTACATCAAACAGCTTAAAAATCCGGTGATCATTTGGCATTCAACTGAGTCGGTTAACCTAGTAATGAAGTTTACCGGCCAACCCAAAGCCGATGGTAATAATGAGCTTTCAAGTGGCAATAATGAACAAAAAGAAGCCCAAAAGTTACCAGAACAAGACAAAAAAGAACCAACCGATGGTAGTGGAAAGCCTAAGGTTACCAAAAACGCACCTTTATCCGAATCTGCTAATGATGAGCATCTTGCCGATTCTGATAACAACATTAGCGGCACTGACGTTCCTCAAAATATTGTAGAGCAAGAGCCAGCTAACGATCCTGAAATTCCAGATGTCGATTTAGACGAAAGCAATTCAAATATGGGTATTTGGAATCAGTCATTTAAAACCGATTTGAATTTCACTAAGCAAGACCCATCGACAGGTCGATTATCCATCAATGCTCAATACCGCCAAATGAAAGCAACCGAAATATTTGGTCCTCGTGGCAAAGGTTGGGGTGTCGATGTTAAGCGGGAGTGGATTGAGGACGGTTTGCCAATTTTCGCTAACGGTACGTATACCGGAGTGAATGAGTCCGTCCACAACATGGAAGTTGAGCTTTGGTACATCCACCCTAACAGTGGCGAACGATGCACATTAACAGCTTTTGGTGAGACTGAGCGTTTCTATTGGTCACACAATTACAGTCGCATGATCAAAAACGGAGAGTGCCGTAAAAAGTCACTTACCGACGCGACAGGTAAAGCGCTTTCAATGTTAGGCATTTGTGGTGACGTATACATGGGTGAATACGACGATGAAAACATCATCAACCGTTCGCAAATGACGAAGACAACCGACAATGCGCTTAAACAGCTTGAGTTTGATGCGAAAGCAACACAACAGGCGCTAGATAAGGCTAAGTCATACACTGACAAGTTCTCTACTGCTCCTTCTCTGGCAGAAATCAAGCGACTTCAAAAGCTAGCTGAAACAGCTCTGGATGCAATCCCTACCCACGACAAGGCAAGCAAAGCCAAGAAAGACAAAGCGCTTTCTCGAATCGCGGAGCAAGCAGAATCGGCAATAAAAGACTTCAACGCTGACATTAAAGATAAGGATCAGGCAAATGGCTGATAAGACAGAAAGCATGAACAATATTAACCAGCAGGTCTTTGACCTGTTGGAGCTGGCCAAACAAGAAGAATGGGACGAGCAAACCATTGCGGATAATTTGGCAGGTATCGAGTGTTCTATTGATGACAAACTCATGGCCTACCGTCGATACATGGATAAGTTAGAAACAGCAGCGAAGCTGGCAGATGCGGAGAAAAAAGTATATGCCGAGCAAGCAAAACCATACGGTGACCGCGCCAAGTCTTTAAAAGACGAACGCAGTCGAATGACCTACCCGCTTCTGAATTTATTCCAAATGTTAAATATCGAAAAAATGAAAGGTGCATACGGTACTTTTTACATCAAAAACAATCCAGCCAAACTTCGATACGAGGAAGCACACCTTCCTGAGAAATATCTAATACGCGAAGTTCGTTTTGTCCCTGATGAGGACGCAATAAGAAAAGCGCTAGATGATGGTGAAGAGCTAGATTTTGCTTGGTATGAGTCTCAGCCTCAACAAGTCGTACTGAGAAAATAAAAATGAGTATATTCACCCTACAAATTGAGCCTCACTTAGCTGAGGCATTTTTTCACTACTTAAAACAACGGGGCTATTCAATCTACCCACCAGTGAGCCCTTCTTCACCACAAGTAGCGAGGCGTGGTTCGAGCCGACACACTCTATCGACTAAGCCTACGGGTACACTCGTTGTCTCTATAGGGCTGCATCTTGAAGCAATGAAATTTCTCACTACTATAAAATAAGAAACCTATTGCATGAGCTAAATATAAACAACCAGTCTCATCGAGACGCTATTACCGTCGCTCGTCAATCTGCAAAAAACAGAGGTAATGCTATGAGTAACTCATACAAAGAAGAACTAAATGAACGTTTGATAAATGTCGTGAACACTAAATGCAACATTTTAGGGTGTGATAACTGTGACCTAAAATGGGATGGTGGTTGTAGCGCTACAAACTTGGAAGCAAAAATCATCGAAATTGAAATCAAAGAAATGAACTCTGACACAAGTTCAAATGATTAGGTAATCGGAGACTTCTAAAATGCGTGAAATGACCATTCCCCAATACAAACGCAATTATTATCCTGCTCTTTGCAGCCAAACTATTCGAAATTGGATCAGACAAGGAATCCTTCAGGCTCGTAAAACACCTACCGGCCGCTGGCTCATTTGCATACCTGACGCAGCGAATGACCCAGAGTTAACTACTACACCCAAAGCAGCACAGCTTCTAAAGTTGATGAACGGGGGCAGTTAACCTATGAATGCTCGCAAGCGAACTACTGGTCGTGAGCGCATTCCCAAACACTTGTATGTAGAAAAACGAAAAGGCCAAACAAGGTATCGCTTTACTCTTATCGATGGTACCAAAATGCTAATGCCAGCTGAGTTTTCTTTAGATGACATTATTGCAGCAGCTAACGCATACAATGACGAGCACAGACCAGCACAACACTTCCAAATTTCCCCTAGATCTAGAAAAGACAAATTCAACCGCCCGATGAATGAGTGGCTTGAGCATGTAATGGTTAGAATTAAAAACGAAGAAGAACTGTCAGCAGAAATCCTTAGACAAGTATCGAGTGATATAGCTCGACTTAATGAGTTTTTAGGAGACAAGTTTTCCAAGTCAATTAACTTAGAAACCATGAACGACTTTCTAAATACATATTATGGTGATAAATCCAAAGAGGTTTATAACAAGAAACTTTCTCGATTAAAGAAGATCTTTAGCTATCTAGCAGATGAATCCGCAATTGGTGAAAACTTCATGTTGAACAAAAAACCGAAACGGCTAAATGCTTCGGATAATAAGAAAGAACGCTTGGATTTAGATATAGAGGCATTCAAAGCAATTGAAAAAGAGGCCCCTCTATTTTTAAAAGTAGCTATGGGGTTATCGATTCAATCGACTCACGCAGTAGCTGAACTACATAGAATAAAATACCGGATACCAAAACCAAAACCGGATACGTGTGGAATTGTCTGGTTTGATACTCCAAAACCAGAGAACGGAGAAATGGTATTTGGTACCTTGTACATACACCGAGCAAAGGTTAAGAATGCTAAAACGTCTTATGTTGCTATTCCGGTGACAAGCGCTATTAAAGAAGTTGTAGAGCTATCTAAAACAGATAAGCTACATTGCCCTTACGTAGTGCATCGTAGACCTGCAAGAAACAATAATATAGCTAAGCAGTGTGACCACCGTTACCAAGTAACCAGTCGCATGATCAGCGAAACATTTTCCAAAGTACGCGACGAACTCGGTTTGTACTCTAACGTAGAAAAAGCAAAGCGCCCTACTTTCCATGAAATCCGGAGACTATCGGCAAAACTCATCGATGAAATGGGTGTAAACCCTCGCCAACGCATGGCACATGCCAGTGATAGAACCACTCAGATTTACACTGATAGTCACGACGTAGAATGGCATGAAGTACCAGCCATAAGCGTCGCAATATAGCCCATTTCAAGCGCTGTACAAACTACTGTATTTTACCACCTTTTTACCACCCTTTTACCACCCCCTCGAACTTTACTCAGTACTAACGCAGAGTAATAACAAGGGGAGAAAAAAGGACAAAAGAAGGAATTTCACTTGAATATCAATAAGTTACAGACACAAAAAAGCCCACCAGAAAGGTGGGCTTCTTCTAAAATTTGGTGGGTCCGGGCGAACTCGAATCGCCGACCCCTACCATGTCAAGGTAGTACTCTAACCAACTGAGCTACGGACCCAAATTTTTCATTCCTGACCATTCAATTCAGAATGGTGCGTCCGAGTGGACTCGAACCACCGACCCCCGCCATGTCAAGGCGATACTCTAACCAGCTGAGCTACGGACGCATATCTCTGGAACGAGAAGGATATTAGCTATATCCGATCAGGGGTGCAAGCATAAATTCATCAACTTTGAATCGTTTGGTGAAAATGTAAACTCAACACCCGTTTTCAGATGATTTTATCGGCAAGCCCTTCGTCTATTGGGGATAAAAGTGTGATCTATATAACTTTTACGATTTTGTTCAATTGTCGTAAGGCACTTCACTTAACATCCAAATTTGTAATGTCTGGGAAATATCAGGGCAAAAACCAAACAGAATTTGATATTTAGGCTCAAATGGCTCACCAATGTAGGTAGTGCGGATCAGTTTACCCGTTTTAACATCGACTTGAGTACTTACTCTTCCTTTAAAGTTTTGGAAAATCACAAACTGCTCGCTGTGATAAACCATCTGTTCACGATAAAACAAAAAGTGGTCTTGTGGCGTCTCCGTCAGTTTGCACTCCAGCGGCTTTAAGCTCTGCATTCCTTGCACGTATGGAGCTAGCAGCAACAGTGCAAATATCCATCCATATCGCATACGACTTCCCTATTCCGCTTTCTTTCTCAAAGTATAGGTCTTGGCGTATTGGTCGATACAAAAAAGGCTTTGATCTACACAAATCAAAGCCTTTAGGTTTATCGTTTGAGTGGTTGTATTAGTCGTCAGACTCAAACACCACATTGTAGTTTTCAGTATAAGTACAATTAGGTTGACGACTGCAGGTGAAAAATCGTCGTCCTTTAAATTCACCTTGGCTGGCAGTTTTGATGATCATCGGACTGCCGCATTTCTTACAAAAACGCACTTCTTTCTCAGGCTCGATCAAATCAATATGCGCCGCCAACAAACGGCGTAAACGCCCCACTTGATAACTGTGTTTTACAGAAGTTCCGATCAGAGGCAAGTTGGCAGATTTACATACGTGCATCAGCAACTTCTGACGCTCCACCTTACCTTTATTCAATTGCTGCCCGTTATCAAACTCGATAATTACGCGCGGTTCTAACGTTCTTGGGTCACAAATTACGTAGTCGAAATAACTGCGCGCGATGCGATTATTGGCCACGAAAAACTGCTTTTTATTCTTGATGTCTTTCGGAGCAACCAAAGTAGACATGTTCACCTTGGCAAACACGACAGCATGCTCTCCAACTGCGGCTCTTAGCGCGTTGAAAAAAGCACCTTCTTGCCCTCTTAGTAACGGACCTTTCGCACGATATGGATAGTCACGCGTGTCGTCGTGCTTAATCACGTACTTTTGAATAATAAAGAAGAATACAACCAGAAGAACAACAATGATAAAGATGTTGGTCATAGATAAAGTGCGCCCAAAACAACTAGTTGCTCAAAGCGTAAATGGAAATGCTATACAGAGCAACAAAACCTATCAATTTTGAGGTGCGATGACATAAGCAATGAAGAAAAGTTCGCGGAGGATAAGCAAAAACAAGCCAATCTTTCTAGGGATTGGCTCTTGTACGTTGTGCCTGATTAACAATCATTAAGCGTTAGCGTCTGGTTGATTGTCTGGCATGGCATCAATGAAAGTTGGCAGTTGGTTGCAAGCATCTACAATTGCGTTGATAACCGGATAAGGCGACATATCAACTCCAAAACGTTGCGCGTTGTAGACTTGAGGCACAAGGCAAATATCAACGATGCATGGTGAGTCAGTCACACTGTATTTACAGTTTCCATGCTCTTCTCGATATTTGGCCAGTTTCTCTTCTAACGCAGCAAAGCCTTGTTTGATCCAGTGATGAATCCACTCCTCTTTCTGCGCTTGTTCACAACCTAGTGTTTCTTCCAGATACTGCAAGACACGCAGATTGTTTAAAGGATGAATTTCCATGGCGATGTCCTGCGCCATCGCCAACGCTTGATAACGTAATGGCGTTTGTTCAGGAATGACCGACACATCTGGGTAATTTTCTTCAAGATATTGAATGATCGCGAGTGACTGGTTTAAGCGTAAGTCGCCATCCACCAGCACAGGTACCAGCTCTGAAGCGTTAAGATCGTGGTATTGCTCATTGTGCTGTTCACCGCCATTGCGAACTAAGTGAACAGACACTGAATCATACGCCAGTTGCTTTAAATTCAAGCATATACGCACTCGATATGCCGCCGAAGATCGCCAATATCCATAAAGAATGATGTCATCGCCCATGGCTTGTCCCTATTTTGCTGTTTAATGTTTCAAGTATTGACTAACTTGCTGATCAATAGCACCAAAAATAGTATTACCTTCAACATCAAACATCTCAAGTTTGATCGAATCACCAAACGACATAAAGTTTGTCGTTGGCTTGCCATCACGAATGGTTTCGATCATACGGACTTCCGCGATACATGAATAACCAACGCCACCTTCCTCAATCGAAGTGCCATGGTCAGTGCCTTGCTTGTTGGACACCGTGCCAGAACCGATGATTGCGCCAGCCGATAGTGGGCGCGTTTTTGTGGCATGAACGATTAAGTCTGCAAAGTCAAAAGTCATATCAACGCCAGCGTTAGGGCGACCAAACGGCTTGTGGTTGTAGGTGGAAACCAATGGTAAATGAACTTTGTTTTCATACCATGCATCGCCCAATTCATCAGGGGTAACCGCTACAGGAGAAAACGCCGAAGACGGTTTAGATTGGAAGAAACCAAACCCTTTTGCGAGCTCCGCAGGAATCAAACCACGCAGCGAGACGTCGTTCACCAACATAATGAGACGAATAGACTCTTGCGCCTCAGCAATGCTTGCGCCCATCGGAACATCGCCAGTTACAACGGCAACTTCGCCTTCAAAATCGATACCCCATTCGTCGCTGGCAAACTCAATATTGTCGCAAGGGCCAATAAACGCATCTGAACCACCTTGATACATCAATGGGTCAGTCCAAAAACTCTCTGGCATTTCTGCGCCGCGCGCTTTACGAACCAACTCGACATGGTTGACATAAGCACTGCCATCCGCCCACTGATAAGCTCGAGGTAACGGAGACTCACAGTAATGCGCCTCAAACTCTTCAAACCCAGTGACCGTGCCATTGTTCAGCGCGATGTAAATTTCTTCCAACTGTGGTGCAACAGCTTCCCAATTATCAAGTGCAACTTGCATGGTCGTTGCTAGATTTCTCGGGTGGAAAACTTCTGTTGCGGGCACGCAGCGCGTTAAGTCTTTGCTCACGACCATCAACAGACCGTCTCGAGTGCCATTTTTCTTGGTTGCTAATTTCATCCTTGCCCCTTACTTCTCTTGCCAGCTATAGACGTATTCTTTGTTTTCTACTTTATCCAGTTCATCCGAGAACTGGAGTGCATGACGGGTATCGATCATGACTGCGACCTCATCCGTAAACTTCTTCTTATATTCTCGACCCGCTTTAAACGCTTTAGGATGTGGGCCATGAGTAAAGCCTGCCGGATGAAACGTCACCATACCCGCTTCAATGTTATCGCGACTAAAGAAGTCACCTGCGTGGTAGAACAACACTTCGTCATAGTCATCATTGTTATGGTAGAACGGTACTTTAAGTGCTCCCGGGTCGCTCTCAATTGGACGAGGAACAAACGTGCACACCACAAATCCCGCTCCTACAAATGTAGTATGCGCCGACGGTGGCAAGTGGTAGCGATGTGACATAAGTGGACGAATATCACGCCAATTCACTTTCACTACCGCTAAGTCGCCATGCCAACCAATCGCATCTAACGGATTAAACGGATAGGTAATCACACTGACTTTATCGTGGCGTTTTACCTGAACCTCGGTGCGGTTTTCAGAATATTGCGCACGAAACTCATCATTGATAGATGGAACTTCCAACACCGCAGGGTCAAATACCGCGTGATTCCCTACCATGCCCTTTTCAGGCAAGGAATACGCTGCATCGGTGTTTTCAATCATAAGAATGAACATGGGTTCACTCGGCTCTAAACGCCAACTCGTTGAGCGCGGGATCATGACGTAATCCCCTTCGCTCACTTTCATATGACCATAGTCACAGTAAAGATCTGCCGTACCTTGGTGGATGAACAGCAGCTCGTCGCCATCAGCATTTCTTACCAAGAAATCCATCTTTTCATCCATGCGCCATACGCGTATTTTACAGTTCGCGTTGTGCAGCAAGTGCGGTACTGACCAAGGAGAGATTTGACTGGCTTTATCCACTAAGGTGAAGTCAAAAGCGCGTGGGCGTAAGTCACCTTCCCACTCACACCAACCGGTTGGCGCATGTTGATGATGAAAATGTGCCGCAGGGCCGAAGAACCCACTTCGGCCAGCTTCACGTTCATAAATTGCCTCATCCGGGAAATCCGCATGTGCTTGTTTAGAGCACACTCCCTCCCGATGCGGAAATGTGATCCATTTATGCATCGCTTAGTACTCCTCGGCGAATTTGATCTTCTTCAATCGATTCAAATAGCGCTTTGAAGTTACCTTCACCAAAGCCTTCATTGCCTTTGCGCTGAATGATTTCAAAGAACACAGGACCAATAACAGTCTGAGTAAAAATTTGCAGCAAGATTCCGTCTTTCATTGGCGCGCCATCAATCAAGATCTGCAAATCACGAAGTTTGCTGACATCCTCAGTATGGCCTTCAACGCGCTCATCGACTTTCTCGTAGTAGGTGTCTGGCGTTGGCATAAAGTCCATACCGCGGTCACGTAACGTTTGCACCGTTTGATAGATGTCATCCGTTGTCAGTGCGATATGCTGAATGCCTTCCCCGTTGTATTCGCGGATAAACTCTTCAATCTGCGATTTGTCATCCGAGGATTCATTGATTGGAATGCGGATTTTGCCACACGGCGCCGTCATTGCGCGGCTGACAAGGCCAGTCAGTTTACCTTCGATATCGAAGTATCGAATTTCTCGGAAGTTCCCGATGCGCTCATAAAAACCAGACCACACATCCATATTACCTTGCTTAACATTGTGCGTGAGATGGTCTATCTCGTACAAGCCAACGTCTGATTTTGCTAAGCGATCGTCTGCATCGTCATAAAAACGGAAATCGACGTCGTAGATGCTCTGCTTGCCATAACGATCAACGAAATAAAGCAAGCTTTCACCAATACCGTAAATGGCAGGGATACTCAGTTCCATCGGACCAATTTCAGTTTTGTATTCTGTGCCGCCGTTTTGAATAGCATGTTCAAGCGCAACCGTCGCGTCTTTCACACGAAACGCCATCCCACATACAGATGGGCCGTGAACTTTAGCAAACTCTTCCGCCTGGCTATGAGGCTGGGCGTTCACGATAAAGCTGATGTCACCTTGTCGATACAACCATGCTTCTTTCGAACGATGTTTGGCTATTTCAGCAAAACCTAGCGATGTAAATAACGCTTTTAGTTGTTCAATGCCTTTGCTGTCAGCAGCTGTGTATTCAACAAACTCAAATCCGTCTGTACCTAATGGGTTGTATGTGTCCACCATGACTTTCTCCTTGCGTCACTAATTTGTTTACAGCCTCACTGAGCTGTTTGAACTGATTTTTCTAACTTGGCGCAGGTAGAGAGAAATTGGAATACATAAGCCGAAATCTCTATTTCGATGGGTCTTACGGAGAAATGTAAAATTAATGTTACACCGCAAGACCATCAATGTACCCGGTTAAAAAGAAACCAAAATCAAATTGAATTTCAATCAATTAGGTTGATATTTTTCGATTTACGCCACATTGCCAAATGTAAACAACTTGTTACCATGGCGATTTTTATTGGCACCTAGCGACTTTAGATAAGTCTTTGGTTTCATTTAAAGAGAGGTTGGAAAGAGTGAAACAAGCGAGAGTTTCAAGACAACAAAGCGCAAGTAAAAAGCGGCCAAGCTCTTATTGAACTTGGCCTATCCAGTTGGCAGTGCGAGGATATGAGTAAACAGAGACGTCATTAATCCACAAATGTGATTTTGCTTCAAATACACCCTACTTATTTACAGTGCACCTTGCAGCAATTATTGACTGCTTTCATCAGTTACATATTTGCTTCGAGCCATAGTGCATTACTGTCTCCGCTCTCAATTACCAAATTGTCACTTGCTAAACCACTTTCGTGATTGCGTCGTCACTTCTGGCATTATCCTCGGTCAGAATCGTGTCAGGCAGTGATTTTCTTTGATTCAACGCAGCTTCACCTACATAAAGCTGTGCAATAAGAGAGATTCTGTTCCCTTTCGAGTCCGTGCCATTGATTTCGAATTCACATCGTTTCTCGGTATCGCCCTCGACCCCAAAAGAAAGAGACACCCAAATGACACAAATTAATCAAGAACGTCTAGTTGAACATTTCTGCCAACTGGTTCGTATCGACAGCGAATCTATGAATGAAAAACAAATTGCAGAAACGCTGGCTGAGCAACTGGGCGAACTAGGCTTTACGGTTCACAAACTTCCTGTACCAGAACACATTTCTAATGGCTTCAACGTGTACGCACGTTTAGAAGGGAAAAAAGAAGGCTCAATCCTAATGAGCTGTCACATGGATACGGTAACGCCGGGCATTGGTATCGAGCCGATCATCGAAGACGGTATCATCCGCTCGAAAGGCAACACCATTCTTGGCAGTGACGACAAATCTGGCATCGCTGCCATCATGGAAGCAGTGCGCTGCATCCAAGCTGAAAACCTAGAACACAAAACGCTCGAATTGGCGTTCACCGTACATGAAGAAGGTGGCCTGTTCGGTTCTGAATACTTCGATATGTCTCACGTAACCTCAACAGAAGCGATCGTACTGGACACAGGTGGCCCAATTGGAACTATCGTAACGGCTGCTCCGGGCCAACAAAAGACCGTCGCAACCATCAAAGGCCGCCCTGCACATGCAGGTCTTGCACCGGAAGAAGGCATCAGTGCGATCATGGTTGCGGCAGACGCAATCAACCAAATGAAACTGCTTCGCATCGACGAAGAAACCACAGCGAACATCGGCATGGTCAACGGTGGTCAGGCAACCAACATTGTGATGCCAGAGCTTAAAATCGTTGCTGAAGCTCGCTCTCTAAATGGAGAGAAACTAGAAGCCCAAGTCAACCACATGATTTCAACATTTGAGTCGGTATGCGAAAAACATGGCGCAGAAGTCGAAATCGAATCTAGCCGCGCGTACGACGCCTTTGTTATCGAAGAAGACAACGCGCACGTAACCGCAATCAAAGCGGCGTTTGCAGATATGGGTATCGAAGCGTTCACGAAAGGCACTGGCGGCGGCAGCGATGCGAACAACTTCAACAAGAAAGGTCTGACAACCGTGAATCTATCTACGGGTATGGCTAAAGTACACACCACGGAAGAGTTCATCGCCGTTGACGATATGGTAAAAATATCTGAGTTCGTTAAGCATTTTTTGGTGAAGTAGCCTCGCTCAAATATTTAGATTAACTTCCGACTTTCATCCCCTTCTCGCCCTGCGCGAAGGGGATTTTTATTTTTGCCCTCCATAAATATTCTTCCCTTAATGCCAACTTGGCAATCAACCGCGATAAAAATTCTACTAGCTCACTTTTTGAGACCGAACAGCCCGGCTTTTAGCACCTTGTTACAACCATGTTAAAACTCGATTGTGCAGACAATTTATACAATATACATTTTGAGCACCTTTCAGGATGAATAGAGTGAGACAAGGATGAAATTACCTAAACTACTTTTGCTAGCATCGATAATGAGTCCGATACTGGCTACACCGAGCTACGCAGTGCCGTATCCGGCTGGCGTGACGCTTGCAGAGACGCAAGAAATTACGCTCAACAACGGGGCGGAAGTCACCTCTATCGATCCTGCAAAACAAGCCGCGGAGCCTGCGTTCAACCTTGGTCGAGACTTGTTTGAAGGCTTAACCATTCAGGACAAACAAGGCAAAACGATTCCTGGGATTGCAGAATCTTGGACGGTGAATGACAACAATACGGTTTACACTTTCCACTTGCGCGATGCGAAATGGTCAAACGGCGACGCAGTGACCGCTCAAGATTTTGTCTACAGTTGGCAACGATTGCTCGACCCTAACACGGCATCACCTTACGCTTGGTTTGCCGCCATACCGAATATCCTAAACTCGCAAGCCATTATGAAAGGCGAAGCAAAACCTGATTCATTGGGCGTGAAAGCGTTGGATGAAAAAACCTTCCAAGTCACTTTGGAGCAGCCAATTCCGTTCTTCATAAAACTCCTGAGCCACCCCGTTCTTGCTCCGGTTCATCAAACAACGGTAGAGGAACACGGCAGTAACTGGACACAACCTGAGAACATCGTAACCAACGGCGCGTTTACCGTTTCGGAGTGGAAGGTAAACGAGAAGATGGTAATGAAGAAAAACCCGCACTATTGGGATGCAAACAACGTCGTCTTAGATAAAATCACTTGGCTGCCGATCGGTGATGCGAATGTCGTGCTAAATCGCTACCTAGCAGGCGAAATTGATCAGGTCATGTCGATTCCTGCCGCACAAAAAAGGAAACTAATAAGCAAACTACCTCAAGATGTGGCTGATACAAGTGCTTCGCTAGGTTCGACTTTTTACTACCTAAATACGCAAGAAGGGCCGACCAAAGATCGTCGAGTTCGCCAAGCCCTCTCCTACGCCATTGATCGCAATCTACTGACTGATTCGATTTTAAGAAATGGTGGCATTCCGATGTTCACGCTAGTACCACCGCAAACCGATGGGTTTCAATCGCACACACCGGAATATTCAAAGTGGGACCAGATCCAACGAATTGACGAAGCAAAGCGTTTGTTAGCAGAGGCAGGCTACAACCAAAGTAACCCACTTAAGTTGACGTTTACCGTCCCGACTTTCTCGATGGATGTAAAAATGGCGACAGCCATGGCGGGCATGTGGAAGAGCCGTTTAGGCGCACAAGTCACCATTAAGCAGTTGGAACCTAAAGTCTTCTATGCCTTGAAAGAACCCACAGAAATTACGCGCGGCGGTTGGACAGCCGACTACAACGAGGCATCGACTTGGTTAGATATCTTCGTCTCAAATGGCGAGTACAACGATTCACGTTACCACAACCCGAAATACGATGAGTTGATGTCGCAATCTAAGACCCTGAGCGACCCATCTGACCTATATCTACAAGCAGAAAGCATGTTGATTGATGATATGGCGATAATTCCAGTTTACCGTCCCGGCAACGATCAATACCTGATCAAGCCTTATGTCGGTGGCTACGAGCGCACTAACCCCGAGTCCTCGTACTACCGCAAGAATGTCTATGTGAAAGTCCACTAAAGGCATGTTTCGGCCTGTGTCGATAAGGTAACTAGCACTTACATTGCCAATACATGGCATACCTTCTCGAACCTCTCTTTCCTCGGTAATGAGCACAGGCCAATTTTTTTCACCTTTTATTCGACGCGGCGGGATGTGGCGTCGTTTTACCAAAGGATGATGGATCATGATTTGGTACATTCTGAGACGGCTAGCCATCGCCGTTCCAACCTTGTTGTTTATTGCGCTGGTTTCTTTCTGGTTGATGCACATCGCGCCGGGTGGCCCGTTTGATATGGAACGCCCAATGCCAGAAATCGTGCGCGCCAACATCGAAGCAAAATTCCACCTTGATGAACCGTTTCTGGTTCAGTTTTGGATTTACATTACAAACTTTGTGCAGGGTGATTTAGGCCCAAGCTTTGTTTACCAAGACTTCTCTGTCACTCAACTGGTTGCCCAATCTTGGCCCGTATCGGCAATGCTTGGGATGCTTTCTTTTTGCATCTCAGTCCCACTTGGGATGCTGCTCGGCACTATTGCCGCATTAAAGCGCAATAGCCGTTTGGACTACGGATTAATGACACTCTCGATGACGGGCGTGGTTGTTCCTGCTTTTGTTTTGGCTCCCGTGCTTGTCACCATTTTTGCGATTCAGCTTGGTTGGCTCCCCGCTGGTGGCTGGGAAGGTGGGCAATTAGCTTTTCTTGTTTTGCCGGTATTAAGTCTCGCCATTGGATCAGTCGCTAGCATCGCGCGTGTCATGCGAGGCGCGATGATTGAAACCCTCAATCAGCCTTACATTCGCACCGCAAAAGCGAAGGGATTATCGACCGCCTACATCTTGTTCCACCATGCACTGCGTCCGTCATTGATCCCCGTCGTCGCTATGCTCGGGCCTGCGTTTGTCTCTGTCGTGACGGGCTCTGTCATCATCGACATCTTTTTCGGCACTGGTGGTATGGGCCAGCACTTTGTCTCTGGTGCACTGAATCGCGACTACGGCTTAGTAATGGGCATCACCTTAATTGTCGCCTCACTCACCATCTTCTTTAATCTTGTGGTCGATTTGTTGTACACGGTGATCGACCCACGTATCCGAGTTTAGGAGTCAAACATGTTATCGATTAAGAAACCGGATACTCAATCCTTACAAGACCAAGTCGGAGACAATATCGAAGAGGTGGAAGGTCGTAGTTTGTGGCAAGACGCCTGGGCTCGTTTTCGAAAAAACCGCGCCGCGATGACATCGGTTTATGTGCTCACGCTCATCACTTTGTGCATCACGTTTGGCCCCTCGATTGCGGCCTTTGGACACGATGAGATTGATTGGGACGTACTCGCCGACCCATACGAACTAGGGAAGCCATCACTTAGCAGCGGCCATTACTTTGGTACCGACGATCTCGGCCAAGACCTGTTTGCCCGCACGATGCAAGGCGGTCGCCTTTCAATTTTAGTTGGCTTTGTGGGCGCGTTAGTCGCCGTCGTTATCGGAACGATTTGGGGCAGCATTTCAGGCTACCTAGGCGGCGTTGTAGATAGCGTGATGATGCGCATCATCGAAGTGTTGGATTCAGTACCATTTATGTTCATGGTCATCCTTTTCGTCACCCTCTTTGGCAACAACATCTACCTGATTTTTATCGTAATTGGCATGGTGTCATGGCTGGGAATCGCTCGCGTGGTACGCGGCGTGACCTTCGGGATTAAAAAGCGCGAGTTCATCGAAGCGGCACATTCCATTGGCGTGTCAAAGTTCACCATCGTTCGTCGTCACGTGCTGCCAAACGTATTGGGAATTGTAATGGTCTATTCATCGCTCATGGTGCCCGGTTTCATCATGTTTGAATCCTTCTTAAGCTTTTTAGGCTTAGGTGTTCAACCGCCAGACACCAGTTGGGGAATACTGATTTCCGAAGGTGCAAAAACCATTGACGTTGCCTTGTGGATGCTGCTTTTTCCATCCCTGTTCTTGGTCACAACCCTATTCTGTTTCAACTTCATCGGCGATGGCTTACGCGACGCTCTTGACCCAAAAGATCGATAAGGACAACTCCATGCTATCTATTGAAAACATGAACGTGCGCTTCGATACGCCAGACGGACAAGTGCAAGCGGTCAGTAACCTTTCCTACTCTATTAAAGCAGGAGAAACGCTCGGCATTGTGGGTGAATCAGGCTCTGGTAAAAGCCAATCGGTATTTGCGCTGATGGGGCTCACCGCCGACAACGGTAATGTCTCCGGTGAAGCCTTATTTCATGGCGAGAACTTACTCTCAATGTCCAAGAAACAGCTCAACCGTATTCGCGCCGAGAAAATCGGCATGATCTTCCAAGATCCCATGACCTCTCTGAATCCATTTATGAAGATAGGTAAACAGCTAAGCGAAGTGTTGATGGTGCACAAAGGCATGAGTCGCAAGCAAGCCATCGCGGAATCAATACACATGTTAGATGCGGTGCGAATCCCATCGCCGGACACTCGCCTGAATCAATACCCGCACGAGCTGTCTGGTGGCATGCGCCAACGTGTGATGATTGCCATGGCGCTCCTGTGTAAACCAGAGCTGCTCATCGCTGATGAGCCAACCACCGCATTGGACGTGACCGTACAAGCCCAAATTTTGACTCTGTTACGTGAGTTACAAAAAGAGTTCAATACCGCGATATTGCTGATCACGCACGACATGGGCGTTGTTGCCGAAATGTGTGACCGCGTGTTGGTGATGTACGGTGGACAAAAAATGGAACAAGCGGATACGGACACCCTCTTTGCTCAGCCCGCACACCCTTATACCCAAGGCTTACTGAGAGCAATTCCGTCGATCACCGAAGACATGCCTCGTTTGCCAACCATCCCTGGCAATCCACCGAGCGCCTTGATTAACCACCAAGGCTGCCCGTTTAGAGATCGCTGTGATTACCGACTCGCTCGCTGCCAAGCCGAAACGCCGAAGTTTATGCCGCTCAATGGTCGTCAATCCATCGCCTGCCATGTCAAAGCCCAAAGCAGCATTTCACTCATCCACCAGTCGGCTTAAGGAAACGTTATGAATCAGAAAGAAGTGTTATTGTCCGCTCGCGACCTGCAAGTGCATTTTCCTGTTTCGCGACACCTCATTCCGAGCCGAAGAAAGATCGTACAAGCCGTCAACGGCATCGATTTGGATGTTTATCGAGGCGAAACGCTCGGCATTGTTGGCGAATCAGGCTGCGGAAAATCCACCTTAGCGCGTGCTCTGCTGCGCTTAGTTGAACCCACGCACGGTAAGCTCACTTGGAAAGGTGAAGACATGCGTGGCTTCAGCAAAAACAAGTTAGCACGTCGTCGCCAAGAATTTCAGATGATATTCCAAGACCCATCGGCGAGCCTCAATCCGAGATTGACGATTTCAGAATGTATCGCAGAGCCGTTACTCACACACCAACCTCAACTCAAACGCGCCGAAGTCGAAAAACGCGTCATTGCGATGATGGACAAAGTGGGTCTGTTGGCAAGCCAACGTAACCGATATCCGCATGAGTTTTCTGGCGGTCAGTGCCAACGTGTTGGCATCGCGCGCGCCTTAATTCTCAATCCGGACTTAGTGGTGTGTGATGAACCCGTCAGCGCATTGGATGTCTCGATTCAAGCGCAGGTCATTAATTTGCTCGACGACCTTAAACAAGAAATGGGACTGACACTGGTGATGATCGCTCATGACCTAAGCGTTGTGCGTCATATCAGCGACCGAGTAATGGTGATGTACCTTGGCAAACCAATGGAAGTGGGACGCTACGACCAAGTGTTCGACGATGCTCAGCATCCCTACACAAAAGCATTGCTTTCTGCGGTACCGATTGCCAATCCGCAACTTGCACGCAACCGCGACATCCAATTGTTGCCCGGAGACCTCCCTTCTCCGCTCAACCCACCCAGCGGTTGTGTTTTTAGAACCCGATGCCCAGAAGCTACGGAACTATGTGGGCAGCAAAGCCCAGTCAAAACAGGCACTGAGCAACATCATATTTACTGTTCAAACATGATTTAGGACGTTTTCATGAATACAACAAACTCGGTTAACCAACGCCTTTCATCGCTACGCGACGCAATGGCAAACTACAAGGTTTCGGCCTACATCGTCACAAACAATGATCCCCACAATAGTGAGTATTCCGCTGACCATTGGGCTGGACGCACGTGGATTTCTGGCTTTACTGGCTCGGCTGGTAATGTCGTCATAACTCAACAAGGCGGTGGATTGTGGACAGATGGTCGCTACTACATTCAAGCAGAAGAACAATTACATGGAACAGGGTTAGACCTTTTCAAAGCGCGTCAGCCGGAAACCCCCACCATTCCTAAATGGCTTGCGAATACCCTCGACGAAAACAGCGCGATTGCCGTGGATGGACGCTCGATCAGCTACGCATTTTACCAAGAACTTAAACAAGCGCTTGAGCCAAAGAACATCGAGATTGTTCTCGACCTCGATCTGATAACGCCAATCTGGACTGACCGCCCGAGCAGACCGAGCGCAGAAATTTTTGACCATCCGGTTGCGTTTTCTGGTGTAGAAACCAAACAAAAACTCGCAGATATTCGTAAATGGCTCAATGAAAACCATGCGGACTGTTTATTGGTTTCAACCCTTGACGATGTGATGTGGACACTGAATATTCGTGGCGGTGACACGCTTTACTGCCCGGTTTCAGAATCCTACCTTATTGTCGAGCGAGACCGCGCGACGGCGTTCATCGATAAACAAAAGTTACCAGCCGAGATAGAGAAGAATCTGACTACGCAAGGTGTGAGCGTTCGTCACTACGAGTACGTCAGCCAGTATTTGAATCAGCAATGTGAAGGCTTGTCGCTTGCTTTTAGCCCAGTTTATACCGACAGCTTGCTGGTTAACTCCATTGAGCAGAACCTTTCACTAAAGCCAATGCCTTGCCCGGTCACCGATATGAAAGCCATCAAAAATCAGACCGAGTTAGCCAATCTCGAACAGTCATTGACGGACGATGGTGTGGCTGTCGTGAAGTTCATGAGCTGGTTAGAAGACCAAGTCCCAAGCGGGCTTGTTACTGAGCTGTCAGCCGAGGCTCAATTGAAAAACTATCGCCGTCAAACTCGCCATTATGTGAACGACAGTTTCCGGACGATTGCAGGCTTCGCCGCACATGGCGCGAAAATGCATTACGCCGCCGATGAAGAAAGCAATGCCGTTGTCAATGAAAGCAATTTCTTCCTTGTAGATTCTGGCGGTCAATACCTTGGCGGCACAACAGACATCACCCGTACTTTCCACTTCGGGTCACCGACCATTAAACAGCGCAAAGACTACACGTTAGTGCTGAAAGCGGTCATCCGACTGACTCAGACTCGATTTATGAAAGGCTCTACGGGTGCCAATCTCGACATCATGGCGCGAGGTGTGCTGTGGCAACATGGTATTGATTACAAATGCGGTACAGGACATGGTGTGGGTATTTGTTTGAATGTCCATGAAGGGCCACAAAACTTCTCGCAAAGCCACCGCGAAGTTGAGCTAAAACCTGGCATGGTGATCACCAATGAGCCCGGTATTTACCGTGAAGGTGAATACGGTGTTCGGATCGAAAACATCATGAAAGTGGTTGAAGTCGAGCAAAATGAGTTCGGTATTTTTTATGGCTTCGAGACCATTACGCTGGCACCAATCGCCACGAACATGCTTGATGTCTCTTTGCTAGGCCATGATGAAATTAACTGGCTAAATCAATACCATTCTCGCGTCTACCAAGCACTCAGCCCTTCTCTTGATGAGCACGACAAAGCTTGGCTTCAGCGCGCAACTCAGTTTGTAGAACTTTAGACAAACTGCCCTATCTCCCGATTTCATTTTCATTTCAAACTCCCTGTTTGATTGCCAGCCTTCGGGCTGGCTTTTTTTATCCGCCTATGTGCGCACCTCTTCTTGTTGCTGAAAGCTTTTCTTTGCACAAATAAATGCCAACGATTAACGCTCATTAGTCGTCACAGAAAGCACTACATACGCTCCGCCGATGACCAGATACAAAAACGCCCTGCCAATATGACAGGGCGTTTATTTGTGTAAAAATGCGTTACTCTCGGCAAGCTTCCGCGTCAAAATCTACAACAATCGCGGCATTTTCAAAACTGCCAGAGACTTTGATATAGCCCCAATAATTGGCTTGGCTTGAAACGGTTATGCACTCTTTGTTACCAGCATTGTCTGACCAACCATGTAGGTTTGAACCATCTGGCCAGCCTAGGTTGCTGTATTCAATTTTGAGGTCACCCGTGCCATTGCCAGTTGAGATAGCAATATTCGCATGTTCATTAACTGCCGGCACACTCAGCCAAATGGTTTGCTGATTTGACAAACAGACAGGCTCTCCAGCATTTAAACGACCACCACTCACTTTGCTTTGTACCGCGCAATCTTGCGGAAGCGTACTACTACCGCCAGTCGCCGAAACCGTCACATTGTGGGTCGCGATAGCTGTCAAACCGTCATTATCTGTCACTGTTAAACTGACCGTGTACTGACCTTCACTCCCATATTGGTGCGTCGGCTGGGTTTGTGTGCTGATCGTGCCATCACCGAAGTCCCACAACACACTGACGATTTGCCCGTCTGTATCCGTACTGTTCTCACTGTTGAATGTAATGCTTTCACCGACTTTTCCCTCATTGTTTGCGGTTATTACTGCATTAGGAGCGCCACCTGAAACCAATGACTGTTGCCACTGTTCAAACTCGCTCTGGTATAGGTTTGCCCATTGATTGATGGTCGCCTTGTAATTGCTCCAATTACCTTGGCGTGTTTCCACCAGCATTTGGTTTACATCATCTTTATGTCGCTCGAACATAAATCGAACGGCCAGATAGCCCCAGCGATAAATTCGGTCAACATCAAAGCCATCATATGTGGTTTCAAAAACCTCGCTCAAGGTGTAAGTTGAGCCGTCTCGAATCGTATCTAACGCCGCTTGATTGTCTTTTTCGTTTGCGATGTATTCTGCAATGCCTTCACTCCACCACACTACCTTTTCAGTTGGATGACCAAAACCGCCATAAAGGTCGAATCGGCCATCTAGGTAATGCACGTATTCATGTTCTAAGTTCCAAACAAAATGGTCAGGGTTCGCATAAGACGCTTCATAAGCGACAAAGTTAGGAATATTGCCCGGCTTGGACGGGTCACCCTCAAGGTACATGCCGCCGTTGTTGGTACTGATATCAAAGATTGGCCCCGCATATTTGCCGTAGTCATCGCTGGAATCAAAAATATTCACTTGAAGCTGTGTATTATGATCATCAGCGACTGGCTGCTCGCCTGTTTCCAAAGATTGATGAAAATACCCTTCTTCGTAACCCATTTTGCTACAAGCGGCCACATGCTGCTCTTGCGTCATGTTTTGCGACAGAATACGGATGGTTGAGCTACAAGTGTAGGTTTGCGATAACACCAAACCTTTGAGCTTGGTTTCGAAATCACAAATTCCGTACTCGCTGCATTCGGCGTAGTACGAGACCGTATCCGCAGCAGCAAGCCAAACGGCATCGCCTTTTCCGTACATCTCGTAGCGAGCAAAAATATCTTTTAATTTGCTACTCACCGTTGTGGCGGCACTGCCCGAATATTTGGTCAGACGCCCCAATTCGCGACCCGCATTTGCCACCATGAACTCGTCACTCGCTCCTATCGAGGACTCTCTCAACGCAAAGTCACCCAATGCTTTTGCAAGTTCGGTTTGGTTACCGATGGTTTGCAAATATTGGTCGTTCCACTGACCACCAAATAAGATGGTGAACACCCCATTCACCGCGTTGCGCATGTACCAGTTTTGAGCGTATTGGTCATTCCAGCGCGTCAGCCACTCCGTCACTTGCGGTAAATAAGCGTGTTGCAGCCCCGCACTGTCCATCGTGATGATCACTTCACTTAATACCTTGCCGTGCGGGTCGCTGTTTTCGTAAAAATTAGCGTTGTTTACAAACGCGTCTACCGCCTCTTGCACTGCGGGCGTGACCCAAGCAACAAACGAGATATTGTTGTTGTAAAACTCGGCGTAATAGCCAGCGCGCAAATACAAGTACAAGGCTTCAAGCTCATCACTACCGCCACCAGTATAGGCTTTCGCCAAAGTCACCGTATGCTTTGCCACGTTGTACATGTGGTCAGAATCAAACGCCGCTTCTTGCACTCGGCTTTGAGCAGAGAACAGCTCGTTGATGCAACTTGCACCTTGAGTTTTTATCGCGCTGATCAAGTCGTTGCTGTTGGTGGTTGTGAACAATTCTACGTCACAAACCACGCTTGCCGCTTCAACCGATTGGGTTGCCCGCGTACGTAAGGTCTGTTTCGGTAGCTGTGGTAACAATTCTGTCGGTGCATACTCAGGCTGCGCCGTTTCTACACCATGTTCGTGCTGATGATGTTCAACTTTCTCTGTGACTTGCGCTACTGGCTCGCTCATTGCGAACGCAGCAGTGCTGCTCAGGGTTGCCGCAATCGCGACGCTGAGGGTTTTCAGTTCCATCTTTGTTCTTCTATATAATGTGTTCCTTAAATGCCGATACCACGTGACATCACTTCGTGCTCTTTTCACAACGAAGAGCACCCTCATATAAATCTGATTGAGCTTTAAAATAAACAATTCATTAACAAACAAATTTAGCGGTATCACTTTTTAGTACCCAATTCGCCACACTACGAACTTTATTAAAATCGATTTGCTCAATAGACTTTGATGAACTAGCACTTAAAGACGCTACAACGAAGGATTTTGGCGTTATGAAAAAACCAAGCTACACTGTCGCTCTCCCAACATATTTAGAATGAAATCTATGACCGATGCCGATATCGAACTTCAGCACCTGTGGTTAGAAATCCAAACGCAACGCTGGCAAAACGTGTCCCGTTTTTTATTCAGTTACTACTGCTATAAAAACAATTTAGTAAATAAAAACAACAAGGTTTGTTGGGAAACAGCCCGTGATTCGTTGCCAGCCTCTATCTGCCTTAAAACTCGTAAACAGGCGGTGATTGAGCCTTTAATTCCTGAAGAAACCGTGGTTGGTTTGCTCAAAGCCATCAGCAAAGATGGAGAGATGACGTTTGATGTAATGACGGCTACGCTTAACGCGTTTTTGCACTATGTGGTGATCAGCAAACAGGAGAAGCTACAACTTAAACCCAACATGCCAGCGAGTTGGTATCAGCAGCATCACAAGCCTGTATTCGCCCGTTTTGAGCAAGCGGGAATAGAAATTCAACAAATCAAATAGCCCCCCTATCGAGCCGCAGACGTAAAAAAGCGCCCACAAGGAGGCGCGTTCGGTCAAAGGGTGAGTAATTCCTGGACGAGAAAGCTCTGAGCAACCGAAAAAGGCTTATTTATTCTTGAATCCCACGAATACGGACATTGCGTCTGCGTAAGATCTCCAACGTCACGAGCAAACACACGGACATAAAAATCAGCAAGGTTGCAACAGCCAAAATTGTCGGGCTGATTTGTTCTCGGATCCCTGACCACATCTGCCTTGGGACGGTTTTTTGTTCTGCGCCTGTTAAAAACAACGCCACGACCACTTCATCAAACGACGTGCCAAACGCAAACAATCCACCGGAAATCATGCCGGGACGGATCAACGGAAAAGTCACGTGCCTAAAGGTATAAACCGGATTTGCGCCCAAACTGGCCGCCGCTTTGACGAGGCTTTGATCAAAACCACTCAGCGTCGCGCTCACTGTGATCACGACAAAAGGCGTACCTAGCGCGGCATGCGCTAAGATAATGCCAAAATAAGTCTGAGATAAACCCAACCGAGTGTAGAAAAAATACATCGCAGCGGCAGAAATAATCACAGGCACAATCATTGGAGAGATCAGCAACGCCATAATGGCATTTCTAAACGGCAAATTGCTGTTGGCTAGTCCCAATGCAGCTAACGTACCCAAACCCGTCGCGATCAAGGTAGCCATGAGCGCAATAAACGTGCTGTTTTTGAGTGCCAATAACCACTGCTCATTGGTGAACATTTCTTGATACCAGCGTACAGAATAGGCGTCTGCGTCCAAGTTCAGCATACCTTCTGTAAACGTAAAATAAGGGGTGGCATTAAACGACAAGGGGATGATTGTCAGAATAGGCGCAATGAGAAAGAACAGCACCAGTCCACAAAATACCAAGTAGCCTGCGTAAGCCATTCTCTCACTTTTTGAAGCGTAGTTTGGTAGTGCCATGGTTATCCTCCTACCTTAATGTTATTTATGCCAACCACACGGTTAAACACATAAAACAGCGCGAGCACGACAAACAAAAGCAGCCCACCTAACGCCCCCGCCATTCCCCAGTTGAGCGAGGTTTGCATGTGGTACGCAATCATATTGGAGATCATTTGCCCACTCCTTCCTCCCACGAGTGCCGGCGTAATGTAAAAACCAATCGAAAGAATGAACGTGAGCAACGCTCCAGCGCCAATACCCGGTAAAGTAAGCGGCATGTAGACTTTGACGAATGCAACAAGAGGGGACGCCCCTAAGGAACGAGCGGCGCGGAAATACGTTGGACTGATGCCTTTCATTACACTGTAGAGCGGCAGAAGCATAAAAGGCAATAAGATGTGTACCATAGAAACAACCGTACCAAAGGTATTGTGTATCATCTGAATTCGCTCAGACGTTAAACCAGACCAAATCAGTAAATCATTAATCACCCCCTGATTTTGCAACAACACAATCCAAGAGGTCGTACGGACCAATAGTGACGTCCAAAAAGGCAGTAGCACCACAATCAACAGCAAGTTGGCGCGTTTGTCTGGCAAGTTTGCTAACAGATACGCCACGGGATAAGCCATCAACAAACAAATCACGGTAATTAAGATCGACATCCAAAAGGTTTTAAAGAAAAGGTCAACGTAGATCTGCCGTTTTTCTGGTTGCGCTTCAATCTCGCCCATTTCGTTCACCTGCATATCCAATGCCGCAAGGTAATGGTTGACGGTTATCGCACCGCTCAGGTTCTTAAAAGCAACCCAATGTTTTGCATCCGTCCAGCGTTTATCGAGCCTACTCAGTTCTTTTATTGACGTAGGAAGCACTTCTAAACGAGACAATTTTCGTCCAGTTTTCATCATCAAACTGCGCATGCCAGAGACTTCTATGTTCATGCGATTGGCGATTTTAGGCAGGGCTTTGGTCTCATACAGTGCCAGCAGCTCAACCGAAAATACCTCTACCACTTCGGAATCTGGCAATCCTTGATAATCCCAATGCGCTAACGCTTGGATTGTTTTCGGCAAGGCCTGCGGAATATCTCGGTTGTCGACACTGCGATAAAGCATTTCTAAAATAGGAAACGCAAATGTGAGCAAAATAAAGCATACCAACGGCAACGTCAGCATGATTGAGCGTAGGTTTTTATTGCGCTCCGCTTTTTGTAGTTGGGCTCTGAGATCGCTCTGTTGGTGATTCACATGTCGTTCGATTTCCAGTACCGAATCTAACGAGGTTAGCTCTCGACTCATGCCGCCACCTCCTCGGTTTCCGGTTGAATCGCATCTAGCGCATGGCAATCTGTACTTTGCCACCCAATTCGACAAACCGTTCCCGGAATAAGGTTCAGATGCGTTCGGTTGTCGTTCGGCACTTTCACGACAAACTGACCAACCAGTTCAACGTCGACCACTAACCGATAATGATCACCGTGATAAATTAACTCACGCAGCACGCCTTCAATTTGGTTATCACACGATTCGTCATCAGGCTGGATGGAAATTTTCTCTGGTCGAATAGACAAGGTGGTGCGCTCGCCGTTTTGGGTCACTCGAACCGGTTTGGCAACGAAGTGAGCGGGGCCGACCTGGACTTGGCATCGCTCTGATTGCCACTCTTTTACCACACCCGAAAGCTGATTATTTTCACCAATAAACTGAGCGACGAACGCGTTACTCGGAGATTCATACAGCTCCGTTGGCGGGGCAAGTTGCTGCACTTCGCCTTGATTAAAAACTGCGATTCGGTCAGACATAGTGAGCGCTTCATCTTGGTCATGCGTGACATACAAAATCGTAATACCGAGCTTTTCGTGCAGGTGTTTAATCTCCATCTGCATTTGCTCACGAAGTTGTTTGTCCAACGCGCCCAAAGGCTCATCCATCAGGACGAGTTTCGGTTCAAACACAAGCGCCCTCGCTAACGCGACACGTTGTTGCTGCCCGCCAGATAACTGCTTTGGATAACGACTAGCAACGTGCCCCAACTCGACCATGTCCAGTGCGCTCTGTACTTTATTTTGAATGGTTTGATTATCGAGCTTGCGCACTTTTAGAGGAAAAGCGAGGTTCTCCGCAATCGTCATGTGAGGAAACAGCGCGTAGTTTTGAAATACCATTCCGATGTCGCGTTTATGTGGCGCGAGATTGTTTACCGGAACGCTATCAATGTAAATCTCTCCGCCTGTTGCCGTTTCAAAACCCGCCAGCATCATCAGACACGTTGTTTTGCCTGATCCAGAAGGCCCCAACATGGTGACAAACTCTCCGGGTGCGATGTCTAAGTTGAAGTCTTTAACCACCAAGTTTGCACCGTCGTAGGTTTTCTTAACATGTTGAAAGCTCACATAATCCTTGTTTGCTGTGCTCATGGCATCCCTCCGTTCATTTTTGTATAGCGAAAATAAGTAGAGCGCCACAAAGCGCCCTACTCACTAGCTCAATTACAGATTGTATTTTGATAGGTCTAAGCGGGTAGCAAGCGCGTGCTCCACCATCTGGATCACTTGTTGACGCTCCTCACCTTTAAGCAGTTGGCGCGGTGCACGAACTTGCTCTGAACCACGGCCACACACTTGTTCAGCAAGCTTAATGCATTGAACCAGCGTAGGAATGGTGTCGAGACGCAGCAGCGGTAAGAACCAACGGTAAATCTCTAACGCTTCTGCATAACGGCCTTGGCTCGCCAGCTTGTAAATTGCAACGGATTCTTCTGGGAACGCATTGGTTAAGCCAGAAATCCAGCCTGTCGCTCCTAACATCAGCGACTCAAGCGCAATATCATCAACACCGCTGAACACGGTAAAACGATCATCGAACTTGTTGTAAAGCTCAGTGATACGACGCGTGTCGGTAGTCGACTCTTTGATTGCAACAATGCTGTCAAACTCAGCCAGCTTCGCCATGATATCGAGATTTACATCGACGCCGTACGCAACAGGGTTGTTGTAAATCATGATAGGCATCTCTGGTGTCGCTTCTGCCAGCGTGCGGTAGTAATCATATGTTTCGCTTTCAGACGTGCGGTAGACCATCGCAGGCATCACCATACACCCGTCGATACCAATTTTGTGCGCGTCTTGCATGTAATCGATAGCCGCTGTGGTAATTGACTCTGCCGTACCAGCAATAAGAGGAACACGACCATTAACCACTTCTTTGGCAGCTTGTAGCACCTGACGCTTTTCTTCCGGATATAGCGCGCAGTTCTCACCTACCGTACCAAGGCAAATAATACCGTTCACACCATCTTTAATTTGGTTATCGATAACGGTTTGTGTTGCGTCTAGGTCAATGGACTGATCTTGACGAAACTGCGTACTGACCGCCGGATAAACACCTTTCCAATCTACTTTCATGAACTTCCTTTCCTTTATGTATATTGTATGCAATTTATAAAGACGAGCGAAAATGCTCAAATTTGGCTTTCAACGCCATGTTTTAACAACACCGCTTTTACTGCGGCTAAATCAGCCAAGGCACTGCCAACCGATTTATATAAGGTAATCACCTCGTCACTTTGACGCCCTTGCACTTGCTGAGCGCAAAGCTCAGGCAACTCCCCATAAATGTCTTCAGGTGTGAATACCCCCTCTTGAATTGGGATCAGCAAATCTCCCGCTTCCGCCAACACATTAATGCGACTGTCGACATACACATTCGCTCTTTGCACCGAGACAGAATCGCATTCACGCTTGTCTAAGTCGTGATTACCGACCAGATCAATGTGTGCTCCTGACTGCACATCAGAGCCATTAAACAAAGGCTGAGCAGACGCAGTAATGCAACTGATGATGTCGACTTGATCAATCACTTGCTCAACGTTTTCGACCACAGACACAGAGAACTGGCGCGCTTCTGGCAGTGATTGATATTCAGAGGAAGACAGAACCTGATCCACCGTTGCGGCAGCCTTTTCTGGGTTTCGTCCCCAAACATAAACCTGTTTGAGTGGCCGAATCGCTGCGTAAGCCCACGCAAAATAAGGGGCTAAGTTGCCAGTACCACAAATCAACAAGCGGGAGGCATTTTTGCGCGCTAAGTAATCGGCGGCTAAAGCAGATGCGGCAGCTGTACGCCAAAAAGTTAAGACTTTACCGTCCACCAGCGCGATGGGTTCACCATCTCCGCGTTTGAAGACCAACAACTTAGATGCCAAAGTATCTTTGCCTTGCAGAGGATTCTCAGGAAAGTAAGTAAATGCCTTAACGGCAATCAGTTCTTGGTTCCATGCGGGCAGTAAAGCAAAAGCTTCATACTTTCCCTCTTCTAATGACATCACTCTGCGCTGCGGAATCGTGGCAGGCTGCGCATAGATGTCTCGCATGGTTTCAATCAAAGAGTGCATACTCAAACTTTGCGCGACTTGCTGTGCATCGATGACTTTCATCACTTCTCCAAAATAGGTACGTTGAGTTCCAATGTGGGGTTTAACTCATCAATCGAGAAATAAGCCCCTACAGTTAACGCCTAATTAAGCAGCCAAGTATTGAACTCTTCATTCAACTCATCGGCATAATCAGACCACCATTCGTCGTTAATCAAAAACGCCGTTTTAAAGTTCTGAGGCGCGGTCGGCAGGTTCGCCAGAATCTCTGGGCTTACTTCTGCGGAAGAAGACTTACGAGTCGGGCCATACGCGACGTATTTAGCTTGATCTGCCAAAGGCTTAGTACCCGAAGAAAAAGCAATGAAATCGAGGGCAAGTTTGGTATTCGCGCTTCCTTTAGGAATAGCCCAGCCGTTCATGTAACCCATTTGGTGATCCCAAATGATGCGAAATGGTTGGCCTTCATCTTTACGCGCGTTGTGTATCCGGCCATTGAAAGCAGACGCGATTACCACTTCTTTATCTGCCAACATTTGTGGTGGCTGCGCACCTGTCGTCCACCAAAGCACTTGCGGTTTGATGGTGTCGAGTTTGGCAAAGGCGCGTGCTCGCCCCTCTTCAGTTTCTAGTAGGCGGTAAACTTCGTCGGGTTTAACGCCATCGGCCAATAATGCCCATTCAAGGTTACCTTGAGGTTGCTTTTGTAGCGCTCGTCGACCGGGAAAGTTTGTTAAGTCAAAAAGGTCCGTCAACTTGGTTGGTGCCGCTTTACCTTTGAAAGCATCCTCGTTCACTGCCAAGACGGTCGATACGACGATGGTGTTAATCGCACACTCGTGGATCGCCCCATCGATGAAATCCTCTTTTGCTGGTGTCCCGTCAGCGCCGGGAGGCAGAATACTCGGGTTGACAGGTTCCAAAAGCCCTTCCGCGCAGCCTCGAACAATGTCTGGTTTATCCAGCGAGACCAAATCCCAACGCACGTTGTTTGCTTCTACTTGCGCTTTAATCTCCGCCAAACCGCCACTGAAATCCTCCGATACGATCTCAACACCAGTCTTTTGGATGAATGGTTTGTGGTAAGCCTCTACTTGGCTTTTGGTGAACGCGCCACCCCATGAGACGACCGTTAGTTTATCTTCAGCGTATGCCGAGGTACCCAACAGCATTCCTGAAATCAACATCACCAGTGGTGTTTTCGTCATTCGTGACATGGTTTACTCCTTTGGTTGTTTTTCTGGAGGTATCCGTTACGGCTGTTGGACACCACATTTGTTAAATTTTCGTTAACATTAGCATTAAATATATTTTATACAATATTTAATTTTAAAATTTTTTAGGCAAATCGCTGTAGTGTGAACGGCGCAATATTCACCGATGTTGGCTTATCTGCAACGAGCTCAGAGATTAGGTCTGCAGTGATCGCCGCTTGAGTCAATCCCAAGTGCTGATGACCAAATGCCAGTAATACCTTGCCATTAAAACACTGGTCGATTACCGGCAACGAGTCGATTGTTGAAGGTCGATTTCCCATCCACTTTTCCTGCTGTTTCAACGGATTTAAACCGGACTCAAACATCGCGTTCCCCTGCTGATACAACATCTCTGCGCGCTTCATGTTTGGTGGCGATTTCACATCGGCATACTCGACCGTTCCCGCCAAACGTAAGCCTTCAAACATGGGCGTCATAATGAACTTTCTGTCCGCAGAACTGATAGGAAACGGCAATGACTCACGCTTGTCATTCATCATGAGATGGTAGCCTCGCTCAGCTTGTATCGGGACATTCACACCGGTTAACTGGCGAACCAAAGCTTTAGAATGAACACCCGCTGCGACCACAATTTTGTCAAAAGACATTCGCTGAGTATTGACCAAGACATCGCCGTTTTTACTTACTGAGTCTACTTCTTCATGGACAAGTGAACCTCCGAGTTTTTCAAATGCATTACTTAGCTCAACGCAGAGTGCATAAGGGTTTATTGTATGTCCTGTTTCTGGGAAAAAGACGCCAAACCGAACCTTTCTGCTGAGTTCAGGAAGCCGACGTCGGATTTCGTTTTGCGTCCAAATCTCGTACCGAACACCTTGTTCCGCTAACGCATCAAGCGTACTTTGATAACCTTCAAACAAGCTTTCGCTTTCAAACGTCAGCAGTGAACCATCCATCTTAATCAGCCCACTTTTTCCGATCGAATCTAATAGCAGATTCCAACTCTGAACGGCTCGCGTGTTAAGGCCTGTTATCGCCTGCGTGGAAGCTTTTGCCGCTGAAGGTTTCGCTTTCAATAAAAAGCGTGTCATCCACCCTACGGTATTGGGCAAGTCTTGCCAACGAATAGAAACTGGACTTGTCGAACTCAATAACATCTTAGGTAATTGAGGGATCAAGGCCGGCGTGGCAAGAGGAAAAACTTGCTCGGTCGCGATGTGCCCGGCATTACCTTTCGAGCACCCATTGCCCACTCCATTCGGATCAAAAATGGTGACGCGATACCCCTGCTGTTGCAGTTTTAAGCCAATCGATAAACCGATGATTCCCGCCCCTATAACCGCGATGCTTTGATTTCTGAGTTCTTCCTTACCCAACATGAATATGCTCCAAGTCACATTTGAAAAAGCAGATTGTATACAATATATTTTACATTACGATAACATCAAGCTCGTTCGATTCAACCCATTTCTTCAGCAAGGAGAGAAAAATGAGACAAGGAACCTTTTTCTGTATCGATGCCCATACCTGTGGAAACCCAGTGAGATTGGTGGCTGGTGGTGTTCCACCACTTGAGGGCAACACGATGAGTGAAAAGCGTCAGTATTTCTTAGAGCATTATGATTGGATTCGACAAGCACTGATGTTTGAACCGCGTGGCCATTCAATGATGTCGGGCTCCGTTGTTTTACCGCCTTGCAGCGACAATGCAGATGCTTCCATCCTTTTTATTGAAACCAGCGGCTGCCTGCCTATGTGTGGACACGGCACCATTGGTACCGTGACCACCGCCATCGAAAATCGTTTGATTACGCCGAAAGAGGAAGGACGTTTGATCCTCGACGTGCCAGCCGGCCAAATAGAAGTCCACTACCAAACCAAAGGTGACAAGGTCACGTCAGTAAAGATTTTTAATGTTCCAGCTTATCTTGCGCATCAAGATGTCACGGTTGAAATCGAAGGTTTGGGAGAAATCACCGTAGATGTCGCTTACGGCGGCAACTACTACGTCATTGTTGATCCACAAGAAAATTATGCGGGACTCGAGCACTACTCCCCTGATGAGATTTTAATGCTCTCCCCCAAAGTGCGCACCGCCGTTTCTAATGCAGTGGAATGCATCCATCCAAATGATCCCACGGTTTGCGGCGTTTCCCATGTACTTTGGACAGGGAAACCAACGCAAGACGGCGCAACGGCTCGCAATGCCGTTTTTTATGGCGATAAGGCACTCGACCGCTCGCCATGTGGAACAGGCACGAGTGCACGCATGGCGCAATGGCACGCGAAAGGAAAACTCAAATCAGGCGAAGATTTCGTGCATGAAAGCATCATCGGCAGCCTATTTAACGGCCGTATTGAGGGTATCACCGAAGTAAACGGGCAAACGGCGATTTTGCCGAGCATTGAAGGTTGGGCACAAGTGTATGGCCACAACACCATTTGGGTCGATGACGAAGACCCGTACGCGTACGGATTTGAAGTGAAATAAGGACAGTAAGGAAGAACAATGAATTCGCAAAACTCACAGGTGTTTTACGCCACCAACGCCTTTACCGGTGAACGATTAACGACGGCGTTCCCCGTTCATGGAGAGATGGAAGTTAACCAAGCTGCAGAAGCTGCAGCCAAAGTTGCACGCAGCTTTCGCCGACTCAGCAACGAAAAGCGCGCCAACCTACTCTGCTCTATTGCGTCAGAGTTAGAAGCAAGACGTGAAGATATTGTCGCGTGTGCGCATTTAGAAACAGCGCTTCCACAGGCACGTTTAGAGGGGGAAGTCGGCAGAACGGCTAACCAGCTACGATTGTTCGCAGAGGTTGTAAAATCTGGCAGTTATCATCAAGCCATCTTCGATACACCAAATCCTGAACGCCAACCTCTACCAAAGCCTGACATTCGTCGCCAACAAATTGCCATTGGCCCTGTCGCCGTCTTTGGTGCTTCGAACTTTCCGCTGGCATTCTCAGCCGCGGGTGGCGATACCGCATCTGCACTAGCGGCTGGCTGTCCGGTTATTGTTAAAGGTCATACCGCGCATCCGGGAACGAGCCAAATCGTCGCCGAATGTATTGAAAACGCACTGAATAAAGAAGACCTGCCTTCAGCTATTTTTACTTTGCTTCAAGGTAACAAACGTGAACTTGGCCAAGCGTTAGTGACACATCCAAAGATTAAAGCCGTTGGGTTCACAGGCTCAGTTAGTGGAGGGCGTGCCTTATTCAACCTTGCTCAACAGAGACCTGAGCCGATCCCTTTTTATGGAGAACTCGGCGCCATTAACCCAACCTTTATTCTCCCAGAAGCGATGAAGAACAACGCTTCACTTGCCGAGCAGTTTGTCGCATCAATGACCATGGGTTGCGGCCAGTTTTGTACAAAACCGGGAGTAGTGTTCGCGTTGAATACTCCAGAAACACAAGCCTTTATCGAAACCGCTCAGGCTTTGATTCGTCAACAGTTCCCTTCTACGCTTCTCACTCAAGGTATCCGAGAAACCTATGAGAACGAAGTCGTAAAGCGGGCCGCTGATCAGGGTATTAACGTGACTTACTCTCAGGCTGATTCTCCAAATGTCGCCTCTGCGCTGTTTGTCACCGACAGCCAAAACTGGCGCACAAACCCAGAATGGGAAGAAGAGATTTTCGGCCCTCAATCAGTGATTGTTATCTGTAAGGACTTCGAGGACTTACTCGATCTAAGTGAAACACTGAGCGGCACCCTCACCGCTACCATCCACGCGACTGAAACAGATGCCCCACTCGCTGAGCAGTTGATTCCATGCCTGGAAGAAATTGCCGGACGCCTAGTGTTCAATGGCTGGCCAACTGGCGTAGAGGTTGGTTATGCGATGGTTCATGGTGGGCCGTATCCTGCGTCGACCCATGCGGCATCAACCTCTGTCGGAGCAGAGGCCATTCACCGTTGGTTACGCCCGGTCGCTTACCAAGCGTTGCCAGAAAGCTTGTTGCCCGATTCATTAAAAACGTCTAACCCGTTAAACATCCAACGCGCTATCGACGGTAAAACATCATAACAGGCAACATACACTTAGCTAAATGGTTCAAAAAGGCACCAGTTGGTGCCTTTTAATTCACTCTACTTCTCAAAACCTTATTTCGTAGTTGGCTTAAGCCGGAAAAACAATAAACTACTAGAGTTAAATGGATTGGATACAATATTTATTTTTGAGGGGAGCCTTCAATGTCACAAAAACCTGTTTTTAAGACGCGTACTCAGCTCGTTGAAGAAGCAATTCGAACTCAGATCCTGAAGGGCGAGTTAAAAACTGGTCAGCCTTTACGTCAGGATGCGTTAGCAAAAGAGTTCAATGTCAGCCGAATTCCTGTGCGTGAAGCACTAGTACAATTGGAAGCGCAGGGTTTAGTCAGTTTCGAGCCACATAAAGGCGCGACAGTGACTGAACTGTCTCCAGATAAAATCGATGAGCTATTTGAACTGCGTGCGGTTGTGGAATGCCACATTCTGGAACGTGCGATTCAAAACATGACGGATGAAGATCTAGAACGCGCTCGTGAAGTTCGTGAACGTTTCGAAGCGGTGGTAAATAGTGGCGACGAAGTGGAAGAATGGAGTAACTATAACTACGAATTCCACAAAGCGTTATACGCACCTGCCAACATGCCAGAAACCATGGATGTGATTTACAACTTAAATACCAAATGCGATCGCTACATTCGTATGCAGTTGTTGTTCACCACTGGCATTAAAAAAGCGGAACAAGAACATTTGACCTTGTTTGAAATGTGCCAGAACAGAGATATTGATGGCGCAAAATATCTGTTGAAAAAACACATTCTAGAAGCAGGTACAGCTATTCGTAACTTGCTGTTAGAAAGACAGAGCCCAAATAACTAAACAGATAACTTAGGGGAATCACGGATGAATGTTGGACCTAAATTTCTGTTGGCGGCGCTGCGACAAAAAATAAAAGATGAAGGGCTGTGTTACAGCTCTTTATCAGAGAAAAGTGGCATTCCTCTCTCGAGTATTAAACGACACCTTCACAATCCCTCTCTCGGATTGGATAAAATTCTCCTCTACCTAAACTACCTAAATACTGACCTCATCGAGCTAGCCAATTTAGCCAATCAACTCCAGCATGAAAACGAACAAATGCTGACGGATGAACAAAGTGCACTCTTTCTCGAACACCCCTACCTCCTCGACTTCATCTATATGGTGACATCTCGAAATCTTGAGCCGAAAAAGATTGCGGAAATGTACAACCTAACAGAGACAAGCCTGCGTTTTTATCTCCGCATTGCTGAGATTCTCGGTTATGTGGAGGATTTTGGTGATGGTTTGTTTTATCGCTCCGGCCGCCGATTTTTGATGGAAGAAGGCTCAGCTCTCGACTCTCTATTTCGTGAACGTTTTCAGAAAGAATCACTTTCGCATGAAGTCAGCCCCGGTATTTGTATTGGTCGTATTCGTCTGACCGAAGCGCAGCGATTGCAGTTAGAAGATGATGTTTACAATAAACTGGTCAAGTTCAATGCGCTCAATACCTCCAACCAAGATGGCGAGTTAACTAACGTTTTAATGCGTTGCACTCCAGGAACACAAATATTTTTCTCTGACGGATTACCTAATATTGATGGGAATTTATTAAAGTATGTTTCTCAGCTCAATCAACGTGTTTAAATTAAATCGCACATACCAATATTAATTCCAAACTTAAAATAAATTGAACAAGTCAGTATACTTGGTCAAACCAACCCATTTAATTGACATTAAATTCTGTTAAAACACGTTATTTAAATATCCACATATAAATATACTGCTAAAACACTAACCTACCTTCCGTTAAACCTATCACAATATTTAAATATAAATTTGCGTATAAACAGTTGAAATTTATACATTCATCAATGCTAAGGAAATAAAAACAAACAGATTAAATAATTATAAAATCATCACTTGTAGGGACATACAAATATGAAATTTCAGTATTCTATTGCAACGGCAGTTACTCTAGCGTTATTACAAGGCTGTGGCGGTGGTAGCGACGGCGCTTCTCCATCCATCAATACGTCAACCAATTCGGCATGGACGCAAGGCGATTACAGCAAAACCTCTAACGAATTTGCCAACCGATGTGAAACGCCAAGAACGGGCTTAGATCCGTACGCGGGTTACCAACCATACCCAGACAAAGCCGGTTCAGCGTTGCAAGAAAAACTCTTTTTACGTGCTTTTACCAATGAAACTTACCTTTGGTACGATGAAGTACCGGATAGAAACCCAAGCTTTTACAGCAGTGTCATTGCTTATTTCCACTCACTCGTGACTTCTGAAACAACTGCAACTGGAAAAACGAAAGATCGCTTTCACTTCGCTATTCCTTATGATGATGAAATGAAATCCTCACAATCGGGATTGGTTGCTGGGTTTGGATTTAATTGGTCGTTCATTCAAGCGACAGAGCCTCGAGACGTTCGTATTTCTTATACGGAAGACAACTCTCCAGCCGCATTAAACGGTATTGTTCGTGGAGATAAGTTAATAAAGATTGGCTCAATCGATGTGGTTAATACTTCAAACAACGCAGAAATTAACACGATTAATACCACGCTATTTAGTCCAGAAATAAATAAAGAGTATTCGTTTACATTTGAAACCGTAGATGGATACAGAAAGTCAGTAATACTGAAAGCCGCAGATGTTGCGACTTCTCCGGTTCGTAATGCGAAAGTCATCGAGCACAACGGTAAAAAAGTCGGTTACCTGCAATACAACTCGTTCGAGCCAAGTGCACAAACACCGCTCATTAACACCTTTAATAAATTGGCAGAAGCTCTGGTTGATGAAATTGTTATCGATTTACGATACAACGGCGGCGGTTTAGTGCTGCAATCTTCTCAAGTTGGATACATGCTCAGCGGCGCGGATAAAAATCGTGTCTTTAGTGAGCTTATTCACAACGATAAGATCATGAAAACCATACCTAATGGCGACAATGTATACCCATTTACTAACGTAGCCATCGACTGGGCAGCAGGCAAGTTCTCAGACCAAGTGTTGCCTACTCTAGGCAAGCAGCAAGTTTATGTGCTGACCTCTGGCGGTACTGCCTCTTCAAGTGAATTACTGATGAATGCACTGCGCGGTATTGATGTTAATGTTATCCAAATTGGCTCAACCACAATGGGTAAACCTTATGGATTCGCACCCGAGCAGAACTGTGGCACCATGTACTACACGATTCAGTTTAAATCTGCGAACGAAAAACAATTTGGCGACTTTGCCGACGGTTTTGTTCCAACACCTAAGAGCCAAATTAGCAGCAGCCTTGGTTTAGATAATCGAGTTGAAGGTTGTTGGGTAGATGACGACCTAACGAAGCCGCTAGGCGATACATCCGAGCGCATGCTATCTGCCGCACTCAACTACATGGATACAGGAACTTGTCCACAAGTGTCGCCTGCGAGTTTCAACACAATGCCACTTAACAGCGACTCTCCAGCACTTAAGGATCACCGTTCACCACTAAGAACAGAGGCTATACATGTTGAGATCAACTAGATCAAGGCGCGCAACAGCTATAAGACTTTGTGCTTGTCTTGGACTAACACTACCGATTTTGGGGTGTGAAGCAATGTCACGAGAACCTGTTGAAGCCTTAAGCACTAAAACCACGCCGGAGGCCGTAAAGGAAGTACAAGCTGCGATTGCACAAATTCAAGGTACGCCAGCACCAAGAATCGCAAGCAACGTATTTGAATCGTCTCCGCACTTGTTGATTGAGAAAGGCAGAGTTAAAGGCAAGGATAACGTGCTACTAGACGGTAGCTATACCGATTTTCCTGACCAGTACACATTGCAGATTCGCGGTACAACCTGCGGGCTGTTCCACGCGAAAACAGACCAGTTTGTGCGACTAACAGCACTGAATTGTGAACCAGTCACCAAACGTTGATCAAAAAGCCCGCTAAAAACTGCGGGCTTTTCTTATCTATTCTGCTGAACAAATACAACTAGATAAAATTATTTCAGCTCAAGCCAAGTCTTTCTTTGCTGCTTGTCCATGAATGACCAAGCCATAAAACGACTGATCTTTTGGCCTTGGCTCATTTCCACCACACGAATCGCTTTAACTCCCAGCTTTTCTAGCTGCTTACGCGTCGGACGCACGTTGTCTTTTTTCGAAATCAACGTCGTAAACCACAGCACTTGAGAGCTAAATGCTTGGCTTTCATTGGCCATTCGACGAATAAACGCCGCTTCCCCACCTTCACACCAAAGCTCGGCGTTTTGACCACCAAAGTTCAACGTTGGCTTGCCCTGCTTCACTGGGCTATTTTGCGACTTGACCCCTTTTTTTCGCTGGTTTGCTTTTAGGTTGTCGAGTTTACGCTGACTGCCCATCGCCGCATCTTCTGCTGAACGATGAAACGGCGGGTTACAGGTCGTCACATCAAAGCGATCATTTGGCTGAATTACACCGCGATAGATGTGTGACTCGCTCATTTGTTGTACGAGTTCAATTTTTCCGTTTAACGCGACGTTGCGTTCAACGATATTGGCTGCGGAGTCTATGGATTTCGGATCAACATCGCTGCCCGTATAGTGCCAGCCATATTGAGTAACACCGACGATCGGATAAATACAGTTTGCTCCAACACCCACATCCAGCGCGCGTACGTTCTGATGACGGTATTTTCCTTTGACTTCACCATCAAGCAGTTCGGCAACGCGGTGAATGTAGTCCGCGCGGCCCGGAATTGGCGGACATAAATAGTGCTCAGGAATATCCCAAAAATTAATGTCGTAATACGCCGCGAGAAGTGCTTTGTTCAGCATTTTCACTGCATTCGGATCAGAGAAGTTGATTGAATCCTCGCCTTTAGGATTCTTGATAACAAACGATGCCAGCGCAGGCTCACTGGCGATTAGCTTTTTGAAATCATAGCGACCACGATGCGCATTACTTTCATGCAAGCCACTTTTAGCAATCTTGATAAAATCCACATCGCTCTTTTCTGCCGATAGTTTCGCTTTCACTGCTGCTTTCTTTTTTACACGCTTCGGCTTGGCCTTGTTAACGTCGTTATCATGCTTTGGTTTAGCTGCTTTAGACGGAGCCTGTTTCGCGTTGTGGCTATTGTTCTTCATTCGAATTCGCTTTTAAATCGAGGTAAATCATAAACAGACGAGCATCAAATTCGAGTTGGTGATACTCAGGTTCCATGTAACAACACAGTTGGTAAAACGCTTTATCGTGATTCTTCTCGCGAGTATGAGCCAGCTCATGCACCACTAACATTCGCAATAATGCCTCCGGCGCGTCTTTGAAAACGTTTGCAATACGAATTTCGTTTTTTGACTTAAGCTTCCCGCCATGATTTCGGCTAATCACACTATGAAGCCCAAGCGCGTTGTTCACCGCATGAATTTTCTTATCGTAGACTACTTTACTGATTGGTGAGGCTTTCTTCATATAGCGGTTTTTAATCGCTATTGCATACTCGTAGAGAGCCTTCTCGCTTTTGATTTGGTGTCTATCTGGATAGCGCTTTTCGAACCAAGGGATCAGTTTTCCATTGTCGACCAATGAGCTCACCTGCTCAACGATGTTCTGAGGATAGCCTTGAATGTATCGAAGTGACGGATGCATGAGTGTTAAGTCTGCTATGACAAAATAAAGGCGCTAAATATACCTGAGATAAAGGACAGTTTCACCTTGGCTTTCGTCTTTCATTTGTATAGAAAGGTCGTTAAACTTCGCCTCCCAATGATAATGGAGAGAAATTCAATGAAACGTGTCGTTCTTTACGTCAAAGACAAATGCCCTCACTGCAAAGATGCTCAACGTTATCTTGATTCGAAAAACATTAATTACCGCCTTTGTAACGCAAAGATGCAACGCGGTCGTAAAGAGCTTGATGCACTTGGTGCTCGCTCTGTACCTGTATTGAAGATTGGTGACCGAGTAATGATCGGTTGGAATCCGAAGAACTTCGAAAAGATGTACAGTGGCAGTTAATCGCCTATAAATGGATAGTGACAAGAGCTTCTGAATTAAGAAGCTCTTTTTGTATCAGACGTAACGTTTCACAAAATCAATAAACGTCCGATCTGCGATAGATAAATACCCTTCTTTCCGCCAAGCTAGTGCCAAATCGAGCGTTACTGGTGGATGAAACGGAATGCCAAAAACCCCCTTCTCGTTTTGAGTAACAAGCTCGAGCAGGGCCGTAATGGCAAACTCCTGCCTGACGATGCTCAATATCAGCGGCAGCAAGTTGGTTTCAAAGGAAGATTTCATGCTGAAACCGTGCTCTTCACTGACATGGTCTAAAAATTCTCGATGAAAATATCCGTGTTGGAACATCACCAATTCATGCTCGAAAAATTCATCAAACGTTATGGCTTCGCGCTGCGCTAGCTCATGCTCGGGAGCAACAACGGCCACCATTTGGCTGCTGAACAAATGGTCCGTTTCTAGATCTTCGGGTACATCGTCACAGCTGATCACGCCGATATCGAGTTGTCCATTGAGCAACATTCGACGAATAGATTGCGTGCCAGCCTCAACAAGCGTCAGTTTTAGATCAGGAAACTGGCTCTTAAACGCCATCACGATTCTCGGGAAGAAGTAACTCCCCATCATAGAAGGCGTGCCAAGGCGCACTTCTCCTTTTGCTAAACCTTTTAGTTCATCAATCGCTAATTGCGCGTCGTGCAGTTGTTGAATCACTCGCTGCGCGTGAATGAGTAAGGTTTCCCCCTCTTTCGTTAGGCTGATTTTCTTATCTTCACGACGAAACAACGTCACGCCGAGTGACTGTTCGAATTTTTTTATCGAAATGCTTAACGCTGGTTGCGCGATATGAAGTGCCTTAGCTGCGTGAGTGACATTGCCATGCTCAGCAACAGCCAGAAAATGTTTCAGTTGTTTCGATTCCATAAGATCAAAAATATATCGTATCCATATTTTTAATATATTTTTTTAATCCATATCCAACTGATAGATTGATCACAATCTCCTTTATTGCTCCTATCAGGCAGGAAACATGGTCAGCTTTGGTACTCCGGAATACAAACGCATTACGCTATCTCTGGCGCTTGGCTCTTTTTTGGTTTTTTCTAACCTATACCTTTTACAACCTATGCTGCCGACCTTCGCAACGCTGTTTTCCATTTCAGAAACGCAGGTTAACTGGTTGTTTGCTGCCTCAACGTTAGCGCTTTCATTCAGTTTGGTGCCAATGGCGGTCTTGTCCGAATCCATTGGTCGTAAGCCAGTGATGATGGTTGGCTTGTTCTCTATTCCTGCCATTTCTGCGTTGATGCTACTCGGAGACTCATTTATATTTTTAGTGGCATGCCGAGCATTAATCGGAATCGCTTTAGCCGCATTTGCCGCTGTTGCCGTCGCATACATGGCAGAAGAACTTGATAAGCACGCATTTTCAATGGCCATTGGTACTTACATTGCAGCAAACTCATTAGGTGGCATCGCAGGACGTATTAGCGGCGGTTTGTTGGCGGATAACTTTAGTGTCGATGTCGCCATCGAAGTCATGATGGTTGTAACACTGATTGGCGTAATCTGCGTGCACTACTTATTGCCAAAGCAGCGCAACTTCACACCTTCATCCAGCAGCTTAAGACACCAAAATCGCGCCATTATTGGCCACTTCCGAAATCAGCGGGTTTGGTTTGCAATGCTCATCGGCGGCCTTAACTTTGCGTTGTTCGTCAATCTTTACTCCGTAATGGGGTTTCGCTTAGTTAGTGCGCCGCATAACGTTCCGGTCGGTCTGGCATCGTTGATATTCATCTGTTATCTGGGAGGAACTTTTTCTTCTCGATGCGCAGGGCATTGGAGCAAACGTTACTCTTCTATTCTAGGTATGTTCTTAGGCGCTGTGGTTAGCATGGCAGGCATGTGGATTGCGGCTTTTGAGAGCCTCGCCGCTATGCTTATCGGTCTTCTGCTGATTAGTTTTGGCGCGTTTTTTACCCATACTTTGGCTTACGGCTGGGTAGGCCAAAACGCAACACAAGCAAAAGCAACCGCAACAGCTTTGTACTTGGTGCACTACTATGTTGGCGGAAGTTTAGGTGGTTTTTTATTGCTCTACTGTTGGCAACATGGCGGTTGGCCAACCGTACTGCTTGGCGGAAGCGTTTTGTATGCCGTGATGTTTGCTGCCATTGCCTATTTAAAACACATTTGTGAAAGCGTAGATACCGACAGCAACACTGATGTAGCAAGCTTGGGAAGAAGTTAATCGACTTCTCTGCTATGCTTGCGCCAAATTCATAAAAGCAAGAAAGTCGTATGCCAACGAGCTCAACACAAGAAACACCGAATACAGATATTAAGGCGATCACGCAACAAGTCGAACAATGGCTTAATGATGTCGTGATTGGTCTGAATTTGTGTCCTTTCGCTGCAAAGCCGCAGCGTAACAAACAAATTAAGATTTTTGTCAGCGAAGCAACACAAGAAGAAGCGCTGCTTGAGGATATTCTGCTGCAACTTATTGAACTCAGCACCACCGAACCAGAAAAGCTGGAAACAACATTGGTCGTCGTACCTAACATGCTGCAAGATTTCTGGGACTACAACTTCTGCATCGATTGGGTTGAAGGACTGATCAAACAACAGGATTGGGAAGGTATATTCCAAGTGGCGACTTTTCATCCCGACTATTGCTTCGGTGGTGCAGCGCCAGAAGATGACGAGAACTTAACCAATCGATCACCATACCCAATCTTCCATCTTATACGAGAAGAGAGTATGGAAAAGGTGTTGAAGCACTACCCTGACCCTGAGTCTATTCCCGACACAAACATCGCGCGAGTTTCTGCTCTTTCAGAAGAAGAACGTAAAAAGCTCTTCCCTTATCTATTTCGTTAAGCCACAGTTTAGAACCTCAAGAGACGATTTCTAATCAGTTAGATTCTGATCTCTTGGGGATTAAAGTGCGGTTTGGTATCATTGCCCCTTCAATCGATTCAATGGACATTAGAATGCAACTGTCAAAGCTAACCCAAGAGATTTTTGATCACTTATACCGTGACATCACCGAGTTCCGTAGTACGTTCGACCTACCAGTCGCAGACGCTGCAAGCCTAGATGCACAAGCAGACACACTACACACCTCTTTGGCGATCGAAGAGCTAACAGAGCTAGCAGAAGCAGATTGTAAAACTGAACAAGCCGATGCGATTGTAGACAGCGTTTACGTTCTAATGGGTCGTCTAGTTCACCTTGGTCACAGCAAAGTAGAAGATAACCTAGCGATCAGCTACCTTATTGATCTTTTACTGAACGTTGCAGTAAACCGCGGAATCGACTTTATTCCTTGCTGGGACGAAGTTCATTCAAGCAACATGAGCAAAGTATGCCGCAATGAGCAAGAGTATACTGAGACCGAAGCCTTCTACGCAGAGCAAGGTATCAAGTTGATGGCTGTACAAAAAGGCGAATACATCATCGCAAAATGTGCGGAAGACTTCGTGTCTGAAGGCAAAACCGTACGTAAAGGCAAAGTGCTCAAGTCGGTTTACTACCGTCCAGCGGACTTAAAACCGCTAACTCAATAAATACTTGATTAAGTATTCAAGAAACAAAAAAACGACCTTATACGGGTCGTTTTTATTTTATCAGCACAAACCTAGGCTCTAATCGAAGATCAAATACGGTCTCTCGTCTATCATCACTTTTCTGACCTGAGTTTTGAACACTTCAGCGAGACCAGTCTCGGAAAGCACCTCATCCGCCCTGCCCGACGCATGCAACACACCATTACTGAGCAATAACACTTTGTCGGCATGTTTAAGGGTGCGATTCAAATCATGATTCGCCACGAGCACGCTAATACCTTGCGCCGCGATAGCATTGATTAACTGATACAACAAACCTTCTTGAGCGATGTCGAGCGGAGCGGCTGGCTCATCTAAAATCAACAACTGCGAGTATGGATTTATCGTTCTCCACACTTGTAAGCATACACCCGCTAAGCGTACGCGTTGCCACTCGCCTCCTGATAGCGTTTGAATGCTGCGGTGCAACTTATCTTGCAGTTGGACGAGCTCGACCACCATATTAACGGCATCACGAACTTTACCATCAGTGATCGCAGTGCCACTTGGCAAGGACAACGCAAGATATTGAAAAACATCGACGTTAAATGCAGGTCTAGATTGCTGACATAAGTAACCGCGAACATGAGCTTGTTCCGACAAAGATAACGTAAGCAAGTTCTTGTCATCCACATGAACTTCACCGCTCGCTCCGTCCCTGCCAGTTAATGTGCCAGAAATCGCTGCGAGTAACGTACTCTTACCAGAGCCGTTTGGTCCGACAACGTGGACGACTTCGCCATCTTTGCATTCAAATGAAAGTGGCAGTAAACGACTTCCAACCGCTATATGCTTAACGCGCATCATGACTCTTCACCAACATCCAAATGAAAATAGGCGCACCGATAGAAGTCGTCATCACACCTAAAGGCAGTTCTGCGGAATCCAGCAATAGTCGCGCACCAATATCTGCAAAAACAAGTAAAGCTGCGCCAGATATCGCCGACAGTGGCAACAAGTAACGGTTTTCTGTGCCAAACGCTAATCGCAGCAAATGCGGAACCACCAAACCAACAAAGCTAATGATGCCACCTAATGCGACGGAGCAACCAACCAACACTGAGATAGCTAAAATCAACTTCCAGCGCATCTGATGGACATCGACACCGAGTTGAGTGGCATGAATCTCTCCCAGCATTAACTTATCGAGTGGTTTACCTTGGCAACATAGCCAAACTAGAACAGGTAACATGACTAATGTTACCGTGTGCTGATACCAACTCGCGCCACCAATGCTCCCCATAAGCCAGTACATTAGCTGGCGTAGACTTAAATCGTCACTGAAGTAAAAAGCCCATGTCACGATGGCACTGGATAAAATACCCAACGCGACACCGACTAACAGTAAACGCGCTGTCGTGAGATGCATCGCCCGAGCAATACCAACCAATATCAGCGTGAACAACATCGAGCCAGCTATCGCCGCCAACATAAAGATCATAGGCGTTGGCAGCACAGGCAATGCAAACATCACCAAAACCATCGCCAAACTTGCGCCCCCAGAAATGCCAAGCACGCCCGGCTCTGCCAGCACATTCCCCAACAAAACTTGTAGTGTGGCACCAGATACGGCCAATGCAGCTCCTATCATTGCTGCTGCGACCAATCTTGGCAGACGCAAATCCAGTAATAGCTTTTGCTCAAATACAGAGAGGGATTGAAAAGGAGAAAGGAAAACCTCTCCGACCATCAAATGAATAGTAGAGAGTAAAACGAGTACGACTGACATAATCACGAGATTACGCTGCCAGCGTCGCTCCTTGTTCAAGATAAGTTGTTGAAAATCCATAGTGGCCGATAAAAACAAACGAGGCTTAACCTTACAGTTAAGCCTCGGTAGATTGCAATTAACTTCTAAGAGTAATGTTGGATTAATCGTAAACCAACTCACCCTCTTCAAAACGCGTTTTCACTTCACAAACCATCAGTGCAGCACGTTGACCAATAGCGACATGACGATTTGGGAAGACAATCGCTTCGTTATCATTTTTAGCCATCAGAGGCTTGTCGCCATCATGACCAAAGACTTCACCATGAACAAACGAAGTAAAATTCTCCACGTTGTCGTCAAACATGAAATCGAAATCATCATGCAAGCGGACGATAGTGCGACTTACGCGATATTTAATACACGGTTTCGATAAGTGCTCTGGCTGAGCTTCTGCAATCAAATTACGCAGAGCCAAGTCAAATGCCGTTAATCTGTCCAGAGCATTTTCACCAATTCTGGCGACGCGGCCAAGCTCCATCGTTAGCGCTTGTGCACCGTAATTCTCTGCACTGTACCAACTGAACGTACTTGATGGTGAATTGGATAACAACACAGCTTCAATATGCGCACTATCGAGAAAATCCACCAACGCTTTGCTGCGAACTGGGTGGCGCGTTTTTGGGCTTACCGCAAACGTATAATGTTTCGAACCACGAATTGCACAATGCAAATCCAGGTGCCAACGCGTTTTTGGGTCTGTATCTTGATAGAAATCTCGCACCAACAGTTTCAGCGTATCAGCAATCGCCAGTTCTTTCGTTGGTTCGTGCTCTTTTTCATCGAATAGACGATTGAGGTTTTCTTCTAGGAATCGTGTATGCGCCAGAGTTGACTCAGGGTGAGCAATAATGAATAGGCAACGTGCATCGACTTTCTGGAATCCAGATTCGATGTCTTTAATGATCGAATCCACCAGCTCCATCGGTGCGGTTTCATCCCCGTGAATACCACAAGAGATGATGATGTTCTTCGTTTCCTGAGTCGGGTTTTCAGGAATGACTTCTAGCACACCACGCTGATAGAGTTTGAGTTGTACGCCGTTTGATAGCACCTGCTCCGCTGGCGCTACATCAATATGAACATCTAACGTGTCAGTTAAAAACGATTGGCGAAAGAGAGACTTCGTCATGCGTTACTCCTTAATAGCACGGCGGGTATGTTAATAAATTGTACAAAGGATTTTTGTTGCTGCGATCTCACTTATGAGTAGAAACCGCTAAATTTATCAAAAATCCGATACCCATTTGCGCCATGCACTCAAATCAAGCATTGAGGCGTTTATTTTTTAAACAATTACAAAGTGTTAGGGCTGTGAACTTTACCACAGCCTTCTGTAAGATCATTATGATTTGATCAAGTTTGAGTGTCTGTTAACCTTTTGAGCCGATTTTTTCGGCGGTGTGCGGATTCTTTATACAACACATGGTCATTTGCTTTGTCACTGCTTCTATGAGCAAACGGCTATGCGAACCAAAGAAACCGCCAGTACCACCAAATAGTTCGAACTGAAGCCCTATCCGAGCAAGATTCATCGACTAGGGTCAACAAAACTCAACCTCTTATTGGCTACGCTGCGCAAGTAGGCGTTCAAACTCATCGACTTTGTCGCGTACAAGCTCCACGCTTTGTTGCCAGAAGTCTGGTTTGGTTAAGTCCATCGATAGATGTTTTTCAACCACCTCTTCTGCCATCATGTTGCCAGTATCACGCAGTAAATTAACGTAATCAATGTAGAAGTTTTCACCTTTAGCTTCACGTTGCGCATAAATGCCTTTACTGAACAAGAAGCCGAATAGATACGGATAGTTATAGAAACTCACATCGGCGATCGAGAAGTGCAGCTTGCTCGCCCAAAAATAGGGGTCAGCTTCACTCATCACGTCTCCGTACCAATCTTTCCACGTTTCTGACATCAGATTACAGAAATCCTGAGCGGTTAATTCTCCCTCCTGACGACGTTCGTAGAATGCTTTTTCAAACTCGTATCGAACAGGAATATTGATCATTAACGCCAGCGCAGAAGACAACTCTTCCCAAAGCATTTCGAGTTTGTCGTCCACACTTTCTGCTTTCGAGATCAAATGATCGCGTACGATATTCTCTGCAAAAATAGAAGCGGTTTCTGCCAGTGTCATTGGGTAGTAAGTTTGGCAAAGCGGCAGATCTCGAATAACCCAGTTATGGAAGGCATGACCAAGTTCGTGAGCCAATGTCATCAAATCAGAACGGCTACCACTCCACGTCATGAATACCAACGGTGTGCGCGTGGCTGGTAGCTTAGTGCAGTACGCCCCCAAACGTTTATTGGCATTTGGCGCCGCATCTATCCAACCGTTTTGAACCATTAAACGCACAAACTCAGACATCTCTGGGTTGACGGTTTCAAACGCTTCGCAAATCACATCGATTGCTTCATTGAAATCGTAGACTTTAGCATCACCGCTTAATGCAGGCATTGCAGCAAGGTGGTTCCACGGTTTCATCTCATCCAAACCGTGCACTTGCGCCATCAATTTACCGGCTTTTTGACCAATATCACGACTGTCCTTCGCCACTTTCATCATGGCAGCCAAGGTTTCAGATTGAATGCGGCTACCGTACAAACTTGGATCTAAAAAGTGTACCTCTCGCTTAGTCGAGCGCTTTTTGTTTTCAGTTAAACGCCAGCCTGCAAGTGCATTTAAAATCGCGGCGAAAGACTCTTGGTGCGTTTCCATTGCTTTTTGGACGCCACGCCATGCCGCTTCTTGGCGGTCAAACTCTGAACCGTAAAGGATACTTGCAGCTTGGGAGAAACCGAGCTCTTCAGTAGTGCCATCAGCATGGTCTAACGTAACCTTTAACGAACCCGTCAAGTTGTCGTACAAATTGCCCCACGCGGATTTTCCGTCCACACTCATCGCAGCTAAAAGCTTTTCTTCTTCCATACTCAAGCGTGTATCTGCCAGTTTTCTCGACTCCATAATAGAGAAAGCTTGACCGCTGATGTCTGGATTTTCGTGATCGAGAACGCGAGCAATGAACTCATCATCTGCATGCGTTAAGGTAAGTTCAAAAGCACTAAACGCTTGAGACAATTCAGAGAAAATACGCATCATACGACCAGAAAGCGCTTTCGCTTCGGCGTTAGTAGCGTTCACTGAGGAGTAGCAATTGGCGAAGTTGTAGACCGTGCCCGCCAAGCGACTTGCTGCTTCGTTGGTCAGAATGGCATTTTGCATCACTTCCACATTTTCACAATCTTGCGATTGCTTATTCAGCAGGTCAATACATTGCTCAACAAGTGCGATATCGTCTTGAATTCGAGGGTCGGCAAGGTCGTTGTAAACGATGGATAAGTCCCAACTAGGAGTGGTCATTTTTTAGAGTTCCTTTTGATGTAATCGAATCGGTCTTTCCTCTTCCTCCTAACAAAATAGGATTTAGAAAGCCGATTTCTTCCATGACTAGGGCTGCTTTTCTTCCTTGATTTGTTTCACGTTGAAGGCCAACAGCGCCTGATTTTAATCTTCTACAAGAGGCACGCCTATTGAACGAACTGAGGCGTAAATTTGGTCATCAATAGTAATTGTTATATGAGTGACTGAGGCATTTCCTATCGCCAATGTCGAATACCATTGAGGATTGCGCCAATCCACGCCCAAAACATGAGCGAGAACTATTCGAATTACGCCACCATGCGTGACAATTAACAAGTTGTCATTGATATCGTTAATGATTTGAGACCAAGCGCGACTAACGCGCTGAGAAAATGTGCTTAAGCTCTCGGCATTAGGCAACGAATGGTGAGCGGGTGATTGCCAAAAGGCATCGAGTTTTTTCCAATGTTCAGTAAGCAAATCAAATGGCATGCCGTCGAAGTCACCAAAGTCCATTTCTTGCAGATCGTCTTCGGTGGTCATAGGCAACAATTGTTGCTCAGCTAATACTTGCGCCAAATCGTGACAACGAGAAAGCGGCGACGATATTATCCCCGCTACGTCGTATCCTTTGGTTTTCCAAGCCATGGCGATTCGCTGCTGCTCGGCCTCTTTCACTTTGAGATCAGTCTGACCATGTAAGCCAGGCGCGGCGTCTACTTTTCCATGACGCATAAGATAGATATTGAGCGTTTTCATTACCTTCGTATCCTATTCTTTAAGAACCAATGGCAACCCTGCCGCAACAAACGTAACTCGAGAGCATACTTGAGCAAGCTGTTGATTCATGCGCCCTGCATTATCAACAAAATAGCGGCTCACAGCACCCAGCGGCACGATGCCCATTCCCACCTCGTTAGAGACAAAAATCAGTGTCGCGCGAGAATTTTCAACCGCTTGAGTGAGCTTTTCTATCTCTTGTTCTAATGACTCGTTACTGCAGGCTTCACCTAGCTCAAAAATCCAGTTGTTCAGCCACAGCGTTAAGCAATCAACCAATACAACGTCATTAGCATCAAAATGAGCAAGTAAATCAGGAAGTCGAAGGTGGCATTCGTGTTCATGCCACCCTTCCCCACGTTGAGCTTGATGATGCTTAATCCGCTCTCGCATCTCATCATCAAATGGCAACGCAGTAGCGACATAATGTAATGACTTATTCTGCTTTTCGGACAACTGTCTTGCGGTTTGTTCAGCAAGTTTCGATTTTCCTGAACGAGCACCACCGAGAATTAACTGCTTCATATATTTTGATAAAACGCGATTAGAGTAAGGTAAACCAAGAGTTCAGAAAGCTGCTGCGCTGCACCTAAGCAATCGCCAGTAAAACCGCCAATGCGCTTAGTCAGCCAACGTTTGAATGCAAATCGAAATGCAAACAAAACGATGACGATAAATGATGTCTGCATTACTCCGAGAAAGAGCGAAGCCACGCCCGCAGTAAACAGCAAAATGGCAACTTCAGACGAGGACTGCTTGTTCGCAAGCGGCTTGCTTTTTGAGGTGTCACTGTCACTCACATAAGGCATGTCGTAAATTAGCGTTGCAGCGAGGGCACGACTCGTGGTGTAGGCCACAACAATAACGAGCCAAAAATCAGGCAAATGCACCAACTCGCTCCAAAGGACAAACTTCGCCAACAATGCCATCACTAATGTTGCGGCGCCATAAGTCCCGATGCGGCTGTCCTTCATGATAGAAAGACGACGCTCAACCGTCATACCGCCGCCAATGCCATCCGCCATATCAGTCAAACCATCTTCGTGAAAAGCACCGGTGAGCAACAGGCTGAACGCCATCGTTAATACAAGAGCAACGGAATCAGGGAAAATAAGTTGAGTGAAGTAGAACACAAGCGCGCAAAGCACACCAAGAATCACACCAACCAAGGCAAAATATCGCCCGGCTTGGTTCATACGCTCTTCGCTGTAAGGTAAGTCACTCGGTACAGGCAAGCGGCTAAAAAAGCTCACAGCCAAGAGGAATAGCTCCATTTGATAACGTAGCGTTGCTTGTCTTGAACTTTTTGACTCAGACACTAAACCGTTACTCCCGCACTCTCAAAACTGGCCATTTTATTATAGAACTGTGCAGCGGCCTTCAATAGCGGCAATGCCAACGCAGCACCTGTTCCTTCACCGAGGCGGAGCCCTAAATCCAGCAAAGGTTCGGCTTTTAATGACTCCAACACAAACTTGTGTCCGTTTTCTTCTGAACGATGTGCAAACAGCATGTAGTCACGTGTTTCTTCGTCTAGTAACGTGGCAACATACGCCGCGACAGAGACAATAAAACCATCGACAAGCACTGGCGTTTTCAAACGCTTCGCCTCAAGGAACGCCCCGACCATCTGTACGATTTCAAATCCACCAATTTGCGATAATACGGCTTTGGCGTCTAGACCTCGACAACGACTTACCCCTTGAGCAACCAACTTTAACTTTCGGCTCAACTGCTCTGAGTTGATGCCCGTACCAAGACCAACACAGTGGTTTACCTCAAGCGGGCTGAGTGCAGCCAATAATGCGGAAGCCGAGCTGGTATTTCCAATGCCCATCTCGCCAAACATCAGTAAGTTAGATCCTGAATAGATGGTGCTTTGCGCCACTCTTGCACCATATTCCAAACCAAGCGCTACTTGTTCAGAAGACATCGCCGCTTGCTTTGAAAAATTGGCAGTGCCATTTCCTAAACGCTGCTCAATTAAATTCGGATGAGATTTAAACTCAGGAACCATGACTTCGATTGGCGCAAGCATACCGCAGTCAATCACTTTGAATTCGATTTGGTTTACATCGCAAAAGCAGTTAATTGCCGCACCTCCAGCAAGGAAGTTCGCAACCATTTGCTGGGTAACTTCACTCGGTGCGATGCTAATGCCTTCTTTCGCAACACCATGGTCGCCAGAAAACACCAACATCGTTGGCTTGCGAATAACAATCTCTTCTACGGCTTGTGCTTGATCTTGGCTTTGAATCAACGCTAACTGCAATGCGACTTTTTCTAGCAACCCTAAAGCACCTAAGGGTTTGGTTTTGTTATCAATGCGCGTTTGAATATCTACGGAAAAAGAGCAATCCATGTTTGGTATTCCTTCAAGTAATTGGTGTTCGTTCGATAGAAACGTTGTCTACAGTTGCGTATGCATTACGACGAGACAAGATAAAAGGCTGACGACGAATGAGAGAATAAGTGTACGCCTCTTTCATTCTATTTCATCTGATTTTCTCTTTTTGCTGATGTTTTTAGCATTCTGACTGTCATATTGACAATAATATGATTCTAGGTGGCTGTTTTTACATAAATAGAAAATTGATACGAATACATATCACCTGGGTATCCAGCACAAAAAACCAAGCCCATACAACCAAGCAAATCATTGAAATCTATAACCAAAAAACAAACCAAAGTGACTAAAACCAAGCATTTATAACATGTCTAACACCTAATAAACTCAACGATTGGCACAACAAATGCTTGAATTAACTTGTCCCAATAAAATGGAGAGAGAATTATGTTTGCCAATCAAAGTCGTCGCCCTGCTAAGAGAAGCAAGCCCAAACCGCAGCGCAAAACCCGGCGCTCAATTCCCTTATCACTCTCCTGAGCCTAAGACCCGTAAATAACGGGTCTTTTTTTAACATGCGATATCGAGCTCGCCACTGCACAAATTTGATGGCGAGTTGCGGCTTATTCTTGCTCTTTCAGCGTGTTGGCATAAGCTACTAATGCCTAAGCACCTGTTCTCTAAAGAGGAAGCATACAATGACAAACGATGTTAACACTTGCGTAATCATCGCTGGCGCAACTGGGTTAGTCGGCAGCAAAGTGGTCGAAAACCTCATTGCTCAGTCAGGTATTTCTCATTTGTACTCCCTCTCCAGACGCCCACTTAAAGACATTTATGACCCAACAAACAAGATCATTCCAATCATTGATGCAGAGCTCACTATTCATCAATGGAATGAAAATCAAACAACGCCCGATATAGGTTTCATTTGTTTGGGCACGACTCTCAAGCAAGCTGGCAGTAAAGAAAACCTACGTAAAGTCGATGTCGAACTGGTCACTTCGGTCGCACAGCAAATGAAAATGGTCGGCGTAAAACGCCTTGCGGTGGTGTCTAGTTTAGGTGCCAACCGTTCCTCTCCTTCTCACTACCTTGCTTGCAAAGGACAAATGGAGCAGAACATTGAAAAAATGGGATTTGATGAAGTGGTGTTTGTGCGTCCAGGCCCTTTAGTTGGTGAACGCGATCACCCGCGAAGTGATGAAAAGCTTGTTCAAGCTTTATTCAAAGTCATTCGCCCACTTATGATAGGGAAATTGTCTAACTTTCTGCCGATTAAAGCCGAAGAAGTGGCCAAAGCGATGATTTATCAAGTTTACAGTTATCAGGAAAATTCGGTTGTTTATCTACAAAGAAAAGAAATGCTCGACCTACTGCATCATTATGACTAGTCATTTTGCTTAAAAATCACGCTAAACAGTAAGTTCACGAGATTTATCTCTCATTTTTATATTCATTTTAGATCTATCTAATACCTGTTTGTCATTTTTAAAGTTATATCCTGAGCGTTATCTTACGGCATCAGTATATAACCCCGTATAAAAAACAGTCGGCGTTTCACGCCAGATTGATAAGGTCAGATTATGGATTTTGCAGTGATAGCCTCTCTTGCCGTGTTTATAGGCATATTATTCTTTCTTTTTACCCAGCAACAAAAACAGAACACCCTTTCTCGTCTCGTTTTAATTGGTCTTGTTACTGGCTCTCTTTTTGGCTTGGCTCTTCAGCTTATTCACGGTGAAGGCAGCGACGTCATTTCGAAAACACTAGAATGGGTTGGTATTGTTGGTAGCGGCTATGTCGGCTTGCTAAAAATGGTGATCATGCCACTTGTGTTGGTTTCGATGATTTCTGCGGTAGTAAAACTGGAGAAAGGTGGCTCACTTGGCAAAATCTCTGGTCTGACGATTTCTGTGTTGCTAGTCACCACAGCAATTTCGGCTTTGATCGGTATTCTTGTTACTTCTGCGTTTGGTCTGTCAGCGGAAGGGCTAACTGAAGGCGCTCGTGAAACGGCTCGAATTGCGGTTCTTGAAAGCCGAGCGGGTACAGTAAGCGATCTAACAATTCCACAAATGCTAGTAAGCTTTATTCCGACAAACCCATTTGCAGACTTAACGGGAGCACGCTCAACCTCAATCATTGCTGTTGTCATTTTTGGTGTACTAACTGGTATTGCAGCTCGCAAAGTAATGATGGAAAAAGAGGAATTGGAATCACCAATTCGCACGTTTGTTGAAGCGGCTCAATCTATCGTTATGCGCTTAGTAAAAATGATCATGGCGCTTACACCTTACGGTATTGCTGCATTGATGGCGAAAGTGGTTGCAACCTCAAATGCATCCGACATCCTAAACCTACTTGGTTTTATCGTCGCGTCATACGTCGCTATTGGTTTGATGTTTGTTGTGCACGGCATTTTGGTTTCATTCGTTGGCGTTAGCCCTGTTGAATACTTCAAGAAAATTTGGCCTGTATTGACGTTTGCGTTCACTTCTCGCAGTTCGGCGGCAACCATCCCATTGAATATTGAAGCGCAAGTGACCAAGCTCAATGTGCCACCAGCGATCGCGAACCTATCTGCTTCTTTCGGTGCAACAATTGGTCAGAATGGCTGTGCGGGTATCTACCCTGCGATGCTAGCGGTGATGGTAGCCCCAACAATGGGTATTAACCCACTAGACGTAAACTTCATTCTTTCTCTGATTGCGATCATTACTATCAGCTCGTTTGGTATTGCGGGCGTTGGTGGCGGTGCAACATTTGCGGCATTGATTGTTCTTCCAGCAATGGGCTTGCCTGTAACGATCGCTGCACTTTTGATCTCAATTGAACCTCTGATTGATATGGCTCGTACTGCGCTGAACGTTTCTGGCTCAATGACGGCAGGCACCATTGCAAGCCGAGTGTTGAAGTCCTCAGAAGCTGAAACGGCTCTTGAAGAAACGAAAGCCTAATCCTTATTTGCTGCCTAAGCAGACAAATGCAAAACTTCAAGCCGATGGTTCGCCATCGGCTTTTTCATTTTCACAACTTCACCTTGCATCTTTCGTTGCTAGTCAAGGCGTTGAATGGTCTAATACTCTTATCGGTTCCGTAAACGGTAAGCAGAATGCACCAAGATAATCAGCCCACTTTTTTCTTCTTTGACTACGAGACTTGGGGTACAAATCCCGCGAAAGATCGTCCAAGCCAATTTGCTGGTGTTCGCACAGATGAAAACTTCAATATCATCGGCGAACCTCTGGTGATGTACTGCCAGCTTCCTGCTGATTATCTACCTTCTCCGGAAGCTGCATTAATTACGGGTATTACGCCGCAAAAGGCGATGCAAGAAGGTCTATCCGAGCCTGAGTTCATTGCTAAGATTCACGCCGAGTTATCGAAACCCAAAACCACCAGCCTAGGCTACAACAGCATTCGTTTTGATGACGAAGTGACGCGTTACACCTGTTATCGCAACTTTATCGACCCATACGCGTGGAGCTGGCAAAACGGCAACTCGCGTTGGGATTTGCTCGATGTATTGCGTGCATGCCATGCGTTGCGTCCTGAAGGCGTAGAATGGCCAGAGAATGAAGACGGCTTCACCAGTTTCAAGTTAGAACATTTATCGGTTAAAAATGGCATTGAGCACAGTAATGCGCACGACGCGATGGCTGACGTTATCGCAACGATTGAGATGGCTAAGAAAGTCAAAGCCGCGCAGCCAAAACTGTTCGATTACTTCTTCTCTATGCGCCACAAACGTAAGCTGAATGAACTGGTTGATATTGTAAACATGACACCGCTGATGCATGTCTCAGGCATGTTAGGTCGCGAATGCCAATACACCAGCTGGATTGTGCCTGTCGCGTGGCATCCAACGAATAACAACGCGGTTATTACGATTGATTTAGCCAAAGATCCGCAGCCAATTCTTGAACTTTCAACCGAAGAGTTGCACGAACGTCTCTACACCAAGCGTGAAGACCTCGGCGACCTACTACCCGTACCGGTGAAACTGGTTCACCTCAATAAGTGCCCTATTTTAGCACCAGCGAAAACGTTGACGGCGGAAAACGCAGAAAACATCTGCATTGATCGTCAGAAGTGTCTCGATAATTTGGCACTACTTCGCCAGCACCCTGAGATTAGAGAAAAACTAATCGGCTTGTTCTCTATCGAGCGTCAATTTGAAAAAAGCGATGATGTGGACACTCAACTTTACGATGGCTTCTTCTCTCCAGCCGACCGTGCAGCGATGGATATTATCCGCGAAACCGATCCAAACAATCTTGCTGCCTTAGATATCGAGTTTGACGATAAACGCATCAAACCGCTGCTATTCAGATACCGTGCTCGTAACTTCCCAAGCACTCTCGATGAGCAAGAGCAACGACGCTGGGCACTTCATTGCCGAGAGGTATTTGAAAGCCAAATCGAAGAGTATATGCTGAATTTAGAAAACTTAGTTCACGAACATGAAAGTGACGAAAAGAAGATTGCAATATTAAAATCCGTTTACCGTTATGTAGAGAGCCTAGCCTCCTAATTTCTACTTATCCAAGCGCACCTTATGGTGTGCTTGTCGTTTATATGCTGTCAAAATGATAAAAGATCGATTCTTACAACTGATCCAACTGCTCATCTCCCTCTTACTCATCATGGGAGCACTTGGAATCGGAATTACTATTCAAAAATTCACTGGCGTTTCTGTTCCCGGAAGTGTCATCGGTATGCTTGTACTGTTTTTCTCCATGACACTTGGCCTTGTCAAAGTGGATTGGGTAAAACCGGGCGCAACGCTATTCATTCGCTACATGATCTTACTATTTGTCCCAATCAGTGTGGGACTCATGCAGCACTTCGATATGCTACTTGAGAATGCATTGCCAATCATAGCTAGTGCAGTCGGTGGTTCACTCATTGTCTTGGTCAGCCTTGCTTGGCTACTGGACTACTTGCTAAAGGAGAAACATTAATATGTGGTTAATTGTCACTATTGTCGTTTTCCTGATTGCTCGCCAAATCGCAATTAAGATCAACAGCCCACTTGCAAACCCTTTGTTGATCAGTATTGCAGTACTGATTCCTTTATTAACGTACCTCAATGTACCGTTTGAGACATACTACGCCGACAACGAAGGCATCAGCTTTTTACTACAACCAGCGGTTGTAGCGTTGGCTTACCCTTTGTACGAGCAACTCCCTCAAATCAAAGCCAACTGGCGAATCATAACGTTTGCTTGTACGCTCGGTAGTATTATGTCAATGGCAACCACAACCCTCATCGCCGTTGCATTTAAAGCTGACATCAGTTTAATCGCGAGCCTAGTAGGTAAGTCAGTGACCACTCCGATTGCAATGGAAATCTCAAGCCACCTTGGTGGCGAAGCGGCAGTCGCTGCAATCTTAGTACTGATCGTAGGTCTTCTTGGCGCTATTTTGGCGTACCCAATCTACAACCTAATCGGCATTAAGCATCCAATTGCTCGTGGTTTGACGATGGGCACAGTATCGCACGCGCTTGGTACTGCGACTTGCGCAGAGAAACAACCTGGCGACGCTGCATTTTCATCGTTAGCGTTGGTGCTATGCGGCATCATCACCTCCATTCTAGCTCCGAGCTTTTTTGGTTTAGCAGTCTGGCTATATCAATAAGTCATTGTGACGGTCTGTCCTCCTTCCGACAGGCCGTCACTTCCCTTTTCTCATCGTAGTGCGCCGTTGAAAACGCTTTTCGCTACAAAGCACACTTCCCATCTAACGTGTCCTAACAAGATTCATAACTAAACACTATCTTTCGCTGCTAGCATATTTTCATTACTTGGGTATATGAATATCCATTGATATAGTTATTTATGAGACGAAGTTAACGCTCAACACGATTGCAATCGAATACATGTGTGAGCTCACTCTAATTATGTAACAGAAATATCAATTGCATTATTTAACGTGATCCAAAGCACGGAACATTTCTCTCCTTTGCATAGAATAACTGTCCATGCAATAACAAGGATTCAACATGAAAAGTCGCATTGAACAGGCGCTAGCAAGCGCTCCTGAAGCACTTTCAAAACAACTTGCTCCTATCGTCCTAGCCGACGATTTTGATGCTACTCTTTCAGCGCAGCAGTTTGAGCAATTGCTTTCAGCTACCAGCCTATCAGATAAAGAGCTGCGTGTTGCTCTACTTCCTTTTGCCGCTGCATATTCTTACGCTCCTATTTCTGAGTTCTATGTTGGTGCAATTGTTCGCGGCTTGTCTGGCCGTCTGTACTTTGGTGCAAACATGGAGTTCTTTGGTGTTCAGTTAGGCCAAACTGTTCACGCAGAACAATCTGCAATTAGCCACGCTTGGATGAAAGGCGAACACGGTGTCAAAGACATCACCATCAACTTTAGCCCTTGTGGTCACTGCCGCCAGTTCATGAACGAACTGTCGACTGCTAAAGAGTTGAAAGTTCAACTACCTGAGCGCGACGAAAAGTCATTACATGAATACTTACCAGAAGCTTTTGGTCCAGCAGACCTTGGTATTGAATCTGGTTTGATGGCCGAAGTAAAACACCAATTTGTGTGTGATGATGAAGACGCATTGATTCAACAAGCAGTCGAAGCGATGAACATGAGCCATGCGCCGTATACCAATAACCTCAGTGGTTTGGCATTAGAGCTCGCGAACGGTCGTGTGTTTAAAGGTGCTTATGCAGAAAACGCCGCATTTAACCCAAGCCTTCCACCGCTGCAAGTAGCACTGATTCAAGTGTTGTTGGCAGGCGAAACCTTCGACAGCATTAAGGCTGCCGCTCTAGTTGAAAACTCTGAGGGTAAAATCAGTCACCTAGCAGACACACAGTCTACGTTAGAAGCGCTAAACCCAGACATTCCCGTCAGTTTTGTTAACGTATAAAATTCACTAATATGTCATTAAAAGCTCTACAACATGTAGAGCTTTTTTATTGACAAAAAACCACAAGCAAACGTTTGCTTCGCAATGAAAAATCAGTATGATCCCCTGCAATTTCTGTCTCATCACTTTATTTTGTAAGGGAACACTATGTTCGGTACTGCAACCAGCGCAAATGCTACCCGTGTATTACTATTAGGCTCTGGTGAGCTTGGTAAAGAAGTGGCAATTGAATGCCAACGACTAGGTCTAGAAGTGATTGCTTGTGACCGTTATGCAGACGCACCTGCGATGCAAGTCGCTCATCGTAGCTACGTGCTCGATATGTTGGATGGTAAGGCTCTAGAAGAGATCATAAACAAAGAGCAGCCAGCTTACGTTGTTCCAGAAATAGAAGCTATCGCGACCGACAAACTTGTCGAGCTTGAAGAGAAAGGCCTGAATGTTGTGCCAACTGCGAAAGCGACCAAGCTCACAATGAACCGTGAAGGGATTCGTCGCTTAGCCGCAGAAGAACTAGACCTATCCACCTCCCCTTACCGATTTGCAGACAACTACGATGACTTTAAAGCCGCAGTAGAGCACGTAGGTATCCCATGTGTGGTCAAACCTGTCATGAGTTCATCTGGCAAGGGACAGAGTGTCATCAAAACGGAAGACGATATTGAAAAAGCATGGGACTACGCACAAGAAGGCGGCCGAACTGGCGCAGGTCGAGTCATCGTTGAAGGCTTTATCGATTTTGATTACGAGATTACTTTGTTGACCGTTAGAGCAGTGGACGGTGTTCACTTCTGTGCGCCAATTGGCCACCGTCAAGAAGATGGTGATTACCGTGAATCATGGCAGCCACAAGCAATGTCGGAAAATGCAATCAAAGCAGCAGAGTACACGGCAGAGAAAGTCGTAAACGCTTTAGGTGGGTACGGTATTTTCGGCGTAGAGCTCTTTGTTAAAGGTGACAAGGTTATTTTCAATGAAGTGTCTCCTCGTCCGCATGACACTGGCATGGTTACGATGATCTCTCAAGAGATGTCCGAGTTTGCTCTTCATGTTCGCGCATTTACTGGAATGCCGATTAACAAAATCGTTCAGTATGGCCCTTCTGCATCAGCGGTGATCCTAGGTCAAGGCACATCAACGGACATTCGTTTCGACAACCTTGCGAAGGCTTTAGCGCAACCTCAAACTCAAGTGCGCTTATTTGGCAAACCAGAAATCGATGGTCGTCGTCGTTTGGGTGTCGTGTTAACTCGCCGTAAAACTATTGAAGAGTCTGTTCAAGACGCGGTCGAAAACGCAAAGAAAGTAAAAATCGTTTACTAATCTTTGAGTTCTCAACAATCAAAAAAAGCGCAGCTTTATATCGCTGCGCTTTTCTTTTATTTGCGAGTTCTATTCATAAACTCACTAGTACGGAAATCGTCTTACTGAGCTTCAATTAAGTACACTTCTTCAGAGAAGCGGCTTAAACCCTTCTTCGCGATCTTTGGATGATGTTCATCAGCTTGATCGACGTTTAAGCATGTTACCTTGTAGCCTGCAAACAACTGTTGAATTTCTTCCAATGGCACACTAAATGGAGGACCAGCCATTTCCTCTTGCGGATAGTTCAATGTCACAAGCAAAATACGACCGCCCGGATTCAAAAGCTGCTTCAAGCGCACTACGTACTCTTCTCGCATATCTTGCGGCAAAGCCACCAACGCAGCGCGATCATAAACAATATCGGCTTGAGAAACCGGAGCCGTAAAGAAATCACCAGTATAAATCGACAGTTCATCAAACTGATACAACTCGTGCATACCACTAATTGGGGTCACAGTTGGTGTATAAAAGTGTTCAGCAAAGAAAGAACGCACCGCTATTTGGCTCAGCTCAACCCCTTCCACAGAATCATGTTTCGTTGCTAACCAAACGAGATCTTCAGACTTACCACACAAAGGAACCAAGACTTTATCTTCACGTTTCGGATTCGCATGGTGCCAGTACGCTGGCAATAGAGGGTTCACATCTTCCAAATGAAAACCGATTTGATTACTGGCCCACTTACTGTGCCAAAATTCTTGATCTCTCATTCTTACTTTCTACTTGTTGGCTGATTTTCGTTTTGTGGGGTAAGACTAATGATTTTTTTAAATTTGTCTATGCCGTTCATCTTTGGTTAATACTGCGATGATAGGATGTCATCGTTCCTTGGAGAACAAACTCTTTATTCTCTAAGCAGAATAAAGAAAAGAGAAATGGTGATCTAACGCACGATTCCTCCAAGAGGTTAATTTTTAGCCTTGGGATCTTTCGGAAAGTCCCCATAAATAAGTTAGTACCTAATTTGCCCAGTCTTAGCGACTTTTACGTTCCCATTTTCTAAGTGCAAGCAAGTTAAGGAGAGTGAATGAGCTTATTTCTACGTACTACAGCATTGATGCTTTTGGTACTAAGCCGTGCGCCGGCATTCGCCGCACTTCCTAATGCCCCAAGTAATGAACAAAATCGTTCCCCTAGTCAAAACGAGGTTTGTTCTAAACTATTTAAACACAGCCTTAGCGGCTTGTATGGAATCCAATCCATCGACTCTCGTCCAACCCAGCCTTATTCAGATTTCGATATTCTTTACAGCAAAGCGCATCAAGCCCAATTCGAGCTTGAAACCATTTGTAAAAGTACCGCCCTACTCAACGATGCTCAGCCATATTTCGCTGGCGTAAAATCTAAACATCGCGCCGAAGAAAAAATCTCACATGAACTGGATGGCCAAGTAGAACGCATTACCGACTTAGCTCGTGCGACTATTGTGGCGGAAGATGTGGCAAGTTTGGTCTCTATTTACGAAACGCTAGAGCGCGAAACAACTATCGTTAAAGTCAAAAACCGCTTTAAGAAACCTGGCCCTTCTGGCTACCGTGATCTGAACTTGTTAGTCCGTTTGCCAAAAACGAATTTGATTGCAGAAGTACAGCTGCACTTAAAAGCGATTGCGGATGTAAAAAATGGTCCTGAACACGACCTGTATGAGCAAATTCAAAAGCTTGAACGTCAAGCATCAATGGAAAAGCGAAATCTAAGCGAGATTGAAATGGCTTCCATTAAGAATATGCGTAGCCAAGCGAAAAACTTATACCAACAAGCTTGGCAGCCTTACTTAACGACGCATTTAGAAGCGGCATAAACAAAAACGCAGCCTGAGAAACAACAAAACCACCGCAATGCGGTGGTTTTCGTTTGTATGAAAACATCAAATTTCATACATAACAAAAGACCACGACTAAGCGTGATCTATTTGATTGGTTTTACTGTTCTTTTTTTAGATTTTCTACACGAGCTTTTAACTTCTGGCCCGGGCGAAACGTAACTACACGTCGAGCAGTAATTGGAATATCTTCACCGGTTTTCGGGTTACGACCAGGTCGTTCATTCTTGTCACGAAGATCAAAGTTACCAAAACCTGACAGTTTTACCTGTTCGCCACTTTCCAGTGCCTTACGAATCTCTTCAAAGAACACTTCCACCGTTTCCTTGGCGTCCCGTTTACTAAATCCTAATTTATCAAACAGGTTTTCTGCCAATTCGGCTTTTGTGAGCGCCATAAAACTTTCCTCAAAGCTATGTTAAACAATGCTACCTAGTGTAGCGCCAGAGCAGTTTTACCCTACCAATTCAACAACATATCGGGGTTACATCAGGAAGTGTATGACAAGCTTATGATTTTCGCCAACTTTTTTCTTTGCGAATAAAAGGAATGCCGATGTATAAATTATTGTTAAATAGCGACATTTCAATATTTTTTGTTTAGTGAATGCTTAATTACAAAAAATATCCAGTCAATATGACTAAACAATAATAACAAAACAACATTAATCACTATTTAATAAAAATATCAGAGATTGGCTATTTTACAGACACATGACATAAAACTTGTCGGTATTTCAGTGATTTGTATGTAACTTGATACGTAACAATTAGTTCAAAGGTACGACCACTCCATATAGCTAATGTGCTTTGAGAAAGCTTGATTTAATCCACGGTTCTCATTGTTTCACCATGACGCAATGCATGAAGGTTTGATACTGTGATTACCACTTAGTTGATTAACCAACTAAGCGCACATCTACCTCATATACACTAAGGCGACCATGATTAATCAGATCATTAATATTCTTTTTCCTGTGTTCGCTCTTGTCGGTGTGGGCTATCTTGTCGGGCGCTATATCAAACCTGATTTTCGCCCTATAAATCGAATTAATATCGATGTATTCACGCCAGCTCTAGTGTTTTCCTCATTAGTGAGCATGCCGCTCGACTCTGAACAAGGTCCCCTGCTCTTAGCCGCCATCATCGCGGTTTTAATTCCGGGGTTACTCATGATTCCGATTTGTAAAATCACCGGGCTAACATTTAAAGCTTGGGCTCCACCTCATATGTTTCGAAATAGCGGGAACCTTGCGATACCGTTGTTCACTTATACATTTGGCGAAGTTGCCCTTTCTTCTGCTGTACTGCTGTTTGTAGTATCAGCTTGCTTACATATCAGCGTAGGTGTGATGTTGTTAAGTAACGGTAATCCATTGAAACAAATCATGAAGATGCCAATTTTCTTATCGGCATCGCTCGCATTATGTTTGAACTTATCAGGTATTGGCGCGTGGACACCGTTGTATGAAGCAACAGCACTACTAGGGCAAGCCGCTGTTCCGGTAATGCTGCTTTCTCTTGGTTCACAAATGTGCAATCTAAGACTGGATGGATTAAAAGTTGGCGTTTTGTGTACCGTTCAATCGTTAACGACTGGCGCAATCGCGTTTGCAATCATTTATTGGTTTATTCCTTTACCAACCATGCAACTACAAATGATGGTGCTGTTCACCATGCTACCTCCTGCGGTCATGAATTATCTATTTGCAGAGCGACTGAATATCGAACCGATGACAGTGGCATCCATGGTGTTGTTTGGGAACTTCTTTAGCGTATTGACGTTGCCATTGCTCCTAAGTTACACGCTGTCGTTGGCGTAAGTGAACCTTGAGAGTCCATAGTTGCTGTTGGTAGGCAAACCTGAAGGTTTGGATTTTCGACACAATCTTTCTATGTAATCTTGTTTCACAATCTATGGTTGTATGTGCGGAATAGGCATAAAAAAACCCTGCCAACTTGGCAGGGTTTTCAGTCTCTTAAAAAGTTTGTTACGCTGCGTTAATTAGTCGCGCAGAGCTGCACCAAACTTCTCAGATACGTGAGCAACGATAGCATCAACCGCACCAGCGATGTCTGCATCTTCAAGCGTACGCTCAAGTGACTGTAGAGTCAGAGCGATAGCTAAGCTCTTCTTACCTTCTTCAACGCCTTTACCTACGTAAACGTCGAACAGCTTCGCATCTTTAAGGAACTCGCCACCTTGCTCTAGACAAGCGTTAACGATGTCACCAGATGCAACAGCTTCGTCCACGACTACTGCGATATCACGACGGTTTGAAGGGAACTTAGAAAGCGCTACCGCTTCTGGGATCACTTTGCTGTTGATTGCAGACCATTCGATTTCGAATACGATAGTGCGACCGTTTAGACCGAACTTACGCTCAAGCTCAGGGTGAACAGTACCGATCACGCCCACTTCTTTGCCATCTACGATGATTGCCGCAGATTGACCTGGGTGAAGAGCTGGGTTAGCTTTTTTGCTTTCAGGTGACAGTGCAGCGAAAGAGTACGCTTTTTCGTTAGCAGACAGTTCTAGAACTGCTTCTAGGTCGCCTTTAAGGTCGAAGAAATCAACCGTGTTAGCTTCGATATCCCAATGTTCTTCACCGCGAGTACCAGCGATAGCACCCGCTAGCATAGGCTCTTGGCGCATGCCGTTTTCTGAAGATTCACATGGGATGAAACGTAGGCCGTATTCGAATAGACGAACGCGTGGCTGTTGACGCTTCTGGTTGTGAACAACCGTGTTCAGCAGACCTTGGATAAGACCAAGACGCATTGCTGACATGTCTGCAGAAATTGGGTTTGGAAGTACTAGAGGCTCAACACCAGGTACAACTAGCTTTTGCTGCTCAGGCTCAACGAAGCTGTATGTGATTGCTTCGTGGTAACCACGGTCAACAAGAAGATCACGAACGCGTTTCAGTGGAAGATCCGCTTCAACGTGGTTGTGCATCTTAAGTGCTGCCGCTGGGTGTTGGTTAGGAATGTTGTCGTAACCGTAGATACGACCAACTTCTTCAATCAGGTCTTGTTCGATAGCGATATCGAAACGCCATGTTGGCGCTACTGCCATCCAACCTTCTTCTGAAGCTTCAACAGTCAAACCTAGGCGCTCTAGGATTTCTACCACGTCAGCATCAGCGATGTGGTGACCTAGTAGGTTGTCTAGTTTAGTGCGACGTAGAGCAACTTTGTTTGGCTTAGGTAGGTCTGCTTCAGACTCTACTGCAACAACAGGAGCTACTTCACCGCCACAGATTTCAACAAGAAGCTGAGTTGCACGCTCCATAGCGCTCACTTGTAGTGCGTAATCCACACCACGCTCGAAACGCATTGAAGAATCAGTGTGCAGACCGTAGCTACGTGCACGACCACGGATGTGGTCAGGCGCGAAGAATGCACACTCAAGTAGAACATCTTTAGTCTCAGTTGTTACACCAGACTCTTCACCACCAAAGATACCTGCGATTGCAAGTGCTTTGCTGTGGTCAGCTACAACTAATGTATCTGCGTTTAGTTCTGCTTCGCTGCCATCAAGAAGTGTTAGCTTCTCACCTTGCTCCGCCATACGAACTACGATGCCACCTTCGATCTTCGCTAGATCGAACGCGTGCATTGGTTGGCCTTGCTCTAGAAGCACGTAGTTAGTGATGTCTACTACAGGGTCGATAGAGCGGATACCACAACGACGCAATTTCTCTTGCATCCATAGTGGCGTTTCAGCTTGAACGTTTACGTTCTTAACCACACGACCTAGGTAACGTGGACATGCAGCAGGTGCTTTCACTTCGATAGACACTTTGTCTTCGATTGAAGCTGCTACTGCTTCTACTGATGGCTCAGTCACGTCAGCGCGGTTTAGTACGCCGACTTCACGAGCTAGACCACGAATGCTGAAACAGTCTGCGCGGTTTGCTGTTAGGTCTACGTCTACTGTTACGTCGTCTAGACCTAGGAATTCACGGAAATCGGTACCGATTACTGCGTCTTCTGCTAGCTCCATGATGCCGTCTGACTCAACGTCGATACCTAGTTCAGTGAATGAACAAAGCATGCCATGAGATGGTTGGCCACGTAGTTTCGCTTTTTTGATTTTGAAATCACCAGGAAGAACAGCACCAACTGTTGCTACTGCTACTTTCAGACCTTGGCGACAGTTGTGCGCGCCACAAACGATGTCTAGAAGCTCTTCTTCGCCAACATCAACTTTAGTTACGCGCAGTTTGTCTGCATCTGGGTGTTGACCACATTCAACAACGTGACCGACTTTAACGCCAGTAAAAGAACCAGCAACAGGAAGAACGTCGTCTACCTCTAGGCCGGCCATTGTAATTTGGTGAGTTAGCTCGTCAGTAGTAACCGCAGGGTTTACCCACTCACGAAGCCATGATTCGCTGAATTTCATGTTGATGAACCCTCTGGATTACTTGAACTGTTTAAGGAAACGAAGGTCGTTCTCGAAGAACGCACGTAGGTCGTTCACGCCGTAACGAAGCATTGTTAGACGCTCAACACCCATACCGAATGCGAAACCAGAGTATTTTTCAGGATCGATGCCTACGCTACGTAGTACGTTCGGGTGAACCATACCGCAGCCTAGTACTTCTAACCATTTACCATTTTTGCCTTTCACGTCTACTTCTGCTGAAGGCTCAGTGAATGGGAAGTAAGATGGACGGAAACGTACTTCTACTTCTTCTTCGAAGAAGTTGCATAGGAAATCGTGCAGAATGCCTTTCAGCTGTGCGAAGTTTACGTTCTCATCAACCAGCATACCTTCCACTTGGTGGAACATTGGGGTATGAGTTTGGTCGTAGTCGTTACGGTATACACGGCCCGGTGCGATGAAACGAAATGGTGGTTTACCATTTTCCATCGTACGGATCTGTACGCCTGACGTATGAGTACGAAGCATCAAATCTGGATTGAAGAAGAAAGTATCGTGGTCAGTACGCGCTGGGTGATCAGCGGCGATGTTTAGCGCATCGAAGTTGTGGAATGCATCTTCGATCTCTGGGCCTGCTTCGGTGTTAAAACCAAGTTCGCCAAAGAACTTCTCGATACGCTCTACAGTACGAGTTACTGGGTGTAAACCACCGTTTTCAATACGACGACCTGGTAGTGTTACGTCGATTGTTTCTTCTGCTAGTTTCGCTTCAAGCTCTGCACGTTGTAGTGCGTCTTTACGAGCTGCGATAGCTTGCTGAACTACGCCTTTCGCTTTGTTGATCTCTTGACCAGCTTCACGGCGCTCTTCTGGTGGTAGTTTACCTAGGCTTTGAAGTTGAGCAGTTAGCTCACCTTTTTTACCCAGATACTGAACACGCACTTCATCAAGTGCGACTAGCGATTCGGCAGCTTCAATTGCAGTGCTCGCGCTAGCAATGATCTCTTCTAGATGTTGCATCGTTTCCTCATCTACCTGTTGGTAGTGTCCATAAGGGAGTGATTGGTTTTTTGATAGCTGTACATAGTAGCCAAACCAGACACCAATGCCAAATTGAATTATGAAAAGAAGAGGTTATTGAATAAAAAGAACACAAAAACGTAAAAAAAGCACTGTTATCGAACTTAACAGTGTGCGAGCGCTTATGTAACAAGCACCAGTTTCATAAATAAGCTTACAAACATAGAAGGGGGAAATGCATTAACTTGGTAGCTGAATCTCACCATTCAAATCATTCTGCACTGATTAGTTTTGTCGGACAGAAACCGGCTCTTGCGTTACGTACTTTTGAACAGCCCGAACTCTATTTTTACCTTCTTGCTTCGCTAAATAAACGGATTCATCGGCTGCGCGAATCAAATCGGTGTACGTACTCATGTTTTCTGTTCGCTCTGCAACGCCAACACTGATGCTACCTCTCCACGGTTCATAACACGTTGGAACGAGCATTTGAGACACCTGTTTTCTTACCATTTCCGCAACATGTAACCCGCCGTCCAGTCCTGTGTCTGGACAAATAACAAAGAACTCATCACCTCCCAATCTGCACACGATATCATCGCTACGAAAATGATATTTAAGTGCTTGTGCAAGCTCGATTAACACCAAGTCCCCGGCCTCATGCCCACACGTGTCATTGACTTGTTTAAAATAATCCGCATCAATCATGATACAAACCAAAGGCAGTGTTTTGTGCTCCGTGTCATCCCAAAGCTTTTTCAACGTTTTGATTGCACTGCGTCGATTAGGAAGTTGAGTTAATGAGTCCGTTAATGACAGCGCTTCCAGCTGCTTATTTGCCGTTAACAACTGGTTCGTTCTTGCTTCTACTTTTTCTTCTAATTCCAAATTGAGTTTTAAGAGATCACGATTACGTTCGGACACTTGAGAAAACAGCGCATTGAGTGCTTCTAGTAATGGCTCGGTAGACGCGTTAGCTTGTTGCTCTTGTTCGCGATAAGCTTCTAAAGGAGAAACGCCTCGTTCGATGGCTTTGATCTGTTTCGCCATATTTTGATCGATGCCAAGAATGTGGTACGCCAACCAATGAATGAGAAAATCCAACAACTGCTCCGCTGATTGCCGATTATCTTCGTTAATAAAACTTTGCATGCTGACAATATCGCCCATAAAAGTGCGATGTACTTGAATATGCTTTTGGAGATGCTCGTGATGAATCCCCACTTCTCTCATTAAATTTTCCTCTTCTTTGAAGTGAAATTCGGCATAACGAGAGAGTTCAAATAACGCGCTCTGAATATCCGCTATCGAAATCGTGTTTCGCGTCAAAAGTTTGCCGTACTTATTAATAAACTCAACGAGATACTGGTGTTGATCGTCAACATCTTCGATTCCTGTTTCAAAATAGATGTCCCAACGAAATGAATTCAACGTTACTACTCCCAATATCAATGAGTCTATATCAAGTCACCATGCCGCAACCTGAAATACCACAATAAATATAGGGAATAGTAACGATAAAAGTTTTCTAACGCCTCACTGAGTAGTCAAAATAATGACAAAGATCTCCATGATGGATTATTTTCGCTAAGCAATTCAGCAAATCTAAAAATAATACTGTATAGAGAGCTCAATAAAATCGTCGTCTCGAGCAAAATAAAGTAAATCTGTCGGCGTATCATTTTTAAATAACCACGCATCAACTTGCCACTTCAGATGGTTCGATATTCTGCTAGAGGCTTCTAACTTTGCGTTATAAACATCTGAGTTATCCAAATCTTGCGTAATCCCAGTGAGAATTTCAGTTCCATCCTCATCATTTAAGGCAAAGCGGACACCTGCAAACACATCATTTTGACCGATGTTCTGTGCGTTATTTCCCCGACTATCATAGAGGTACTCTCCAATAAGGCCGACATCCCAAACCGTATCAAAAGCGCCGACGATGGTATATTCGAAACCCGTCACCACGCCAACATGATGGTCATAACTATCCCGATATACACTTTCAAGCTTCCATAACCAATCTCCGACAATGCCTTGAACATCAATACCGACATGACTCATCAGCGCATAATATGGTTTGAGTTCACCTTGCTCGAATCGAAAATAGGGATCTCGATTGGTCCCGTACAAATAGCTCAAACCAATATCCCAATCACCCAGCATTTTGGAATATCGAAATGCCACATCAATGTATTTCTCTTCCCTACTCGATTCATAAATAGCGTTGTCAGAAACAACAGGCTCCGTACGTAAACGTCCGTCTTGACCAGCAAAAGTACGCTCCCGAAAATAAGGAAGTACCATGGCATGAAAAGCGCCCCAATCTTTAATCGCCGTAAAATGTACCATTGGCTGACCCAGTTTATCTTCGCTATCAACCGCTTCCACGGCATCTGTTTGGTTCACAACATCAACCAGATGCGCGGACTCGGTGACGCCCCAAAACACTTTACTGATCCCAACTCTAAGCTCGTAATCATCCCAATACGTGAGAAAAAGCGCTTCTCTAATGTCACCGTGGGTTCTTTCATCATCGAGGCTATCGACTCGAAAAAACGGTGTGAAGGTGAAGCTACTCTCTCCGCTTTGGAAGTCCCAGTAAAGTTCAGGCTGAACTACAACAGAGCTTTGGCCTTTACTCTGCCCTTGCAGCCCTTGAGAGAGAAATTGTCGATGCTCCACATTCAATTGCCCCGCAAGCTCAAATGCGAACAGCGAGGGCGTTACCAACATCGCGAGTATTCCGCCAAGTTGGTTTACTCCTTTGCCCATATTCATACCACTCCCTTATTTAACTCGCTTGAGCACGTTTTTGTTGAAGTCGTTCTCTTCCAACCCTGTTTGAAAGCGCAAATCGCTAGTGTTCAATTCTGTACTTTTGCCAGTTTGGTGATTCGTCATTGCCATGGTATGTGCACGCCAATATTTATCGAGGTACTGCTTATAATTAGCGAAAGTTAGAGTTTTCAATAACGCGCCTTTTCGGTCGTAAAACTCGATTTTGAGAGGGCGATAATGCGCCTTGTCAAGCCATACTACCTGCTTGGTATAACCGGAGTTCTTGTCCGTTGGGATTTGCTCTAGAACGAATACGTCTTGCCCGTTAAACTTCTCATCCTTGAGGTGGTTAAAGCGGTATTTTTCGATTTCAAATGAACTCAAGTCTTCATACGCAAACTCGCTTCCCATAAACGGGCCCGACTTATTACGTGACGAAATTCGCTTTACTCGCTTTAAGGCAGGTAAATACAACCATTGGTCATCCGCACCAATGGTATGAGAATGGTTGAGAAAAGCCGTGCCCGTGACATCCCGAGGCTGGTCAAAAATGGTCAGCCCTTTGTCGCCATCCCCTTCAACTTCGAGAGATTTCAATCGCATAAGACGCGTACTGCTTTCACCTTGTGCGTTCTTTAAAATCATCTCCATGGTTGCGATAGAGTCGCCCCAACCTTCATCTCTTGCTTTTCGCTCCTGAGCAATTTCTAGCCCTTTATCTTCATTCGCATAAGTGAATGGCGATGCAACTAGCGAAGCCGACAACATCAAAACTTGCAATACGTGGTTCATTTTTTTCATGGTTCAATTCCTTTTAATTCTGAGTTATGACTGAGTTGCCGTGATGGTGGACGACGCTTTCAAGCGCGCGTTATCAGACGGACTTTTTTGTAAGTACGCTTTTTTATCGAATAGCATTAGTAAGGTTGGGAGGAATAAGAAGTCCACAACCAAAGCGATGAAGATAACAATGGCGCTGAGTTGCCCCATATCCGCATTCAGCCTGAAGCTAGACATTGCCAATACAGAAAAACCTGCCACTAAAACCACCGTAGTGATCCACAGTGCGCGGCCAACGGTATGAAAGGCGTAACGAACGGCTTGCTCTGCAGTTTGCCCCTCGCGGCGCGCTCTTTGATATTTGGAAAGGAAGTGAACGGCATCATCGACCACAATCCCAAGCGTCAATGTCACAACAACGGATAAGCCGAGGTTGATTTCACCCGATATCAGTGCCCACAAACCAAAGCCAATGACCGCTGGCGCAATATTGGGCATCAAACTAATTAGCCCTAATCTCACGGAGCGAAGTGCAAAAATCAGCAAGGCAGAAATTAAAATAAGCGTGATCGGTAAAGTGGACAGCATGCTAGCCATATTCGTCTCTCCAATATGGGCGAACATTAATGACGGGCTTGATGCAACCACTTGATACTGAGGGGCATGCTCTGCAAACCATTGATAGATTCTGTTTTCTAAATCGACCAGTTCCACACTGCCGAGGTTTGCCACGGTCAACACCATTTTGATCGAGGATTTATCGACATTGATTTGATTATTGAGGTCAAGGCCGTACGGCAAAGACATTTCGTAAAGCAGTAGATATTGCGCTGCGAGCTCTCGCTCTTGAGGGAGCGAGTAATACGCCTCATCATCACCATGCATGTTCTTGTTGAGACGCTTATAAACATCTGCCAATGTCGCAACATGGTCTGTTTCAGGCTGGCCTCGTAGCCAACTAGAAAACTCACCTATCGTGTTAAGAAAATCAGGAGCGGCAATACCTTGAGACTCGTTGGTTTTAATCGCAATGCTGATGTTGGTCATGCCGCTGATTCGCTCTTCCATAAAATCAGCAGCCTGACGAAACTCGTTACGTTGACCAAAATACTCTACCGATTCGTCATTCACCTTGTTAAGTGGGATAAGACTCGCGCACACGACAATGACAGCAACCGAAAGTGGCAACAAGGCTCTTCGTTGCGAAACCACAAAGTCACCTAAGCGATCCATGACATGTTTTTGGTCTTGTGACGTTTCCATTTTTACGTGGATAGGCAGCAACTTGAGCAACGCTGGCAACAAGGTAACGGAAAGAAAACAGGCGACCATAACACCTAAAGCAGACAAGTTACCGAAGTCTCGCAGGACAGGAGAATCGGACATATTCATCATCAAGAAGCCAATCGCGGTTGTTACGGATGTAATCAGAATAGGCACGAAATTCAAAGCGATACTGCGCTCGATTGACTGCACTTTCGTGAACCCGTTTTTCATTGATTGACGCATGGTCGCAATCACATGAACACAGTCAGCAACCGCAAGCGTCATGATCAACGTTGGAACATTTACCGTCGCAGTGCTTAAGAACATTCCAGCCCAACCGGAAATGCCCATGGTCGCCATCACAGAACCAATGATGACAATCAGCGTCGCTATCACACTTAGAATGGAACGCAGCATGATAGTCAAAAAGACCAAAATCACAACGAGCATGGTTGGCACTAATGTCGAGCTGTCATCTTGCGCAGCAGTCATAAAAGCGTGGTTCATAGCAATAATGCCCGCTTTATGAAAAGTCACGTCAGGATACGCGCGTTGGTAGCGGTCAATCATGGCATTGATACTCGACACCACCTCCTCCACTTCTGCGGTCTTATCCATCTCGGGCAACTGGACAGTAATATTCACCACGGTGACATCGCCTTTCTCTGACACCAATGCGCTTTTTAAAACAGGCTCACTGAGTGCAATGCTTTTGACCTTGGAAATTCGATCTGGGGTCAGTTCGTATTCACTGTACAGAAGATCTTCAACCAACAGATCATCGTCAAAGGCTTCTGTGTGTTGATAGTTAGCGATAGAGTCAACACGGCTCGAGTATGGGACTTGCCAAGCGTCGACTGTTATTTTCTGGATAAGAGACAAGGTCTGCGGGGTAAAAATGTCGCCATCTTCAGGCGCGATGACGATGGCAAGGTTGTCCGTTTTTGCGAACGTGGTTTGGATTTCATCAAACGCAAGCAGTTGCTTGTTAGTACCATCAAAGAAAATGTCGTAATCTCCTCTGAAATACAGGTTTTTACCTCCTATTGTAGCGACAATAATCAAGAAAATAGTTGCTAGTAGAACGAGCAAACTGTATTTGGTGGGTATCTTCCCCAAACCAATTCCTTGGTGTTGCTGAGCTTTACGGTGTGGCATCACCCTCTCCTTTGTGACGTTTCGTCAAATTTAAAAACTAAAAAAATCAGCCAGCGCTGTTTTCTAGTTTTTACGTAACTTTTCAAATGCCTCTCTAGGTTCTTCACCTTAAGCATCATCTTTTAAGTCAAATATTGACGATTCGTCACTTTAGTGTGATAAAAAAGCCAATCATCGTTTGGATTGGCTTCCGTAACCGATTTAGCGGTTCACTGTTTCTAAGTAAGCAATCTCTTCGCTAAAGAGTTCCTGTTCTACTCGACGCCAGGTTTTCCGATAGTCCCACTCTGTAGAAAGTGGCGCCCAACCTAAGCCGTCTAATAACATATTCGCATTGTGCAACACAGAAAATGGGTCTTGGATTCGTTGTATACAGCGACTATTCGATGCGTTTTGCGCAAGCGCGTTAGAACCAAATGCGATAGACCAGTTAGCAAACACAATAGCATCCGCACCTATAGCAGGAGAAAACTTTAGATCTCCGCACTCTACTGCATTATTGACCAACGCATCTGCACCGGAAATCACTTCTTCTTCTAGCCGATTCAGCTCATTCAAACGTTCAGGTGATGCTTTTTCCAACACCCAAGGCGTTTTAGCTACAATCGCGCAAGTCGACAGCACTGGCTCCATTCGAGCGTAAATACGATAGCCTACATGCATCGCAATAATTTTCTCTCGAGTATTGCCATCGAAGTTTGCCGTGCGCTCGAAAAATATCGCTTCGCTTTTTAACGAATGGATACAAAGCGCAAGTATTACGTCTTCTTTGCTGCAAAAATGATTGTAGATGGTGCCCTTAGAGTAAGAGCTAGCCGAGGTCAGCTTATCCATAGTGAGGTTCGCAAACCCCTGCTCTTGGACGAGTGACTTAGCCAGTTGAATAAGCTCAACTTCTCTATCCGCAATCGCTTGTTGCTTTTTGGTTAGCCCGGACGAGACACGACACCCGTCTCGCTTACCATCCTTTTTACAGCGAAAGTTAAACATAATCCTTTGATCCGTATACCCACACACTCCTGATAATTGTAACACGATTATGTAAAACAGGAACGTCACCATTTTTGACGAACCGTCATAATTGACACTTCGTCATAATAGATCAAAAAACAAACATTACAAGTATGAATTTATCCATAACGAAAAATTACAAAAATCTATAGTTTTATCATTAAAATGCAAAAACAAAGGCTAGACAAACTGATGTGCTGAAGATTTAGGCGAGAGATAGACGTTAAGCCAAGAGCTTACAAACTCGATATTTCCCAATACCTAAGATGCAAGCCATTGGCTCTGAGAGATAAGTGAATGGATTAAATTGAAAGGCTTGGTTTATCCCCTGCTGCTGCAATTGCGTAGCGAATATCGTCAATAAAACGAGATTCTGTTTCTACAATTCCATCAGAGAATGTCACTGGTTGATGTGGCCCAGCAAGTAGAACTACGTTTGTGAAGTCGGAAACATTAAAGTTTTCAGCGACAACATTCTTCGAGTGAAAATCAATCACCGTTTTCGCTACTTGATCTTCAAGCTCCAGCAACTGTTCTTCCGTAATTTTCATTCGCGCCAAAGCAACACGAACGCATTTATCATGTGTCGTTGTTTGCTCTTTGATTATCTCGGTGTACTTATCGTTTAACTTCGAGTTTTCTGCGTAGCTGTAGTACAGCGGGCCGTGCAACGTAATACTTTTGTTTTCATCTACGTAAACAAGGTCTAGCAACTCTAGTGCACCCAGATAATCAGACATGCTTTGCTCTGATAAGTCGTATTTCTTCTTTAAAATTGTGTATCCATCTTTTCCGCGCAACATCCTCAGTTCACGATAAAAATCGTAAAGATGTGGGAACTGAAAAAACACTTCATCTTGTGTTCGACTAAAATAATCTTCATCTTCACCTTGCAACTGATTGGCTAACTTTTGCAATTCATCCAATGTACAGTCAATCGCACGACAGTATTCAAGCAGTTTATCTAACGCGAGGTTGGTACTGGTTAAATGTCTCTTAAAAGTGGACAATGGCATGCCCATTTTTTCAGATAGCTCTCGATATGTTAGCCCCTTTGTTTTAATCGCTTGTCGTAAAGCGGCTAGCAAATATTCGGGAGTCAGATCTCTCATCTACTATTCCTTTTGGCAATGTTACAGCTTTATAATATTTGTAACAATTTAGAGCTTATTAGCAAGCTATAAGTTCATATTTTTATAATAAATTCTTGAATTAATATACCAACAACACCATTCAACACGCAAATGACATAACTCAAAAGACATTGAACTTGGTTATATATATCTAAGTCATTTAATAATAAAAGAAATAAAATCAGTTTACCTGATCGCAATTTGTATGGCTTAGATAATTAAAACAAGAAGATAACACCAGATCACATAACTAGTTTTAGAATATTCACCCTACTTAAAGCCAGCCAATAAAATGAATAAAAATTCACACTCACAAAAAAGCCCTAGGATTAGAATTTGAGTTTTTTTAACATTTAGGAGTGAAGCTATGGCTTACTCAAACCACTTGAGGGAGAGTCTAAAGAAGGCGAAGAACCGATGTAGCCTCGCCAATCAAAAGCAATTCTATTCCACGAGCTTTACAGCGGTACCAAAAGCAAGGATTTCAGATGAACCATCGACAATTGAGCTTGTAGTAAAGCGAATTCCTACAATCGCATCAGCGCCTTTCTGGTTCGCTTGCTCGACCATACGTTGAATAGCAATGTCACGTGCTTCGGTCATCATTTCGGTGTATCCGCGGATCTCTCCACCAACAATGCTTTTTAGACCAGCCATTAGGTCTCTGCCTATATGCTTAGATTGAACAACGTTGCCCGTCACCACTCCTCTGACTTCTGCTATTTCCTTGCCTGGAATCGTATCTGTTGTTGTGTAAATCATGTCGTGCCCTTAATTCTATGAAGTAAATACAGTACGTTACCACCAAGCCTTTAAATATGAAATCAAGATAGTGTTAGTAAGTTATATAGAAGTGGCTGTGCGTGAATACCTTTATTGAAAGTATTCAATGTGAGAGGAGTGTAACCAGAAGTGATGCAAACAAGTAAAAAAACGCACAGAAGAGAAATTACAGATAATAAAAAAGGAGAGCAAATGCTCTCCTTTCCTTAAACCTAAACTGCTAATTAAAGAGCAGCTTTCGCTTTTTCAACTAGAACTGCAAATGCAGCTTTGTCGAATACTGCGATGTCCGCAAGGATCTTACGGTCGATCTCGATAGATGCTTTCTTAAGACCGTTGATGAAACGGCTGTAAGATAGACCATTTTGACGAGATGCCGCGTTGATACGTGCAATCCATAGTTGACGGAATTGACGTTTCTTAGCGCGACGGTCACGGTAAGCGTATTGACCAGCTTTAGTAACTGCTTGGAAAGCTACGCGGTAAACACGTGAACGTGCACCGTAGTAACCTTTAGCTTGTTTTAGAACTTTCTTATGACGTGCACGAGCTTGTACACCACGTTTTACGCGAGGCATTATGCTTCTCCTAAACTAAACGATTGATAACTAAAAAGAATTAAGCGTATGGCAACATACGGATTACTGCAGCCACTTCACAACGTGGAAGGATTGCATTTGGACGTAGTTGACGCTTGTTCTTAGTAGTACGCTTAGTCAGGATGTGACGTTTAGTAGCGTGCTTGTACTTAATACCACCAGCAGTTTTCTTAAAACGCTTAGCAGCACCTTTGTTGGTTTTCATCTTAGGCATGATGAATAACTCCGCATTGAGTAGTTTAATAAACAATGTAATTAGGGCGAACAAAACCCATCCGTTGCCTTTTATTCAAAGGGAAACGGCTGGGTTTCAATTACTTTATGAGCCGTTAATTACTTCTTTTTAGGGGCTAGCACCATGATCATCTGACGACCTTCAATACGGCTAGGGAAAGCTTCTACTACAGCAATTTCTGCAGTGTCTTCTTTCAAGCGGTTTAGAACGTCGACACCGATGTCTTGGTGTGCCATCTCTCGGCCACGGAAGCGAATTGTTACCTTCACTTTGTTGCCTTCTTCAAGGAAACGCGTCAGGTTGCGTAGTTTTACCTGATAGTCTCCAATATCAGTTCCAGGACGGAATTTTACTTCCTTGATCTGGACCTGCTTTTGCTTCTTCTTCTGCTCTTTAGCAGATTTGCTCTTCTCGAAGAGGAACTTACCATAGTCCATCACACGACAAACTGGTGGCTCGGCGTTAGGGCTGATCTCAACGAGATCCATACCAGCTTCTTCAGCAGCTGCAATGGCTTCTTGAATCGATACAACACCAACTGATTCACCGTCAGCGCCTGTTAGTCGAACTTCACGAATACCACGAATTTCACCGTTGATACGGTGCGGGTTTTGTTTTACCGGCTGTTGGCCACGTCTTCCGCCTTTAATAGCTTATTCCTCCAGATTGAGCTTACGGCTAGAGATCTCGTCTTGGATGTATGCGATGAAGTCATCCACTTTAAATTTACCAAGATCTTTGCCTTTACGAGTACGTACTGCAATTTCGCCAGCTTCCATTTCTTGGTCACCAACAACAAGCATATACGGTACACGCTTCAAAGTATGTTCGCGGATTTTAAAGCCAATCTTCTCATTTCTCAAGTCCGCTTTAGCTCTAATTCCACTTTTTTGTAGTTTTTGTACGATTTCTTGAACATAACCTGACTGTTTATCAGTAATGTTCATAAGAACTGCTTGTTCTGGCGCCAACCAAGTTGGGAAGAAACCAGCATATTCTTCGATAAGGATACCGATGAAACGTTCTAGAGAACCTAGAATTGCACGGTGAATCATTACCGGAACAAGACGTTCGTTGTTTTCACCTACGTAAGTTGCACCTAGGCGACCAGGTAGGTTGAAGTCTAGCTGAACTGTACCACATTGCCATGCACGGTCTAGACAGTCATATAGCGTAAACTCGATCTTAGGACCGTAGAATGCACCCTCGCCTTCTTGAATCTCGTATGGAATTTCCATTGATTCTAGAGACTGTTTCAATGCTTCTTCAGATTGATCCCAGATTTCATCTGAACCTACACGTTTTTCTGGACGAGTAGACAGTTTCACTACGATGTTGTCAAAACCAAATGTTTGGTACGTATCGTAAACCATCTTAATACAGCTTGTTACTTCCTCTTGGATTTGACTCTCAGTACAGAAAATGTGAGCGTCATCCTGAGTAAAGCCACGTACACGCATAATGCCGTGTAGTGCGCCAGATGGTTCGTTACGGTGACATGAGCCAAACTCTGCCATACGTAGCGGAAGATCACGGTACGATTTCAGACCTTGGTTAAAGATCTGAACGTGACCAGGACAGTTCATTGGTTTGATTGCGTATTCACGGTTTTCAGAAGAAGTTGTGAACATCGCGTCTGCGTATTTATCCCAGTGACCAGAACGTTCCCAAAGAACGCGGTCCATCATTAGTGGGCCTTTCACTTCTTGGTAGTCGTATTCGTTTAGTTTGTCACGAACGAACACTTCTAGATCACGGAAGATAGACCAACCATTGTGATGCCAGAACACCATACCCGGTGCTTCTTGTTGCATGTGGAATAGGTCTAATTGCTTACCGATTTTACGGTGGTCACGCTTCGCCGCTTCTTCTAGACGAGTTAGGTGCGCTTTCAGTGCTTTCTTATCGTGGAAAGCAGTACCGTAGATACGTTGAAGCATTTTGTTGTCGCTGTTACCACGCCAGTAAGCGCCTGCAACATTCAATAAAGTGAAGTGTTGACAGAAGCCCATGTTAGGAACGTGAGGACCACGACACATGTCAATGTATTCTTCATGGTGGTATAGGCCCGGACGATCATCACGAGATACGTTTTCGTCTAGGATTTCCACTTTGTACGGTTCACCACGTGATTCAAATGTATCACGTGCTTCCTGCCAGCTTACTTTTTTCTTAACAACTTCGTACTTGGTTTTCGCAAGTTCTTTCATGCGCTTTTCGATCTTTTCAAGATCTTCTTGCGTTAGAGACTCGTCTAGGTCGATGTCGTAGTAGAAGCCATTGTCGATGGTAGGACCAATCGCCATTTTAGCTTGTGGGTATAGCTGTTTTAGAGCGTGACCAAGAAGGTGAGCACAAGAGTGACGAACGATTTCTAGACCGTCAACTTCATCTTTTACTGTGATGATTTCTAGGCTTGCGTCTTCTTCAATTAGATCACACGCATCAACGCGGTTACCGTTAACACGACCAGCAATCGTTGCTTTTGCAAGACCGGGACCGATCGATTGCGCAACTTCCATTGTAGATACTGGGTTGTCAAATTGACGCTGACTGCCGTCAGGAAGAGTAATAATAGGCATGCTATGTCCTTTACAGTGGTGTTGCATACCAAGCAACACATGTTATTCAAATTTAGAAGCTATTTGTTGATAAATAGTTGAGAAGCGATAGAGGTCGCTCAGTAACACGAATACCGGACCGCTATCGGAAGAGCGATTGTACCTAGCTCACATTTAGATTGCAAAGCGCGATTTCAGTTTGTCATTGAAAGTTCACTACTAAATAAGCTACTCGGCGAAAAACACCATTGGTATAATTAGCGGCACGAAACAATGAGTGACACTATAGTTAATTTATTGAGTAATCTATATTTAGGTATTCATCATGAAGAAAAATCGATGGCAACCTACAATATTGGCTTTTGCTTTTTGGTTGCCTGCTTCCACTTTTGCCTCTAACGATCTTTACGGACCACTTCGATCTTACGCTCAATCGCCAATCCAAGTGGTCAGTCATACCAACCATCTCCGCTCTGGGTTTAACTTGCCTTCAGAGTACATAGAAGCTTATGGCTCGGCGACAATAGCGAGTGTTTGGGCTCATACCGACGAATACGCTTTGGATTATTACCACAACCAATTAGAAATTGGAGCTAAGTGGCAAGTCAGTTCTCAATGGCAATGGGAACTCAATTATCGCTGGGTATTTGCTGCAGATAATCATCTGGATGGCTTAACAGAGAGCTTTCATGACCTATTTGGAATTGGACAAAACGGGCGAGATAAAGTTGATAAAAACCGCTTTTACATCTCAATGCCGCAATATGACGTGTTGGAAGACGGCTTCGAAGGCCAAACCATCGCGAACAACCTCTCGACGTACGTTCAATACCAAATATTGCAAAATGAACGTCATGGTCTTTCGCTAGGAGGAAGCCTCTATTATAACAAAGTCGCGCACGGTACCTTTAAAGGCAGTAACTTTGAGCAAGGCGTGCAACTCAATTACTCTTATCTGTACGGAGCACACGCTTTCTATTCAATGTTCGGGATGACTTTTCGTTCTGACGATCGTGCTCTTCTCGATTTACCTTACCGCCACAACACCGCTGCAATGGCGGGCGGATATCGTTATGCACCTTGGGAAAACCACCACTTTATTGTTGAATACCACTGGTATCAAGGATCCACAGAGGGGCCAGCAGAATTTGCCGATGCGTCAAATGAAATTGTGATGGGATATCGCTATCTCATGGGCAACTCTGCCCTTGAAATCATGGCGATAGAGAATGCGAGAAATATGGATAACAGTACCGATATCGCATTCACGATTGGATATCGGTACCTACTTTCATCTGACTCGGAAAGCGAGTTTTTATAGACTCAAGGTTGGTGCCACTGCGGCTGCCACTTGCGCATCAGTGGCATTGATTGGCAATGTGAATGAGCGATACTGATCACCTGAGAAGCTCAAAGAACGGTCAATTTCAGCCAAACAGTGGATCACCTGCCCTTCCAAAATGAAAGACAGCTCAATTTCCTTTGAAGACACAAACCCGCTATTGCGAAACTCAAGCTCTTGATAGATACCAGAACGGGAGGCAAAAGAGCCGCCGCGCAAGAAGCCTTTTTCGACATCTGCTTTCACCATAGTAAAACCAGCTTGTTCAATCGCTCGAATAACGCGAGATGCCACTGGTAGTGGTTTCACTTCAATGTAATCGCGATCTCGTGGGTCGATGGCAAAATCAATATCCAGAGTGGTTTCTACCCAAACATTACACTGGTTCTTCAATGCGCTAACCGCAGTGATAGGTGTTTCATCATGCAGTTTTAGCTCGAAAGGCACTTGTTTTTCTTCATTCGGTTGAATCACAAACGGGTCAACCGCCTTGAGCTGGTCGATAGTGAAGGTTTGATAACTTACGCTATCGTCCACTTCAACTTTCATTTCTGTGTTCAATTTAATGGTGATAGCGTCGATCTGCTGTTCAACATCCCCACCTTTGATATGAACATGTCCCTTCAGCGTCGCACCTTGAAACACGCTCATTTCATCCAAAATAGTATCCACTTTTGCAGATCCAATACCCAACGATGCTTTTAATTTCTTAAACATGCCTTTCCTTTTTTGCGACTGTTTTTATTAGTTGTGCTTTGTTTACACAATTGCCTTATAAGCTGCAAGCAATAGACCGCAAGAATACGGCTTGATTCCATTATCGATTCAAAAAATATCAAATCAGCCAAATCATTCAGCAAGCAAATGCCCGTTATTTGTATCTAAATGTCGTATTTGTCGATAACTATTTGCAATTTGTACTTAAATTGAGCAGTATTTGTATAGTCAATTTAAAAGGTATCATTATGTCTGCGCCACTCTACATGCAAATCAAACAATTTATCCTCGATAAAATTGATTCCGGAGATTGGATGGTCGGACAGCGCATTGCGACTGAAATCGAGCTGACTGAACAGTTCGGTGTAAGCCGAATGACAGTAAACAAAGCGATACGAGATTTGGTGAATGAAGGAAAACTACAGCGTCGCCCAAGGTTGGGAACGTTCGTTTGTGACCCTAGTGAGAAATCAGAATCCCCATTACTAGATATTCGCAATATAGCGGAAGAAGTCAGTGACCGAGGACGCCTATACAGCAGTAAAGTAGTTCAACAAGTCGCGATAAAAGCGGATGATAGCATTGCAATAAAACTTGGTGTAATGCTTGGTACAACAGTGTTTTACAGTGAGATCATTCACTATGAAGACAGCACACCTATTCAGTTAGAACTGCGTTGGGTAAACAGCCAATACGCCCCGAGTTATCTTAACCAAGACTTCACCCAAATTACTCCTAATCAGTACCTATCTAATAACTGTCCGTTGAGCGCGATTGAACACACGGTTGAAGCCATTGTTCCCGATAATCGCATCAAACTGGATTTGAAAATGCAGGCCAATGAACCTTGTCTTCTTCTTAATCGTAGAACATGGAGCCAAGACAAATTGGTCAGTACAGCTCTACTCTACCACCCAGGTAACAAGTACAAGCTGAGCTCTAAAGTTCTGCTCTAGGTGCATATAAATAGCCTTTCTCACTACGTTTTGATCACATTTTAGCAACATCACGCTTGTCATCGCATTCTTTTTGACCTATTTATTTGTATATACATTTAAAGATACAAATCAAAGTAGGAACTGAGAGAATGGATTTGCTGATTGAGAATGCCCGATTAGTTAGCATGGAACGAGGTGAAGCAGGTTACTTACCAACGCCACCAGCCCGTGTTGGTATTCAAACTGGTAAAATCGCGGCTATCAGTGCTCATCCAGTTGGAAGTGACACCCCTCAAATAGAAGCGCTTCTGTCTCCTCAACACTATTCGCAAACTATCGACCTACAAGGTCAACTTCTGACGCCGGGACTCATTGATTGCCACACCCACTTAATTTACGCGGGGAATCGCGCTAATGAATTTGAGATGCGCTTAAACGGCGTGCCTTATCAGGAAATAGCGAAGCAAGGTGGCGGTATCCTTTCCAGCGTAAAGGCCACTCGAGCAGCTACTGAAGAGCAATTAATTGAGCTCGCGTTGCCTCGTTTAGATGGCTTGTTAGCAAGTGGGGTTACGTCGGTTGAAGTAAAATCAGGCTACGGCTTGACGCTCAAAGACGAACTAAAAATGCTGCGTGCTGCAAAAGCCTTAGAACAAGAGCGTAAAGTCAAAATCACAACTACCCTTCTTGCCGCTCATGCTTTACCGCCTGAATTTGAAGGTCGCGCAGACGATTACATCGAACATATTTGTCAGGAAATCATCCCAATCGTCGCAGAGGAAAACTTGGCTACCAGTGTGGATGTGTTTTGTGAGTCTATCGGTTTTAATTTGGATCAAACCGAAAAAGTATTTGCGACAGCGAAACAATATGGCTTACACGTAAAAGGCCACACAGAGCAACTATCGAACCTTGGTGGCACTGAATTGACTGCACGGTACGGAGGCCTTTCGGCTGACCATATCGAATATCTCGATGAAGACGGTGTGATCGCCCTTTCGAAATCCGATACCGTAGCCACACTACTACCCGGTGCTTTTTACTTTTTGAGAGAAACTCAGTTACCACCGATTGAGCTACTAAGGAAGTACCACGTGCCAATGGCCATCGCCACCGATGTAAACCCAGGTACATCTCCCTTTTCCGACCTGACTCTAATGATGAATATGGCATGCACCCTATTTCGTCTCACGCCACAAGAAGCATTGCGCGGCGTAACGCAACATGCTGCACGAGCACTTGGCTACACCAACTCACGAGGAGTGATAAAAACAGGTTTCGATGCGGACTTTGCTATCTGGGATATCGAACACCCAGCAGATTTAAGTTACCAAGTCGGAGCAAAACGCCTCGTAGGTCGTATAGTAAATGGTGAATATGTTTCACACGGAGGCTTTTAATATGTCTCAGTCAGATTTACACCAGCAAAAATTTCACTGGCAAGGCCGTCATGATGCTGAAGATGGCAAATTGGGTCAACGCATTCACCACGTCGTTAAACATCAAAAAACAAGCGAGCTAGAGAGAGCCTCTCAAGGCGTATCCATTCTGGGTTTTGCTACCGACGCAGGCGTTGCGAGAAACAAAGGCCGAATTGGAGCGAAAAAAGCACCAGATTTGATTCGTAGAGCGTTAGCGAATCTCGCTTGGCATAAAGATGCCCCGCTTTATGATCTTGGGACTGTCGTTTGCGATGATGACTTGTTAGAAGAAAGCCAATCACGCTGTGCAAACCTCATTTCAGAAGCGCTACCTCACACGCCAACTATCGTTTTGGGGGGCGGACACGAAATTGCGTGGGCATCGTTTTCTGGTCTAGCGGAATATTTCAAAACGCATCATCCAGAAAAAAAGCCAAAAATTGGCATCATTAACTTCGATGCGCACTTCGATTTGCGTGCGTTCGAAAGTTCATTAGCGGATGTAAAACCAAGCTCAGGTACACCATTCAACCAAATTCATCATTTTTGTCAGCGTAATAATTGGGCTTTCCATTACGCCTGTTTGGGGGTGAGTCGCAGCAGCAACACGCAAGCTTTGTTCCAAAAAGCAGACGAGCTGAACGTATGGTATGTAGAAGATAGTCAACTCAATTACTTGAATCACAGCTACCACCTAACCCAACTGCAACACTTTATCGACGATTGTGACTATCTCTATCTCACCATTGATTTGGATGTATTCCCAGCAGCAACCGCGCCAGGCGTAAGTGCTCCTGCGGCTAGAGGTGTAAGTTACGACACAATCGCACCTTTTTTAGAACGAATTCTTCACTACAAAAACAAGCTTATGTTAGCTGACATCGCAGAGTACAACCCGAATTACGATGTCGATAGTCAAACCGCTCGCTTAGCTGCCCGTTTGTGTTGGGACATCGCCAACGCCATGGTGGAGAAAGAACATAAACCTCAGCCTATTAAATAACCATCACTTTGAAACCTAAGTGAATTTGGAATAACAAGACCAAGCAAGCACTTGGTCATCACGAGAAACTAAAGGAGTCTGAAAATGACACAGCGCCAGGGACAAGATCCACGACTTGATACAAGCAGAACAATTCGTGCACCTCACGGAAATAAACTGCGCGCAAAATCTTGGCTTACAGAAGCCCCACTTCGTATGCTGATGAACAACCTAGATCCTGATGTGGCAGAACATCCACATTCATTAGTGGTATACGGCGGCATTGGTCGCGCAGCACGAAACTGGGAATGTTACGACAAGATTGTAGAAGTACTGGAAAGACTCGAAGATGACCAAACGCTTTTAGTGCAATCAGGTAAACCTGTGGGTGTTTTTCCAACCCACAAAAACGCACCGCGCGTGCTCATTGCCAACTCAAACTTGGTTCCGCATTGGGCAAATTGGGAACACTTCAACGAGCTTGATAAGCAAGGTTTGATGATGTACGGCCAAATGACCGCGGGTAGCTGGATTTATATCGGTTCACAAGGCATCGTCCAAGGCACTTACGAAACCTTCGTGTCAGTTGCGAAAAAGCACTTTAACGGCGATGCAAAAGGTCGCTGGGTTCTAACTGGTGGTCTTGGTGGCATGGGTGGCGCTCAGCCACTTGCGGGCACCATGGCAGGTTTTTCAATGATTGCCGTTGAGTGTGACGAATCACGTATCGATTACCGTCTACGCACTGGTTATGTTGACCAAAAAGCGACTTCCCTAGACGAAGCACTCGCAATCATCACAGAATCGGACACGCCAGTATCTGTTGGCCTTCTAGGTAACGCGGCCGACGTTTTCTCAGAGCTTGTTGAGCGCAATATCACACCAGATGTAGTTACTGACCAAACCTCTGCGCATGACCCATTAAATGGTTACCTACCACAAGGTTGGAGCATGTCTCACGCAGCAGAAATGCGTCTGCAAGATGAAGCCGCTGTTGTAAAAGCAGCGAAGAAATCCATGGCAGTACAAGTGCAAGCGATGCTTGATCTGCAAAGCCGTGGCGCGGCGACACTCGATTACGGTAACAACATTCGTCAGATGGCACTGGAAGAAGGCGTAGAAAATGCGTTTGATTTCCCAGGTTTCGTTCCTGCTTATATTCGTCCTTTATTCTGTGAAGGCATTGGGCCTTTCCGTTGGGCAGCTCTATCAGGTGATCCAGAAGACATTTACAAAACCGACCAAAAAGTAAAAGAGTTGATTCCTGACAACCCACATCTGCATAACTGGTTAGATATGGCGCGTGAGCGTATTCAGTTCCAAGGTCTTCCGGCTCGTATTTGCTGGGTAGGTTTGAAAGATCGTGAGCGCCTTGGTCAAGCGTTCAACGAAATGGTGAAAAATGGTGAGCTGAAAGCTCCTATCGTTATTGGTCGCGACCACTTAGATTCAGGCTCTGTAGCAAGCCCGAACCGAGAAACAGAAGGCATGATGGACGGCTCTGACGCAGTATCAGACTGGCCACTATTAAACGCATTATTGAACACTGCTGGCGGCGCAACATGGGTATCACTTCATCACGGTGGTGGCGTCGGTATGGGCTTCTCCCAACACTCGGGTATGGTCATTTGTTGTGACGGTAGTGACGATGCTTCTCAACGCATTGCTCGCGTACTGCATAACGACCCTGCAACGGGTGTAATGCGTCATGCTGATGCGGGATATGATATCGCCAAACAATGTGCAGCCGAGCAAGGACTGGATTTACCAATGCTCAACGAAGAACTGAAGAAGCTCAAGTAAGGATGAAAGAGATGTTAAATTTAACGCTAAAGCCAGGTCATATTAGCTTAAACGAACTGCGTCAAGTGAGCCGTTCCCCGGTTAACCTTACTTTGGACCCAGAGGCCATTCCGGGCATTGAAGAAAGTACTCAAGTCGTCGATCGCGTCATTGCGGAAGATCGTACCGTCTATGGTATCAACACCGGTTTCGGTCTTTTGGCAAACACTCGAATTGCACCGGAAGACTTAGAAACGCTGCAAAGAAGCATTGTTTTATCTCACGCTGCGGGTATCGGCAAATTCATGTCTGATGAAACCGTCCGCCTCATGATGGTTTTAAAAATCAACAGCTTGGCTCGTGGATTTTCTGGCATTCGTTTGAAAGTCATCAACATGTTGATTGATTTGGTCAATGCACAAGTTTATCCATGCGTCCCTCAAAAAGGCTCGGTGGGCGCTTCAGGCGATTTGGCTCCCCTAGCCCACATGAGTACGGTGCTGCTTGGTGAAGGTCAAGCACGTCACAATGGCCAAATCGTATCCGGCTACGAAGCACTAAAAATTGCTGGTCTTGAGCCTATTACACTAGCGCCAAAAGAAGGCTTGGCGTTACTCAATGGTACACAGGCTTCAACAGCATTCGCGCTAGAAGGTCTGTTTATTGCCGAGGATCTTTTCGCGTCAGCAACCGTGTGTGGCGCCATGTCTGTAGAAGCCGCACTAGGTAGCCGACGTCCGTTCGACCCTCGAATCCACCGCGTACGTGGTCATCGTAGCCAAATGGACGCAGCACTCGCATACCGTCACCTACTGGATACATCAAGTGAAATTGGTGAATCGCACACTAACTGTGAAAAAGTGCAAGACCCATACTCACTGCGTTGTCAGCCGCAAGTAATGGGCGCGTGTTTGCAGCAAATTCGTAACTCCGCTGAAGTATTGCAAGTAGAAGCGAACTCCGTTTCTGATAACCCATTAGTATTTGCAGAAGATAACGACATCATCTCCGGCGGTAACTTCCATGCAGAACCTGTTGCGATGGCAGCCGATAACTTAGCTCTCGCCATTGCAGAAATTGGCAGTTTGTCTGAACGTCGTATGGCACTTCTCATCGACAGCGCGCTATCAAAACTACCGCCATTCTTAGTCGATAATGGTGGCGTGAACTCTGGCTTCATGATTGCTCAAGTAACCTCTGCGGCATTAGCAAGTGAAAATAAGACCCTTGCTCACCCAGCCTCAGTAGACAGCTTACCAACATCAGCAAACCAAGAAGACCACGTGTCAATGGCGACATTCGCGGCTCGAAGACTGAGAGAAATGGGTGAAAACACTCGCGGCATTCTGGCTGTCGAATATCTATCGGCGGCGCAAGGTTTGGATTTCAGGGCGCCAAATAAATCGTCTGAGCGAATCGAAATTGCAAAACAGATGCTGCGTGAAAAAGTGTCGTTCTACGATAAAGACCGTTACTTTGCACCCGATATCGAGCAAGCAAACACGTTGTTGAAACTCGCTCTACATAACGCACTGATGCCAGAGAACCTTCTGCCAAGCGTACATTAACCTGTAGAAGCAAACTTCAGTCTAGGCTCCACCTCTTCGTGGAGCCTTTTTTGTGTCTATACTCTTAACAATTCGTGAGTGATATCAGAGTCGCGCGACGCACTTATTCGCATCATAAATGGATAAGCCATTCAAGCATGTGTTTTTAAACGTTTATCTGCTGATTTGGGTGCGCATTGTCAAAATGCAGTGAACTTTCTACTGGATGGACCATTGCTACTCAGATATTCGCATATAATCCCTTACAGTTTTGGTTACTACTTAATAATTATGTTTCTAACACCTTATTTTTCAAACAATAATCATCAATTTCAATTCACTCGTGAACAAGCAAGTCACTTTGCTAAGCGCGTGGCTGGTGATTACAACCCTATTCATGATGAAGATAACAAACGCTTTTGTGTGCCTGGCGACCTGCTATTTGCCGTTCTACTAAGTAAAGAAGGCATCAGCCAAAAAATGCGCTTTCGTTTCTCTGGCATGGTAAATGATGGCATTGAGCTGCATATTGAAAATAAGTGTGAAAAAGAAAGCGCAGTCGTAGATGAGGCAGGCAAAGAATACTTGCACATGTCTCGTGAAGGCGAAACCAACCACAACCCGGCTTTTATTGAGCATGTGGTAACAAATTACGTGCAGTTTTCTGGCATGAACTTCCCGCACATCATGGTTCCTCTTATGGAAGAGAAACAAATGATGATCAACTGTCAGCGTCCACTGGTTATTTATGAAAGCATGGAAGTGGAATTTTCACGCTTAGACCTTACACATCCTGAAGTGGATTTCACTGGTGCGACGTTTGATGTAGATGGCAAGCGTGGCGTGGTGACTTTGAACTTCGCATTCAAAGAAGACGGTGAAGTGGTCGGTAAAGGTATTAAACGCATGGTAGCGAGTGGTTTGAAGCCATACGATCAAGAAGCCGTTGACGACCTTGTACACCGCTTTAATGAGCGTAAGGATGCATTCCTAGCAAAGTTCGTTAAGGCAGCGTAACAGACTGCCGAATTAGCGATAATAATCGGATACCAAAAAGAAGGCCCAACGATTAATGTTGGGCTTTCTTTTTACTTAAAAAATGAGTCGATGGCAGCTCGGTATTCAAATCCAGCGACGAACTTGGTTTTTATAATCCAAGTATTCATCACCAAACAACCTTTCCAATACATGTTCTTCTGGTTTGATTTGAAATCGATTCATATAACTGACAAACAACACACCGCAAAGCACCACACTTAAATGTTGCCACCATAAACCCACCGCAATGATGAGCAGTAACAACGCCATGTACATTGGGTTACGTGAGAAGGCAAACACGCCAGTTCTTACAACGGAAGATGCTGCATCAGGTTTTACTGGGTTCACGGTAGTCTTTACTTTGCGAAATTCATATACACCGGCAATCCCCATGTAGCCAGACAACAAAGTTAGTGCGCCGACTACAAACTCAACAAAGGGCACTCGAATGTTCATGCTCGGCGTCAAGACTTTAAGCCCGTACATCAAGAGTATGACCAGCATAAACACCGCAACAGGTGGGACTTTGAGTTCAAGTTTTCTCAAGGTTCAGATCCTTTGAAATGGAATGTTCATCATTGGGCAAAAAGCCCAGTTGGACTGGGCTTGATGTCATTATACCAAAGTTAACAGTGCTTGAACGGGATGCTTAGGCTTTGTTCCTTCAAAGCGTTTTACTTGGCTTCGGCAAGAATAACCAGTAATCAAACATCTTTCGTTATCTAACTTATCTAGGTTTGGTTTCCAACTTAAATTGTATATGTCTTTCGACATCGACAGCTTATCAACCTCGTGGCCAAATGTACCCGCCATGCCACAACAACCAACCGGTACTGTATTCAATACCGCGCCAAAGTGAGCAAAAATAGCGCCCCATTCTTTCTCTGCGTTCGGCATTTTGGTTTTTTCAGTGCAGTGCGCAAACAAGTACCACGGTTCCTGGTTTTCCCGTTGCTTTGCTACTTCAAACGCTTCCAACCTTGGGTACAGCCATTCGTGTGCCGTTAGCACATCGAAATCGCCTCGCTTGCTACCGAGTACTTCCGCGTACTCATCTCGATAGCACAGCACCAATGCCGGATCAACGCCGACCAACGGAATGTCTAAGTCCGCCACCATAGCCAAGAACTTCGCCGTATCAGCCGCGGTATCTTTAAACTGGCGTAGGAAGCCTTTGATGTGTTGCGCTTTACCATTTGGCTTAAATGGCAAAAGCACTGGATGCATACCTAGCTTTTTAACCAACTTGACGAAGTCTTCAACAACGTCCGCATCGTAATAACTGGTAAATGGGTCTTGAACGATTAATACGTGCTTGCTCTTTTCAGTCGAAGACAAACCACTCAACGCTTGCAGATCATACGGCGTTGTCAGCGACTCTACGCGCTGTTTCAACGTAGGAACAGACAACAACGGCGCATCCACATACCCTACTGTTGAAGCCGTTAAACTCTTCACCCACGACTGTTTCAATACGCCGTTCACGACTGCTGGTGCCTTTGCCATCATTGGCAGCATGGTTTCAATGTTGGCAACCAAATAATCTTTTGCCGGACGCTGATAGCGCGAGTGATAAATGTTTAAAAAGCGGGAACGGAAACTTGGAACATCCACTTTGATCGGACATTGGCTCGCACACGCTTTACACGCTAAGCAGCCGTTCATTGCTTCATAAACTTCATGAGAGAAATCGTATTCGTGACGACGATTAATGGAATGACGCACACGATCAATCATGGTTTTGATCGATGTTTTGTTTTCTAACGTTTGCTTTTCTAGGTCAAGAATATCAATACCTTGCTCAGTAAGCTGACGCAACCATTCACGAACCAATCCAGCGCGCCCTTTTGGCGAATGACGACGATCAGCCGTCACTTTCATCGATGGACACATCGGCGAACTGGTATCGTAGTTAAAGCACAAACCGTTCCCGTTACATTCCATCGCTTGCTTAAAGCTGTCACGTACTTGTACGTCAATTTGGCGATCATAGTAACCACGTTTGGTGTCGGTTACTTTTACCAACTCTGCATCGCTATCAAGTGGCGTACAGATTTTGCCTGGGTTCATTTTATTATGTGGGTCGAATGCAGCTTTTACGCGTCGAAGCTCAGTAAACAACTCTTTGCCAAAGAACTCCGGACCATATTCCGAGCGGAAACCTTTACCGTGCTCACCCCACATCAGGCCGCCGTATTTCGCTACCAGCTTGACGACTTCATCAGAGACTTCATGCATCAATGCTTCTTGGTGCGGGTCGCACAAATCCAACGCAGGACGCACGTGCAGCACCCCTGCATCAACGTGACCAAACATACCGTAATTCAGAGACTTGCTATCTAATAGTTCGCGGAACTCTACGATGAAATCGGCCAAGTTTTCTGGTGGTACACACGTATCTTCAGCGAATGCAACCGGTTTAGCGCGTCCTTTTGCAGCGCCTAACAAACCCACCGCTTTTTTACGCATGTTGTAGATACGTCCAATACTCGCTACATCGTTACAAACTTGGTAGCCGATAATGCCCGCTTCTTCTGTTTCCAACATGATATCGAGTTTGGCGGTTAACGCCGCGACCTGCGCAGTAACTTCTTCTTCGTCTTGCCCTGCGTATTCCACCATATTAATGCCAAGCATTTCTTTGTTTGGCACGTCGGTGATCAGATCGCTCACGGTGTGCCAGACAATGTCTTTCTTCGCGAGATTAAGTACTTTTGAGTCAACAGTTTCGACAGAAAGAGCTTTCGCTTCGACCATAAATGGCGCGTTGCGCAGTGCAGAGTCAAAGCTGTTGTATTTCACGTTAACTAAGGTACGCGCTTTCGGAATTGGCGTCAGGTTTAGCTTCGCTTCCGTAATAAAGGCCAATGAGCCTTCTGCTCCACACAGCACTCGTGTGATATCGAAGCGGTCATCTTCTTCATTTAACGCGTTCTTTAAGTCGTAGCCCGTTAGGAAGCGGTTGAGAGGAGGGAATTTATCCACAATCTGCTGGCGTTTATCTCGACAAACTGATTCCGTCACTTGTAACGCCGTAGCGGCAAACTCGCCTTCTTTTGGATAACCATGAGACAAATCAGACTCTAAAATCGAGCCGTCAGCAAACACCGCTTGCAACGACAGTACATGATCAGACGTTTTCCCGTATTTAAGAGAGCCTTGACCAGAGGCGTCGGTATTTACCATCCCGCCAATCGTTGCGCGGTTGCTGGTCGACAAATCTGGAGAGAAAAAGTAGCCGTAAGGACGAACCGCATCGTTCAACTGATCTTTCACAACACCAGTTTGAACGCGAACCCACCCTTCATCTTCATTCACTTCCAATACTTTGTTCATGTGGCGAGACAAATCCACCACAATGCCTTTGGTCAGCGACTGGCCATTTGTACCGGTACCGCCACCACGAGGGGAGAATGTGATTCTTTCGTACTTTTCTTGATTGCTCAGTTTCCCGATGAGAGAAACATCTTGAGTCGTTCGAGGATGGACGACTGCTTGAGGAAGTTGCTGGTAAACGCTGTTGTCAGTAGCGACAGCTAAACGACTTGAATATTGGCTTTCGATGTCGCCAGTGAATCCGGCTTGCTCAAGCTCTTTCAGAAAACGAAGAACAAGAGGATCGACATCAGTTTGCGAGTGTAATCTTGGTAACATTTGCTTCCTGCCCCTACGACGCTGATCCCATCAGCTGCGGGTTATCTAATTATTTGCTCATTTCTCATACAGCGCAGCTATCAGCACAACAAGACGCCGCAAAAAAAGTGAGAGGAGTAATATTCTTTGAATTTCGTCACTTTACAACATTTAAAAAGGCGATCAAATCAGAATCTCAATACAATAATTAAACTTATGCTTTATTTTTTGAGGCTTGATGCCTTACATTGGGATAGAAATCGCGTTTCTAGATGAGCTTTCAGAATGAAAAAAAATAAAGTTGTTACCACGGAAGATATCCTTCTAAAACTTTGCCAGTCTGTTTCTGGCGTTCTTACTTCGGCCACCTCTTCTCAAGTTAATTACTCCGCAATGGTTCAAAAGATCAACAAGACCAGCCTCAAACCAGATTTTGGCTGTTTTGTCCTATTTGATGGCGGATTTACCGGACTTGTAGTGATTAACTTTACTGCAAAAGCCGCTTTAGAGATTTACACCAACTACATGCGTAACATGGGCATGCCAGAAGAAGAATTGGCTATCTCCCATACTTCTGATGAAGTTGCAGACGTATTGGGTGAACTCATGAATCAATTGGTCGGTGACTTTACCAATAAAATCCGTAAAGAACTGCAAACCAACATCACGCAAAACCAACCGAAGATGCTGGCGCTGAACAAGCAGGTAATTTTGCAAGTTGATACCAATTTGGATCGCCCTCAAGCACGTCGTGTGACGTTCTCGACCGCGAACAACAACATTTTCTATTTAGAGCTAGCGATGGACAAAACAGAGTTCATCCAGCTTGAAGAATTTGAAATTGCAGAAGATGAAAACCCAGATGACATCTTAGAAGCCGCGCGTAAAAACATGGCAGAAAAAGAGTCGGAATCTTCGAACTCTAAAGATGAGGCTGACGACTTACTGAGCCAACTGGGTTTGTAACCGTCAGCCACGCCATCCCAAGAGAAGTCATCTCGATAAGGTAATATCGTTTCGCCTAATTAAGACGACCTAAAAACGCCTAGCCTCGCTCCTTGCGGGGCTTATTTTTTCTCGGAAGAAACCACTTCCACCTCGCCTTGTATTTCGTTTTTATGTCAAAAAAGGTAATATGTCTGACTTCGTAAATTTTCTGCTTTCGTTACTGGTTGTCGATGGATAAACAAAAAGCTCTGAAAAAAATCGCCAAGTGTTTGGAACTGGGTAACTCCGCCAACGTGAATGAGGCGGCAAACGCCATCAAGATGGCGCATCGCCTTATGCTCAAATATGGTTTGGACAAAGACGATATTGAGTTTATCAAAATGGGAAAAACTCAATCTTCCCATTTGTTGCCGTCCAACATCAGTTCTACCCTATTGCGCGTGATTCGTGGCATTAACACTAAGTTTGGTGTTGAAGCCGTCTTGTTGAATCATAAAGGGCTTAAACGCGTTGAGTTTATTGGTGAAGCCGATCGCGCGATCTTTGCTGCCTTTGCTTTCGACATCATCTATCGAGAATTGAATGAAAGCACCGGCCAGTTCCGTAATAGCTTTGCAGGTTCAGGTACGTCTTCAATGGAAGTGACTCGTCGCGTTAACTCTTTTGTTTCTGGCTGGGTAGAAGGCGCACTTGAAAAGCTACCTGTGATCTCACCAGATGAAGAGTCTGCAAACAAAATCAATGATTACATTGATAAAGAGTTTCAGAACATCGACCGCGAAACGTTCAAAAAGCAATTAAGAGAAGCCATGAAGAATCTGACGGAAGACTACGAAGTCGGATTAAAGAAAGGCAGAAAAGTCTCTGTAAACCGTGGTGTCGGTGGAGAACAAGCCAGAAAAATGTTGGGCAACACCTCGAAATAAGCGCAACATACTCAACTAGATACGTAAAAGTGGGTTGATATTGAGCGTTATAAGAAAATTCTTACACAGCTTTCTATCAATCTTACTTTCGCATAACAAATATCAATATCTACTGATTCATAATTCGCATCCCATTATGAGGCACTCTTTCGCCTCAGTTTTATACGGAGATTTTCCCTTGAAAAAGATGTCTATTGCACTGGCACTAGTGCTAGCTCTTACAGGCTGTCAAGCTACTCAACGCCAAAATGCAACAACGGGTGAATACGAAACGAACTCTACCACGCAAGGCGCGCTAATTGGTGCTATTGCTGGTGCAGCGATCGGTTTGGCAACTGGTGATAACGCAAAAGAACGTCGTAAACATGCTCTTATTGGTGCGGCGGCAGGCGGTGCTACTGGAGCAGGCGTCGGTTATTACTTTGACCAACAAGAAGCAGAACTGCGTCGTGCGTTGCTAAACTCTGGCGTACAAGTACAGCGTGTAGGTGAAAACCAACTTCTACTTCGCATGGAAAATGGCATTGGCTTCTCTTCAAGCTCATACCAACTGGATGCAAGCATCCACAATACTCTACGTGGTGTTGCTCGTATTCTGGTTGAATACCCAGATACAAGCCTAGTCATTGATGGCTACACAGACAGCACTGGTAGCGAATCATACAACCAAACGCTTTCTGAGCGTCGCGCGGAATCTGTTCGTCAGTTCCTAGTGTCTCAAAAAGTGGCTCCAGGCCGTGCAATTGCACGTGGCTACGGTGAGCGCAATCCAATTTGCTCAAACCAAACTTCTGAAGGTCGTGCTTGCAACCGCCGTGTTGAAATCCAGATCTTGCCACTGAAGTAATTTGGTAGCACCATAACGGTAATAACAAAAATTACCGGAGCAGGCCTAGCAACTTACGCTAGGCCTGACACATTCAATGTCATTCAAAACCATCACCCTATCCTTTACGTTAAGCAGCTGTCTTTCTGTATCTGCATTTGCTTCTCAAGCACCAACATCCCCAGCAGAACAATTTGAACTGGCGCAGCAACTGGCTCTTTCTCCAAAATCAGATTCGCCATCGGATGTTCGCTATTGGCTAGAGCAATCCGCAAGCCAAGGCTATTTACCTGCACAGAAACAGCTGGCCGAAGACTATTCCCGAGGATTGACCGGTGCGGTTAATTACTCACAGGCAACGTATTGGTTTACCTCTGTAGCGTTGAATGACCCTCGCGACCGCGGGTTCTTGTTAGCGGACTTTGTTCAGCATCACCAAAAAGACATCACCACCAGCGATCTCGTTGAAGCGTGGTACCAATTAGCCTCGGACACAAACCCTCAAGCGGAAGAAGCTTACAACCACTATCTTGAAGAGCGCTTCAATCAACTGCGTGCAAAACAAGTCTCCGAAATTGTGGAATTAGATAAAGAAGCGACAAAAGAAGAGCAGCCTGTCGCTCCACAATCAACCGTAACGTCTGATAATGGCACGATTATGTGGTTGGCTATTGGTGGATTGGTGATCGCTCTAGCAGGCTTCGGCGGATGGGCAATTCTAAGAAAACAACAACGAGCCTTGGCCGCACTGTCTTCCCAAGAGGCAAACCAAACTCAGCAACTTGATGCGAAAGTAAAAGAGTTAGAGTTCACGAATAAACAATTGAAGCGTCAGCTGGAGAAAGTATTCAAAGAGTTTAAAAAGACTCGTAGCCAATCCGACAATCATAAAGTTGCGGTTGCCTGCGCGATGTTTGGTTACACACCACAAACCATTCCTGATAACCAAGCAGTGAAACTCCGCTATCGACAACTTTCAAAACTCTATCATCCAGATACTCGTGGAAGTGAAGAAGAGATGAAACGTTTGAACCAGGCGTTTAAAATCATCTCACAAAATGTTACAAAATCGTAAACCACAACTAGAGGGCGCTTGATGGCTAGCTTTAAGTCTAAGTAAAACAAGGTTCGCAATCGATCTCGCTCTCAAACAAATTAACAGACATTTAACGTCAATCTCTTTTTCATGCCATAATGCCCGGCGAAAAATAACACCTAACGACTCATATTTATCTAGGTGGGGAGAAAATCAATGTTCACTGAAGAAGGCACCTGCGATTGGTGTAAAAAACCTAGTTTTGTTACTCGTCACGATTATGTAGATGGCAAATATCATCACTCTTGCCAAGCCTGCTACGACATGGCGAAGATCGATGTTCGTCTATTTAACCAAGGCGAAATGCAAATGCGTGAGCGCATGGCACAACGAGCGAGCTAATCCGGTTAGAATCAATGGAACTGATTTTCAAAAGCGCCTTTTAGGGCGCTTTTTTGATCGCTTATGATTCACATCTCTTCCCCATAATCACGACGTAAACATGCTCATCGTGTAACTCATACCTGTATCGACCATCAAAAACCACTGTATAACACCAACAAAAGCACTGTGTATACAGTAGTAAACACCTGTATATACCACTCGGATAATGTTGCTAACTTCACACTTTTCAATCCATACCCAACATATCAAGAACAAAAACAATTCGTTAAAAATCAATATCTTAAAAAACCACTCAACTATCAACGATAGTTATCTCACGTACTCATCAGTAAAAATGGGTTGATCAGATACCCAAAACAAACTACTGTATACACATACAGCATGTATAAAGGAACAGTAAGATGCAGTTACAAAGTCAATCTCGTACATACTCACGTTACAACGTACTGGCACAAACCACTCAACCAATGGATGTGTCTGATCAGCTTCTTTCTAAGTTGGCAGTATTGTCACAGCAAAAACAATGGATTCTGTTTACCGCTGAGTGTCCTCGTCCTGATTTTGAGCAACTCACTGCTTCCAATATTTGCTGCAAAAACGTTATTCAGATGAAGCCGTCCCAACAGCTTTCTGAAGTCGAAATCGTTATCAAAGCCATTCAGTCTGGCAATGCCAGCGCGGTTGTCGCATCAAACAAAATTGCTCTTATGAACCAATCCATGTTGCGTGACATCGCTCAGCGTTATCAGTGTGAAGTCTTTTTCGTCGATGGCAGAGTAAACCAGTATCACTAACAAGATCGACGTTATCCATCCTGCATCTCGCCTCCTTTTAAGGGGGCATTTTTTGTATTAAAGAAAAGAGGCAAACGTTTGCTTTTTCTCTGGCGAGTTAAAATAGTTCTGGTATGATGCCCTCATTCGATTTATTCAGCTGATATTTTCCGCTGAATATCTTCTCCTTAAGACGTTTGATTAAGATGATAGGAATGTCGCAATGAGCCTTGCTAATCAAGTACTTGCCGTCAATGACGACCTGCCAATTCGCACCCACAAACCCGTACACAGCGGAAAAGTTCGTTCAGTTTACTGGTTAACTGAAGAAGACAGTGCCCGACTGATCAAAGAGAAAGGATACGATGTCGCACCAGATGCGCCCCTGGCCATCATGGTGATCAGCGATCGTATTTCTGCTTTCGATTGTATTTGGCATGGTGAAGGTGGGCTTAAAGGTGTTCCGGGTAAAGGTGCCGCATTGAATGCCATTTCAAATCATTGGTTTAAGCTTTTTAAAGACAACGGCTTAGCCGACAGCCACATCTTAGATATTCCTCACCCATTTGTTTGGATCGTTCAAAAAGCAAAACCGGTAAAAATTGAGGCAATCTGCCGTAAATACATCACTGGTTCCATGTGGCGTGCATACGCAAATGGTGAGCGCGATTTTTGTGGTATTCAACTTCCTGAAGGGTTAGAAAAAGATAAAGCGCTACCGGATTTGCTAATGACTCCGTCAACCAAAGGCATCCTAAAAGGCATTCCTGGCGTACCAGAAGCAGACGATGTGAACATCACTCGCCAAAATATCGTGGACAACTATGAAGCGTTTAACTTCTCAAGCGCAGAAGATATCGCTCAGTACGAAAAACTGTTGAAAGAAGGCTTTAACGTTATCAGCCAAGCGTTAGAAGAAATCGACCAAATCTTTGTCGATACCAAATTCGAATTTGGTTATGTTCATGACGCCGCAGGTAATGAAAAGCTGATCTACATGGATGAAGTTGGCACGCCAGATTCTTCTCGTATTTGGGATGCAAAGGAGTACCAAGCAGGTAACATCGTTGAAAACTCGAAAGAAGGTTTCCGTCAGTTCCTACTTAACCACTTTCCTGACCCAGATATCTTATTGAACAAAGAACGTATGCCAGAGCGCGAAGCTCTTGCACGCGATAACGATCTTCCTGTTGAATCTTTGATGGATATTTCAAGAACCTACATTGGTATCGCCGAGAAAATTACAGGTAAACCAATTACGTTAAGCGAAAATCCAAAAGCTGAAATCATCGAAATTCTCAGCAAAGAGTACGGTTTGATCGACTAGCTATCTGAAAGCTGATTGAAAATTGCCAACAAAAAAGTCCGCCTTGATGAGCGGACTTTTACTTTTTCGCCAGTTTAGATTAGATAATGTCTAACGTTGTGCCATTTGTCGTAGACGCCGACTTCGTCGTCACCTGATACTTTTTATCTTTGATGGTCGACACCAAGTACCACGTTGATTGAGCGGCATCAGCAGTAAAGGTCACTCGCATAAAGCCACGTTGTTTGATGTCAGCCCATTGCAGCTCGGAGACTAAATGCGGCAAGGTGTATTCCATTTGAGCAATCGCTACCGGATCCAACGCCAAATACTCTTCTAACCCCGGAGAGCTCACCGAGCTCGTCGCAAACTCGACCCCTATCGGATTGTTTGACACATCTTTTAACTCACTTGCCCACGCGTTGTGAGTATCGCCCGCTAAACACACAAAATTGCCACTACTTGCTTTGGCCAGTTGGTAGACTTTTTCACGCTCGACATAGTAACCATCCCAAGCATCGAGGTTGTAAGGCAGAGAAATGGGATCTGCACTTGGATCGGCAAGATAACCTGTGATCGCTGTATTCACCGCCAACAAAGCTTCTGTTTTCTTCTCTTCTGTTGACGTAAACAGTTGGAACATCGCCGTCATCACTGAACTTGGTAGCTCCATTCGCGACATCAAAACTTGTTGGCCTAGAACGTTCCATTTTGCATCGTGCGTGTTGAATTCATTCATCAACCAAGCAAGTTGTTCAGTGCCTAGCAGTTCTCTGTCTGCACTGCGTGATTGAGCAACTAACCCACCGATAGCTTCCATTGTTGGTGCACTGAGTGAGAAGTAATCCAACGGTTTATCACGACCGACAAGGCGCGTATCGAGCATCATGAGATTCACTAAGTTGCCAAATGAAAACTGACGATAAATCAACATGTTTGAGAATGTATTCTCACGAACTGGCAACCACTCAGTCCATGCAGCCGCAGCGGCGGCTCGACGGTCGATAAAGCGACCTTCGTCGTCTTGATGGTTCTCTGCGCCATTTTTCCATGTGTCATTAGCTAACTCGTGATCATCCCAAACTGCAATCATGGGCAGTTTGGCATGTAATGCTTGCAGATCGGCATCTTGACGATATTGGGCGTATCTTTTTCGGTAATCGTCCAGCGTGATACATTCTGCACCTTTGCTCGGTTCGCGCCCTAATGCAGCGGCATCTTCACTGGCATAGCCTCCAGCCCCATATTCATAAATGTAGTCACCAAGATGTAACACAACGTCAAATGGCGATTGTTCATGTTGATTTAAGATCTCGCGATAAACGTGGAAATAACCCGCTGGATAGTTGGCGCAAGACACCACCGCCATCGATGCTTTTTCTACACCATCCTCAGGCAGAGTTTGAGTTTGCCCTACCTCACTCATCATCTCGCCGACTATAAATCGGTAGTAGTACTGAGAATTGGCGTTGAGGTTTTGTACGTCCACTTTTACCGTGAAATCACGTCCTGTATCGGTAGTGAATACGCCACTTTGCACGACATTGGAAAACTCCATGTCGGATGCGACTTGCCAGCTCACATCCACGTAACTCGCGGCTGTAGTCACCCGCGTCCAAATAATCACTTGTGTTTGAGTCGGATCGCCACTGGCAACACCATGTTCAAAACTAACGGCAACGGATTCATTATCGTCGCTGCCACAACCGATTAAACCGGTAGCAACGGCGGTTGAAGAGACAACTTTCATAAAGTCTCGACGAGACAAAGACATACTGACTTCCTTTCTTATTGTGTTTTTGTTTTTGCCCAAATAACGCAACGAATAAAAATCTCCCTATCCGCAGACAAAAGAGTATTGATTCGAGCTCACAGCGCCGATTATTTGGGTCGGTAATTTGTCCTAAAAACACTAAGTTAGAAGCTAGTTATGACAATTGCATTTCCAAAGGTTACATTTTTGTTAAATTAAGTGTAAATACTCTGTATTCATCACACTTCCAACAAAAGTGGCATTGGACTAAGCCAATCAATAATATGAGCTAGACAGAGCAGGTGGAATGCATAGCACTTGAGATACGAAAAAAGCGACCCAGAGAGGTCGCTTTTGTGGTGATTCTATTTAAGCGTATAAGTGAGATTAGAAGGCCACGCTCAAAACTTGATATTCAGAACATCTTGCTCCGACGCATCGACCTTCAACTTACTGCGAGATTCAATATATTCAATCTGCTTTGAGTCGAGTGAATATGGCATGACAACACGTAATTCATTTATCCCTTCATGCTTTGCGAGCTGAGTTAAACGAACTAAGTTCGATTCATCACTTTGACGTGAAGACATCGATTTTAATGCCGCATCCCAGAGTCGATCTTCCGGTCGGCTCAACTCTGCAATGTTCTGCTTCCACATCAAACCAAAAATGGGCGCAATGGTCGCGAACGCCTCTAAGAAGGTCCATTTCTTACTTCCTGTAGCTCCTAAAAAGCTGGTGTAGTCGAACTCAATGCATGTCTTTCCTTGTTGATCCATTCTCTGCCCCCGACACTCGAAAATGAGATATACCAAATATCGTTCAACTATTTTGATATAGCAATGGGATATAAAAGAATAGTCTTTTATGCCCTTAATTACATTCAAAAGGAAATATTAAAACCAGCTTTGTAACAAGTGATGCACAGCTTCGCCATATATAAGCATTCAATTGATTAATATTTCAAACAGCAAACTAAAAACAGGGCTTAAGCGACGATGTCAATACCAAAAGCTTATAGATTCATCAGCTTAATACCAAGCCCAACACGGGTTTGAGAATGATCATAGTCGATCAGCGTTTCACCATAGCCATGGTAACCTTGAAGATATACACCAAGAATGTCATTGAAATAGAATGTGTAACCTAGTTCAACCCCACCTTTATCATCAGCAAAGTTGTAAAAACCGCGTGTATTGACCACGCCCGCACGGGTATAAACTTTCGCCCACAACTCGTAAGGTGCGTAGTAATTTTCCATGTCGTCATTTTCTGTGGTAATCACCCACCATGCATGTACGCCATACTCGACTGGGCCAGAAAAACGCTCGGCAGCGACATATAGACGATCCCAACTGCGTGACAGTTTGCTGGATTGACCGTTCGATTCATGTTTGTAACCGGCTTCAACATGATTGAACAACAACATGTTCGATTGATGCGCTAAGAACACTTGCGGCTTGTAGTTTGTTTCTCTAAATGGCGATGAGATATCAGAGTTTGCCAGTTGCCATAGGGACTTTTGAGTATAAGCCCCCATCAAAGCAGTGCCTGAGCTGAAGCGATAAAATGGAATTGATGCTGAGATCTGAAACTTCACTTCAAAATCTTGCAGTGAATCCATCTCTGAGCCCATTTCGCTGTAGGCGCTTTGGTTGATGTCTGTGGTGTATGTACCTAGAACATAGTTGTCTTCGTAGGTAGAGATATGGGTAATGTCTTTTCCGTAAGCAAGTACGGGGCACAACAAGAGCGGAATTACTTTATACTTCATCGTTATCCTTTTGCCGCCAAATCATAAAGCGGCAATATCATTCCTTATCATCGATAACTTCGACAATAAACAGCAAGGGAAAAGCGGTTAAGGCAATTTTCATTCCGGATTTTATAATTAGCTGAAGATTTTACAATAAGCCGTAGATACACAGCTCAATATCTACCAACTCGTTGATAAAATTCGTTTATTTGACATCCACCACACGGCTGGCTTTTTTGTACTGAACTTTCCACCCAGCCCATCTTGGAAGTTCCCAGCGTTTAGGGTCACCTTTGCGATTTCCTTCTGTGTAGATGACATGAACCAACTTGCGAGACACAAAATATTCCACATCAAGCTTGAGCTCAGCTAACACGAGCTTCAGAGGGTACTGCTCTGTGAAGTCGTTGTATTCCCACTCGGGAATGCCTTCAAATGGAAGGTCATCGGCCTCGAACAACTCGATGTCATCAACACTTTCAACGCCGAGCGTTGCCAGTTGTTCAGTCAGCCAAGTAGAAAAACAAAGTTCATCAATGACTTTCTTATCCACCAGTTCAGTATTCAGACCTAGAGAGTTGTAGATTTTCCAGTGCTGAATTTGTTGTTTTCGTAATGGAGCAAAGCCTGGCAACAACATTTCTTGTTCGATCATGTCGGCAATAGATTGAATCGCCACTTCACCTTGTAACGCTTGATGCTCAGTGAATATTGTCCGACCAGCGTACACTAAGTGCATAGTTGCTAGCGGAGTCTCATCTTCATATTGAGTATCACCTTGGTGCCATTCTCCCAGTTCGAGCGTTTTAATGAGGTCGAGCGAAATCGGCATCATGACAGATGCAAGGTTGAGCGTTTGTTTAACTCCCCTACCCGGTACGCTGTGGCTATCTAGCACCAAAGCCGCTTCACTTTTATCCGGAAAACGACTGTTTCGACCAACGACCATTTCCATCGAACCATTGCCAAGTGCATCTCGGCGACGCTCTCTCCGCACAAACACCAATTCAGGATGCAAAGCCGCTATCGCTTGAGTCAGTTGATCTCGTCGATAACGCGAAGCCACTTCCAATTGAGGCAATTCAAATACGTCCCGCATCTGCTTTGCTAAGCCTTGCGCTTCTTCCAGCACACTACTATCTACAATCACTGCAGGAAGCTGTTCTCCACGCACCAATCGAATCATTAGCGACGCGTCACACCCCAGAGGTTCTTCTTGCTCTAGAGCCTCTGCTGCCTCTCCCCCTTGCAGTTGATACAGCTGTGCAGGCACGGAGAGCGCTGCCGCTAAATCGATCATGGCTTCTTTTTCGGCTTTGGTCGGAATGCGAGTCACCAGATCGGCGAATAGCGCATCAATTGGCAGTGGATAGACTTTTTTGCCGTGCTCAGTTACGCCACCGTTATCGTCTAATGCACCCATAGCTTGCAAACACAGAAGAGCTGCGTTCAATGACTTTTCTGGAACCGCATCAAGAAAGTGCAGCTCAGATAAACGATAGCCACAACACGCCGCCGCAAGCATGGGCTCTACCAGCTCTTCACGATGCAACTCCGGTGGCGTGACCAGCTCTAATGGAGCATGTTCGCCAAATAAACGGATACAAGTGCCTTCTGCTACGCGCCCTGCACGCCCCATTCGCTGTGCTGCACTGGCTTTTGAAATGTTGGTTAATGTGAGAGCAGTACGTCCGTTGCGCTGAACCGTTCTTCGCTCCAAACCGCTATCAATTACAACGCGGATGTTAGGAATGGTAAGCGACGTTTCCGCGACATTGGTTGCCAGCACCACTTTGCGCTGCGCTTGAACAGTTAAAGCTCGATGTCGCTCTTCATCACTGACCGAGGCATGAAGTTTCACCACCAGCACATCATCCAAGTGCTGTAACATCTGCGCGCACTGAGCGATCTCTTTTCGACCTGGTAAGAACACCAAGATATCGCCTTCCTCATCTTCAAGGGCTTCTTTTACTGTTTTCACCACGTCATTTTCACACCCTTTTTTATTGGGCAGATGACGACTGTCTATTACTCGATGAGTCACCGAGACAGGAAAACAGCGCCCTTCTGAGCGAAGACGATGAGCATTAAGATAATGTGCGAGCTTTTCGCCCTCTAATGTGGCAGAAGTCACTATCAATCGATGCTGATTTTCTTGCTTCAAAATTGCGGTTAGTAGATCAATGTCCCAGCGACGCTCGTGAAATTCGTCCACTATCACGATGTCGAAGCTTGCAAGTTTGTCTTCCGCAAACCAACGCAACGCTACACCCGGCGTCACAAACACGACTTCCGTGTTCTCATCGAAATACGCATGCAGCTTGATCGCGTAACCAATTTTGTTACCTATCAGCTCACCAGATTGCTCCGCAAGAAACTCAGCTAATGAGGTACAAGCAATTCGACGTGGTTCGATGACCAAAACACGTCCGTGCTTTGCCGCCCAAAGAGGAAGGCGTGTTGACTTACCCGAACCCGTTTCTGCTTCCACGACGAGGTGATGGAGCTTCACGTGTTGGTCAAATTCAGCTTGTAAGCTATCGATAGGCAGTTGAAACATAAAGAATGGATTTTGTTGTGATAATGCTGAGCATTATACCCAAGTGAAAAAATCCTGCTTTAGGTATCTCTTACAACAAATATTGACGATATTTTCGTCGGTAAACGAGTTTTTTTGCGACATTACATTGATGTGCGTCAACGCATGTTTACAACTAAATGGTGAACCCGTTAAAATTTCGTGCGCATCCTTCAACCCTACATTAAGGCACCCAATGAACAACGATAAACGCCCACTATATATTCCATATGCGGGTCCGGCTCTTATGGCAACCCCTCTATTGAACAAAGGCAGTGCTTTTTCTGCTGAAGAACGTAGTTCATTCAACTTAGAAGGTCTGCTTCCAGAGACAACAGAAACAATTCAAGAACAGGTAGAACGTGCCTACCAACAATACAAGAGTTTCGAAAGCGACATGGATAAGCACATTTACCTGCGCAATATCCAAGATACCAACGAAACCCTATTCTACCGTTTAGTACAAAACCATATTTCTGAGATGATGCCGATCATCTACACGCCAACCGTTGGTGCTGCGTGTGAGAACTTCTCGAACATTTACCGTCGTGGTCGTGGTCTATTTATCTCTTACCCGAACCGTGATCGTATCGATGACCTGCTAAACAACGCAGCCAACCACAACGTAAAAGTGATTGTTGTGACTGATGGCGAACGAATCCTAGGTTTGGGTGACCAAGGTATCGGCGGTATGGGTATTCCTATCGGTAAGCTTTCTCTGTACACCGCATGTGGTGGTATCAGCCCTGCTTACACATTGCCTATCGTTCTGGATGTGGGTACAAACAACCCTCAACGTCTTGCTGATCCAATGTACATGGGCTGGCGTCATCCTCGTATTACGGGCCCTGACTACGATGCATTTGTAGAAGAATTCATCCAAGCGGTACAACGCCGTTGGCCGGATGCACTTATCCAGTTTGAAGACTTCGCGCAGAAAAATGCGATGCCTCTACTAGAGCGCTACAAAGACCGTATTTGTTGTTTCAACGATGACATCCAAGGTACGGCAGCAGTAACCGTAGGCTCTTTACTGGCAGCATGTAAAGCAGCAGGTACTCAGCTTTCTAAACAGCGCATCACTTTCTTAGGTGCGGGTTCTGCGGGTTGTGGTATCGCAGAAGCGATCATTGCGCAAATGGTATCGGAAGGGATTTCTGACGAGAAAGCACGCTCTCAAGTTTACATGGTCGATCGCTGGGGTCTGTTACAAGAAGGTATGCCTAACCTGCTTGATTTCCAACAGCGTTTGGTCCAAAAACACAGCAACACAAAAGAGTGGGAAAATGAAGGAAATGGCTTCTCACTACTAGATGTAATGCGTAACTCGAAACCAACGGTACTGATTGGTGTATCAGGTGCGCCTGGCCTATTTAGCCAAGAAGTCATCGAAGAGATGCACAAACACTGCAAGCGTCCGATTGTCTTCCCGCTATCAAACCCAACCAGCCGTGTTGAAGCAACACCAAACGACATCATCCGTTGGACAAACGGTGAAGCGCTAGTGGCAACGGGTAGTCCGTTTGATCCTGTGGTTCACGAAGGTCGCACTTACCCTATCGCACAATGTAACAACAGCTACATCTTCCCAGGTATCGGTCTTGGCGTTTTAGCGGTTAACGCAAAACGCGTGACTGACGAAATGCTAATGGAATCGAGCCGAGCGCTGGCTACATGTTCTCCACTTGCGATTAATGGTCGTGGTGCACTTCTACCACCTTTGGAAGAAATCCACCTAGTATCGAAGAAGATTGCTTTTGCCGTTGCGAAGAAAGCAATCGAGCAAGGTGTGGCACTGGAAATCACAGACGAAGCGCTAAACGATGCCATTGACCAAGCGTTCTGGCAGCCAGTTTACCGCCGCTACAAACGCACAGCATTCTAAGCTTGAGACAACTTGTATAATTATTAGCCCCTACTCTGTAGGGGCTTTTGTTTTTTAAGCTGTTTTTTATCATCCTAACCAGATTTTGGCATAAATGGGCTTCTCTCTTTTTGTTTCTATCAGATATGATGAGGAATACACATTTATTAAAGGGTATAAGACGTTTTGCTGTTTTCTCGTATAAGGTCAAAGTGGAAGCTTAAGTGTTCGTGGAAGCGAATTGCTTTGATTTTGTCGATCTCTTTATTTGGACTCCTCCTGTCTGTCGTTGCCATCGACCGCTGGGTCGCATTGCAGGCCAAAGACAATATCTTTATCGATTACGACCAAATACCCCAGCACGAAGTCGCGGTGGTGCTTGGTACGAGTAAATACATCGGAAAGACACTCAACACCTATTACACTCATCGCATCAATGCAGCGATCGAGCTTTATAAACAAGGCAAAGTGAAACAGTTTTTGCTTAGCGGAGACAACGCACATCGCTCTTACAATGAGCCATGGACCATGAAACGAGATCTGCTTAAAGCCGGCGTTCCAGAAGAAGTCATCCATCTCGATTACGCTGGATTTCGGACTTTGGATTCCATCGTGCGAGCAAAAAAGATCTTCGCCTCAGAGCGTTTTTTGATCGTGACTCAACGCTTTCACTGTGAGCGCGCGCTGTTCATTGCCGATGCGTATAATATTGATGCACAGTGTCTTGCGGTTGCAGGCCCAACAGCGAATAAACAAAAAACTTCGATGCGAATTCGTGAACTGCTTGCTCGTGTGAAAGCATTTTTGGATCTCTACGTGATGAATACGCAGCCACGCTTCCTTGGCCCTCAAGAGCCAATTCTTGCGGTAGAAGACCCAACAGAAGCATCAAATGCTGAGCGCAACATTCCTATAGAATAATCGGCTGGCACCATTTTCGTGCATCACGTCACACATGAATAACAATTCGTTAAAAACAAATGGGTAGAGTTCTACCCATTTCCAAATCTCAACCTCACATTTTCTTATTTCGCCTACGATTCAGGCCAAATTGCCCTTCGCATTCGCAGTAACATTTAATCAATAAATAACTACAAGTCAGTTACCTTGCCATAAAAAACCGACAAAAAGGCAATGCAAAAGGAGCACACCCATGACCGCACTCGCTGTGACACTGAAGAATTGGTTCTTCACTCGCAACAGCATGATTTTGAATGCCAACATTCTGCTGTTCATTATCTTGTTTAATACCCTACCCTTTGAACCAAAAGTCGTAACCGGCATCAGCATCTTAGTTTTTGTTGCGATTCTTTGGTTAACAGAAGCGATTCACGTCAGCATTACTGCTTTGCTGATCCCGATGCTTGCCGTCTTCTTGGGCGTGTTTAACACCCAAACAGCACTGAATAACTTCTCGAACTCAATCATCTTCTTGTTCTTGGGTGGCTTCGCTCTCGCCGCTGCGTTGCACAAGCAGAAACTTGACCAAGCACTCGCTGACAAAGTGTTGCTGATTGCTCGTGGTCGAATGTCTGTCGCGGTATTTATGCTGTTCGGTGTGAGCGCAGGTCTTTCAATGTGGATTTCCAACACAGCAACAGCCGCGATGATGCTTCCTTTGGTATTAGGTGTCATGACGAAACTGGACGCGAAGAAAAACCACAACACATTCTTGTTCGTTCTTCTCGGTATTGCTTACAGCGCCTCTATCGGCGGTATCGCTACGCTAGTTGGTAGCCCACCAAACGCGATTGCTGCTGCCGAAGTAGGTTTGAACTTCACGGAATGGATGAAGCTAGGTCTGCCAATCTCTTTGATTTTGATGCCAATTGCGATTTTGGTTCTGTACACCATGACCAAGCCAGATTTGAGCCACAAGTTTGAACTTGACCACAAACCTGTTGAGTGGACAAACGGCAAAATGGTCACACTGGCAATCTTCTTACTTACCGTCACTTTGTGGATTTTCAGCAAGCCGATCAACACCATGCTTGGCGGTTTTGCAAAATTCGACACCTTGGTTGCAATTGGTGCCATCTTACTGCTAGGCGCATCTCGAGCAGTCGAATGGAAGGACATTGAAAAGACAACAGACTGGGGTGTTCTGATCCTGTTCGGCGGCGGTATCTGTTTGAGTAACGTTCTAAAAGCGACAGGCACCAGCGTTTTCCTAGCGCACAGCCTAACTGGCTTCCTTGAGCAAGCAGGTGTATTGCTCACTATCCTTTCTGTGGTTGCCTTTGTCGTCTTCTTGACTGAGTTTGCAAGTAACACAGCAAGTGCTGCGCTACTGGTCCCTGTGTTCGCAACCATTGCCGAAGCACTTGGTCTATCACCAGTGATTCTGTCAGCACTTATCGCGGTAGCCGCATCTTGTGCCTTCATGTTGCCAGTTGCAACGCCACCAAATGCAATTGTGTTCGGTACGGGTCACATCAAGCAAAAAGAAATGATGAGAATCGGCTTCGTACTAAACATTGCTTGTATCGGTGCACTGACACTGTTCGCTTGGTTATTCTGGTAAAGAAACACTGACTCGATTAGCACTACACTGCTGTTCACGGTGATCGAATTGATAGCCCAAACTTCCCCTAAAGTGGTGTTCAGCAGTTTCCCTCTTGGTGGCCAGTTGGCCACCTTTTTTATTCTTTCTTACCTCGTATTGGTAGATTCACTTTGCATTCTTCCCTCTATAGGGGAATTCCTAGCGCTCAATCAACCTTTACTCTTAAAGCCTGAACAAACTCTCATACCAGCTTCAATGAACAATCGAACTCAATAGCCTGCCAACACAAACTGTAGACACAAAAAAGCCGTCATACTTTGCTTTCATAAGCTCAGTACAACGGCGCGTTTAAACGAAAAGTGTGAATCGCTAGAACGTCATGCTGTCTATTTATGCCTCATTCTTTTGGCAACTCAACAATCCGTAGTTCACCTCAACGCGGTTTCGACCATTACGCTTAGCGAGATACAATACTTCATCGGCTCTTGCCATGGTCTCGGTTACCCGCTCATTTTGCATTTGGGCCACGCCGATACTGCAAGTAAGTGCCTCTCCATGAACCCACAAGTGGTTTGCGACATTCTTGCGTATCATCTCGGCCTTTTTCACGGCTTGTTCGATATTGGTATCTGGGCAGAAAACCACAAACTCTTCACCACCCCAACGAACCAAACGGTCATCAGGTGCAATAGAACTGGCAACGACCATGACGAACTCACGCAGAATGTCATCCCCCATTTGATGCCCGAACTTATCGTTAATCTTCTTAAAGTTGTCTAAATCCATATAAAGGATGCTCAACGTCGAGTGCCCCCAACGTACTTGGCGTGCTTGCTGTTCTAACCAAGTTTGTACAGCATGACGGTTCATCGCTCCGGTTAGCGCATCTCGGTGCGCCAACTCGGCAAATTCGTAATTCTGCGCGCGCAAAGTGCCATTCACTTTTTCTAGATGACGATGACGACGCTTCGCTTTTTCATACGCCGCTCTGTTTTTCCGTAGTTCATGCAGAGAGAAAGCCAGCCCTAAAGCCATCCAAGAAAACAATAGAGCAAACAACAACGTTTCTTGTGCAAGATAGGCACCTTCAAATTCGATCTTATCAATCACAATTTTGTGCTGACCAAGCGCAGCACCCGAACCAGTGGCAATATCAATACGCGTGATGTTCGAAAACTCTGGCGCAGAATGTTCAATATCGACCTTGTTATCCGCAAGCCACCACGTCATTACCTGTAAGTTCTTAATCGGAATCTCGATGGTTTCACTAAAACTCGATGGAGAAAACTGCATGCCATTGTATTTGATGGTGTATTCATCATCCGGTTTCGAGTATTCCGGATTGTAGTTTCTCAGATAAAGACGTAGGTCATGGCTTGGGTTTTGCCCATTGCCCGCCTCTTCATAATGAAGCTTTAATCGGATGGTATGGTAATTAGAAAGATCGATGCCATGCGTTGGCTTCGCTACATCGGTATAAACCGAGATACCGCAATACGGCCAAGCATAACTGCTTTTTTTCAGCTCACAATTGAGTACCAAGCTTTGCGCATCATAGGTGATATCGGCCGTACTTAGCCCACCTTCGCTCGCATCTTTTGTCGCATAAATATTGAATTGTTCAGGTGTAATGACGAGCTTACGCGTGTCACCTAGCACACTGTACAGAGCAACTAAACTGATCGTACAAATCGAAAGAGCGAAGATTAATTTGTGTATCCACTTCATAGGCAAGTGACCTGCTTAACTTATATACAACACAGTGTACTCAATGATATTTCGAACTTCAAATAAAGTCATTTATCAAGAAACAAAATTACTTTTGGCTTGGGTTCTTATTTCCGATACATGGTAACGCGTTTTGAACCGTTATCACGGTTTAAAATCGTCCAATTTGATGACTTACTTGTTATTTGCGAAGCAATTCACAACCACTCAAGCGAGGCACCATCAAGCTTTGCGACGAGAAACAATGGTCATTCATTGTGGAAACATTGCCAGTTATTAGCCCTGTCAACCCTGCATCTTGAGCGCACTTCGTTATATACTGTCGAAAAACACAATAACGAGTAATGTCATGTCATTAATTGCTACTGGTACGCTAAACAAAATGCGTGCTTCTCTCGATGGTGCCGTCAGCTATCGTCTTCCTGTGGGTGATGAAGAAGTCGATCTGTCACCGTTTCTCGGTAAAACACTCACATTGACGCATACTGGCAATATTTTTTGTTGCTCATGCGGTAAGAAAACCAAGAAAAGCTATTCTCAAGGCCACTGTTTCGTGTGTATGAAGAAGCTTGCGAGCTGCGATATGTGCATCATGAAGCCAGAGACTTGCCACTACGATCAAGGCACATGCCGCGAACCGCAGTGGGGAGAAGAAAACTGTATGGTGGATCACTTCGTGTATCTATCAAATACATCAAGCTTGAAAGTGGGCATCACTCGCCACACTCAAATTCCAACACGTTGGATTGATCAAGGTGCAACTCAGGGTCTGCCAATTTTCAAAGTCAAAACGCGTCATATCTCTGGCTTGATTGAAGTGGAACTGGCAAAGCATATTGCAGACAAAACAAACTGGCGCACTTTGCTTAAAGGCGATGGTGAACCGATTGAGTTACAAGACCGTTTTGCTGAACTGCTTCCTCTTGTGCAAGACAAGATTGCTGAAATCAAACAGCAATTTGGTGAAGATGCCATCGAGGTACTGAGCGAAACCATTACCGATCTTAGCTACCCAGTTCAACAACACCCAACGAAAATCACCTCTCATAACTTCGACAAAAACCCGGTTGTGACTGGCATTTTGCAAGGCATCAAAGGTCAGTATCTGATTTTTGATACCGGTGTGATTAACGTCCGCAAATTTACATCTTACGAAGTTGAAGTAAGCGCATAGATACGTCTGCTTTACTATACAAACTTCCTATATAGAAAAAGCTCGAGCACTGGCTCGAGCTTTTGTTTTTCTTCGTTCAGAGCGATGAGAGATTAAGCATCAAGGATGCTTTCTAGCACATCAAACAACATATCCACTTCTTCAATAGTGTTGTAATGCATACAACCAATTCGTACGACCCCACCTGATTCTTCAATGCCAAGCTGACGAACCAAACCAAGTGCATAAAAGTGGCCATTCCAAACACAGATATTGTGCTCACCTAAGGTCTTAGCGATAAACTCTGGTGAATACTTGTCAAATGTTAGGGCAAACGTCGGCGTACGTTGCTGACAATCTTCGCTCTCAATGCCATACAGTTTCACACCTTCTAGCGCATCGAGTCGTTGCAAAAAACGCTCACTTAAACGCTGTTCGTGTTGATTGTAAAGCGCGTAACTTTGTTCTAATCGCTGACGAAGTGGTAAGTCGTTGTCGCCAAACTGAGCCAAATATTCCACTGCGGCCGCAACACCAGCAAGGCCTTCGAAGCTTTGTGTCCCCGTTTCAAAACGACCCGGACCAATATTCGTAGCCGGTTCTACTTTATAAGGACGAAGGCTGTGCAACCATTGGTCAGCCACGTAAGCGATACCGACATGCGGTCCAAAGAACTTATAAGCTGAACACGCTAAGAAATCACAGCCCAGCGCTTGTACATCGACTAAGTGGTGAGGAGCATAATGCACTGCATCGACATAAACTTGAGCACCAACACCGTGCGCCATGTCAACTACGCGCTGAATATCGACTATCGTTCCCGTGGTGTTTGACGCATATGTCACGGCAACCAAACGTGTTTTTTCTGAAAGCAGGCTTTGTAAGTGCTCAAGATCTAAAGTGCAGTCCGCTTCATTGATTCGAACTTGGCGAACTACCGCTCCTTTGTCTTCTGCTGCTTGTTGCCAGCTTGAAACGTTCGAGTAATGGTCAAGCGCTGAGACAATGATCTCATCCCCTTCTTGCCAATCACGACTGATTGCACGGCTTAACTGGAACGTCAGTGATGTCATGTTCGCGCCAAAGACAATATTACCAGACGAAGGTGCATTCAATAGCGCTTGTGCCGACTCTCGCGCACTCTGCATGACATCGACCGTAGCTTGGCTAGAGAAGTAATGCCCACCCAAGTTGGAATTAAAACGCCCAAGGTAGCCGACCATTGAATCAAGCACAGATTGAGGGACTTGCGAGCCGCCAGGCCCATCAAAAAACGTAACTGGTTTGTCATTATGATACTGAGCCAACGCGGGAAACTGTTCTCTGATTTGATTAAGATTGAAGTTCATTACGTTTGTCCGTTGCGGTTAATACAAAGACATCCATGTGGCCTGCTTGGTCATCAATCACAGAACGAATTGGACAGGCGTTGTGCCAAAGTTTGCTGTCAGCCAACATCGCCACTTCCCCGTTTTCTAATACTTTGCGGAAAAATGGGGCTTGGTTATGGCTACTGTATAGCATGATGTCACCACCAATGATGTTGTGACGACCAACACCAACCATCGCGATATGATCAAAACCGTCTTGGTGCACACCTTCTGGCGCGACCTGCGTTTCGCTATCTAATGCAGTGATTCGAATCTGGTGAATTTCGATTTCTTGACCATTTGGAAGGTGGTTTGCGCTCACGAATAGCGCGCACATTTCGCGAAAGCCGTCACTTGCTAAAATGTCTTTCTCGATAGGTTCAAATTGACGAATGACATCACCCTGAAATCGGTTGATATCTGAAGACTGTACAAAGCTGTTCTTGTTCAAATCGATCACTTGTCCATTTTCAAAACTCACGACTGAGTAGCGTCGTAATCGATATTGCCCATCAGCGTGCTCAGTATGAGGTAACGCTTCAAATGAAGGCGAAAGTTGCTCAATTGCTGCCATGCTGAGCTGAGTTAAATGTAGAGTGTTCTCACGCGAATGTAACATCATTGACTCCTTTAATGAGGCACATTTAATTAACATTTAATTTACAACATAGGTTACGCAAATATTCTGCAATTGCCAGCTTTTAACGTTGATAGCTTCAACATAAATAAAAAAACGAGATAAAAACCCACAAACAAAAGCTAAATTAGGTATATGTTTTAGATTAAAGCTTACGCAACATTTGAAACTAGATTTCTCTACTGCAAATAGAATTTTATGCTGGATTGAGACAATTTCTATCACGCGATAGTGAGTTCTAATCTATAACCATTTATTCGATCTCAATCGCCGTTTATGCTTTTAAAGCTATAAGAATTTCCATACAATCGAGAGAAATGTTCAGCCCTCTTTGGAGCCACAATGAGCGACGTAAAACACTGTAAACTATTAATTCTTGGTTCTGGTCCAGCAGGTTACACCGCGGCAGTATACGCAGCGCGCGCGAATCTAAACCCTGTGCTTGTGACGGGAATGCAACAAGGTGGTCAGCTAACCACTACAACAGAAGTAGAAAACTGGCCAGGTGATGCAGAAGGCCTAACAGGCCCTGCATTAATGGAACGCATGAAAGAACATGCGGAACGTTTCGAAACAGAAATCGTATTCGATCACATCAACGAAGTTGAACTGTCTCAACGTCCATTCCGTTTAAAAGGTGATTCTGGTGAGTACACCTGTGATGCTTTGATCATTTCAACAGGTGCATCAGCTAAATACCTAGGTCTGGAATCAGAAGAAGCGTTCAAAGGTCGCGGCGTATCGGCATGTGCTACGTGTGACGGTTTCTTCTACCGCAACCAAAAAGTTGCGGTTGTCGGCGGCGGTAACACAGCGGTTGAAGAAGCGCTGTACCTATCTAACATCGCATCTGAAGTTCACTTGATCCACCGTCGTGATTCATTCCGTGCGGAGAAGATCCTCATTAATCGTCTTATGGACAAAGTGGAAAATGGCAACATCATTCTTCACACCGATCGCACACTAGATGAAGTTCTGGGCGACGATATGGGCGTAACTGGTGTTCGCATTAAAGATGTAAACACAGGCACAACTGAAGATCTTGAAGTGATGGGCGCGTTTATCGCGATCGGCCACCAGCCAAACACCCAGATCTTTGAAGGCCAGCTAGAAATGAAAGATGGCTACATCGTTGTGAAGTCGGGTCTAGAAGGCAACGCGACGCAAACTAGCATTGAAGGTGTATTTGCAGCTGGTGACGTAATGGATCACAACTATCGTCAAGCAATCACATCAGCAGGTACAGGCTGTATGGCAGCTCTGGATGCGGAACGCTTCCTAGACGCACTTAGTGACAAATAACTTTTCACATTTGTGTCATATCCTTAAAGCCCAGCGGTATTCCCGCTGGGTTTTCTTTTGTATACTACCGCCTCATTAAAACAATTATCATTAAGCCTTCACGATGGATAAGAAAAAGCAAAGCAGCTTGAATAAGTGGCTTAAGCAACAGAGCAAGTTAGCCAAGCGCTGGCTCATGATTGCGATAGGCCTAGGCGTACTTTCAAGCGTGTTTTTATTGGCTCAAGCAGCCCTGCTCGCCTCCATTCTTCACCAATTAATCATCGAACAAGTCGATAAAAGTGAGCTCATTTGGCACTTTGTCGGATTAGTCGGAACCGTCATCGGCCGCGCTGCATGTACGTGGGGCCGCGAAATTGCGGGCTACCGCTGTGGCGAACAAATCCGAGTTTACATTCGACAGCTCATTTTAGACAAAGTCCACAAGCTGGGGCCTGCTTACATTAAAGGCAAACCAGCAGGCAGTTGGGCAACATTGATTCTAGAGCAAGTTGAGAACATGCAAGACTTCTTCTCTCGCTACTTACCTCAAATGTCGCTGTCGGTATTAGTTCCTTTCATCATTTTGGTTGTGGTATTCCCAGTTAACTGGGCGGCAGGTTTAATCTTCCTTGTGACGGCCCCACTGGTGCCTATTTTTATGGCATTAGTTGGTATCAAAGCCGCGGAAGCGAACCGTAAAAACTTCAAAGCAATGCAACGCTTGTCCGGTCACTTCTATGACCGATTGCAAGCGATGACGACCATTCGCCTTTTCGACCGCACAAAGTCAGAAACTGAGACCCTGAAAGGGGCATCAGAGGTATTTCGTACCCGCACGATGGATGTACTCAAAATCGCATTCCTTTCTTCTGCGGTACTGGAGTTCTTCACTTCTATTTCTATCGCTATTACTGCGGTTTACTTCGGCTTCAGTTACATCGGTGAATTGAACTTTGGTTACTATGGTGCTGGCGTCACCTTGTTTGCTGGCCTGTTCATCCTGATTTTAGCTCCTGAGTTTTACCAACCACTTCGAGATCTCGGCACTTTCTATCACGCGAAGCAACAAGCGGTGGGCGCTGCCGAAAGTATTGTCGAGTTTCTTGAACTAGAGGTCGATCAAGTGAAAGATGGAACTCAATCTCTTGAACAGAACACGCCAATTCAAATCGAAGCTCAAGATTTGGTTGTTTTCAGCCCTGAAGGGAAACAATTGGCTGGCCCTCTGTCATTTTCATTGGAAGCCAATCAAAGCACTGCGCTTGTTGGCCCAAGTGGCGCAGGTAAAACCAGTTTGGTTAATACCATTCTTGGCTTTATGCCATACAAGGGCAGTTTGAAAATTAACGGCTGCGAGTTGTCTCAACTTGATCTATCGACTTGGCGCGAAGCTGTCAGCTGGATTGGTCAAAACCCAATGTTATTGCACGGCAGCATTCGTGATAACGTCACGCTTGGTAAACACGATATTCCAGACACACAAGTGAATACAGTGCTCAACGATTCTTACGCAGCTGAGTTTGTTGAAATGCATGGCCTGGATTACGCAATCTCTGACCGTTCAGGCGGTTTATCTGTAGGACAAGCTCAACGTCTTGCACTTGCGCGAGCAATGCTACAAAACGGCCGTTTCTGGTTGCTTGACGAACCAACAGCAAGCTTAGATGCGCGCAGTGAAAAACTGGTGATGGAGGGAATTAATAAGTATACCCAATCCACCACTAACTTGATGATCACTCACCAACTTGCGCCTTTGCAAAACGTTTCACAAATTCTCGTGATGCAAGATGGTCAAATCGTACAACGTGGCGACTACGCTACCCTAGCCTCACAAGAAGGTTTGTTTAAAGACATGTTAGCTGCCAACCTAGCGCAGCGTGAATCAGACAAGGGGAACCTAGATGCGTGATTTACTCCCTTATCTAAAACTGTATAAAAAACATTGGTTCGGTTTGTCGCTGGGTATGCTATTGGCGTTCCTAACACTTGCTGCATCTATCGGCTTGCTCACTCTGTCTGGTTGGTTTATCTCCGCAGCAGCAGTGGCTGGTTTAACCGTTGCGCGTGAAACCTTCAACTACATGCTGCCAGGTGCTGGCGTGCGCGGTGCTGCAATGGCACGAACAGCTGGCCGTTGGGGTGAGCGCGTTGTAAGCCACAATGCGACATTTAAGTTGCTAACAGACCTGCGCATCTTCTTCTTCAAGAAACTTGCTCCGCTGATCCCAGGCCGAGTATCAACAATGCGCGATGCTGATCTGCTGAACCGTCTGGTAGCCGATGTGGACGCAATGGATCACGTTTATCTGCGACTTGTCAGCCCAGTCATTATTGGCATCTTTGGCATTCTGAGTTTAACCGCAGTCTTAGCGTTCTTTGACTGGCATCTTGCGCTACTTTTAGGCTCAATTCTTACGATCATGCTTTTGGTGTGGCCAGTGCTTTTTTACAAACTGGGCAAAAACAATGGTGAGCACTTAACGCATAACAAAGCTCAGCTTCGTGTTGCGACACTCGATTGGCTACAAGGCTATAGCGAGCTGAGTATTTTTGGTGCAGAAGAACGCTACCGTAACCTGATTCTTGAAAAGCAAAAACAACTGCTTTCAAACCAGTTTGTAAACGCTAATCTGACTGGTATGGCGTCAGGACTTCTGATGTTGGTGAACGGCCTGACTTTAGTTGTCATGCTTTGGTTTGCTGCTGATGGTGTTGGTGGTCGGGCACCTGATCCTTGGATCGCCCTATTCGCTTTTGCAACAATGGCAAGTTTTGAAATTTTGATGCCTATTGCGGGTGCGTTCCAATACCTTGGTCAAACGCTGACTTCTGCCCGTCGCTTGAACGAAGTGATTCTCGCAGAGCCTGATGTTGTCTTCCTTGAGCAATCTAAACGCGAAGAAAAGCCACTGGATATCGAGTTCATCAACATTGATTTTGCATACCCTGATGGACAACAGAAAGTGCTGAAAGACCTTTCGCTTTCACTTCCTTTAGGCTCGAAAACCGCAATTGTTGGTCAAACGGGTTCAGGCAAGTCGACTCTGATTCAACTACTTTGTCGCTACTGGGATGTAAACCAAGGTGAGGTTCGCATTGGTGGCGCTTCACTAAAAGATTGGTGTGAATCCGATCTGCGCTCAGCAATTACCGTAGTGAGCCAACGAGTAGATGTGTTAAACGGCACACTACGTGACAACTTGTTAATGGCGTCACCAAATGCGACTGATGAGCAACTGGCGGAGATCCTAACAAAAGTAGAACTGGGTGCACTGCTTGAAGAGCCGGGTCTTGATGCTTGGCTGGGTGATGGCGGTCGTCAACTTTCCGGTGGCGAGAAACGTCGTATTGGTATTGCGCGAGCGTTGCTACGAGATGCACCGATCTTGCTTCTTGATGAGCCAACCGAAGGCCTCGACAAGCGCACCGAACAAAAAGTCATGGCGCTTTTCAACGAGTACTTTGCCAACAAGACGGTTGTGTTCATCACTCACCGACTCATCGAATTAGAGAGCATGGACAACATTTGCCTTATGGAACAGGGCGAGATCATTGAGCAAGGCAACCATCAAACGCTACTCGCTCAACACGGTCGTTATTACCAGTTGCTTCAATCTCTATAAGTAAGACTAAAAAAAGCTCATCTTCGGATGAGCTTTTTCATTTTGACTAACTCAAAAAATTTGAAGAACGCTCTAACGACCAGACTTCGCCAAGTAAGCTGACATTTCAGCTTCTGGCACCATCCCTCCCCCGGTCGCCCAAACTAAGTGTGTGGCATTTTTCAAACGTTCATCCGTAAGCTGTAAACGAGTCTGGTAGTGTAGAGAACTCGAGACATGCACCGCGCCCATCATTCCGGCTAATGCAGAGGGCTCCAAATTGATGCCTTCTCGTTCGCTCAACTCTCCTAAAAGCTGATACATACGTTCGTCCGTCACTGTGTAGTAACCATCAATTAGCCGCTCCATGGCTCGCCCAACAAAACCAGAAGGACGACCAACTGCCAAGCCATCTGCCGCGGTGAGATTATCTATACCAATATCTTGCACCGCTATCTCATCATGCAAACCCGTATGTACTCCCAACAACATGCAAGGAGAATGTGTTGGCTCAGCGAAGATGCAATGCACGTGGTCACCAAAGGCCACCTTGAGCCCAAAAGCAACACCACCTGGCCCACCACCAACACCGCATGGTAAATACACAAACAGTGGATGACGTTCATCAACCACAATACCTAAATCATCAAATTGTTGTTTTAAGCGTTCACCTGCAACCGAGTAACCTAGGAATAAGGTTTGTGAGTTTTCATCATCGATAAAAAAGCAGTTGGAATCACTCTCTGCCTGTTTTCGACCTTGCTCAACCGCAACACCATAATCTTGCTCGTACTCAACCACGTTGACACCGTGCGATCGAAGTTTATTTTTCTTCCACTCTCTCGCATCGGCTGACATATGAACCGATACTGAAAAACCAAGCTTGGCACTCATCATGCCTATCGACATGCCTAGATTTCCCGTTGAACCAACCGCGATGCTGTATTGTTGGAAAAACTGTCGGAACTCACCACTCAACAGCTTGCTGTAATCATCACTCTCACTTAACAACCCTGCGGCAATCGCCAGTTTTTCTGCATGAACTAACACTTCATAAATGCCACCACGGGCTTTTATCGAGCCGGATATTGGTAGGTGACTATCAAGCTTGAGCATAAGGCGGCCGAATATTGGGACGTTGTACTGAGTTTCCAAAGCCGCTTTCATCTTTGAAATGTCCACTACAGGCGACTCAATGAGACCAGAAGCGGCTTTGGTTTCAGGAAAAGCTTTCATAAGATAAGGAGCAAAGCGCTTGAGCCTTGCACTCGCGACATGAATATCTTCTGCGTTCAATCCGACGTGCGGCAAACCTTCTTCAAGCGAAGTCACATTGGGATTTAACCAGCAAACTTCATCTAGGTTGATCAGTTGCTCTACAAGTGGGAATTGTTTTTTAAGCACTTCCACATTCAGCTTGTTCATATCCTCTATCCTGCAATTCGTTCTTTAGAATCTTCCATTCAATTGGTTACGTACATAAACAAAAGCGCCGCAATTGCGACGCTTTTAACTCATTCAATTCGTGCTCTATGCGTAGTTTTGCTCGAACTCTTTCATGAAGTCAACCAACGCTTGCACACCTTCTAGCGGCATTGCATTGTAAATCGATGCGCGCATACCGCCCACCACACGGTGACCTTTTAGCGCCTTTAGTCCTTTTGCATCTGCAAGCTCAAGGAAAGTCGCGTCAAGTTCAGGCTTCGCTAATTGGAAAGGAACATTCATTAATGAACGGTTCGATGGATGAACGCCGTTGCGGTAGAAATCAGACTGATCAATGTAATCGTAAAGCAGTTTTGCTTTTTCGCGATTCACTGATTCAATGCTCTTAACGCCGCCTTGTGCTTTAAGCCATTTGAAAACAAGGCCAGACAAGTACCAAGCAAACGTTGGTGGCGTGTTAAACATTGATTCTTTTTCAGCAAGAACTTTGTAATCAAGAATACTTGGTAGCACTTGTTTCGCCATGCCGAGTAGATCGTCACGAACGATCGCGATGGCAATACCTGATGGGCCAATGTTTTTCTGAGCGCCCGCGTAAATCACACCGTATTTCGACACGTCGATTTCACGAGAAAGAATTGTCGAAGACATATCAGCAACAATTGGTTTGTCGGTGATCGGAAGATCATTGATTTCGATGCCATCGATGGTTTCATTTGGGCAAAAGTGAACATAAGCCGCTTCTGGGGCAATTTTCCATTCGCTTGCAGGTAGAACAGCTACTTTACCGTCAATCTCTGTTTTGGCATCAAATACGTCAGGTTCGCAGTACTTCTTCGCCTCTTCGACTGCACTTTCAGCCCAGTAGCCACCATCGATGTAGGTTGCAGTTTCTGCATCACCAAGTAAGTTTAGCGGAACAGCGGCAAACTGAGCACGAGCACCACCTTGGCAGAACAGTACTTTGTAGTTGTCTGGAATATTCAGCAAATCACGTAGATCTTGCTCTGCTTCTTGTGCAACTTTGATGAACTCTTTACTTCGGTGACTGATTTCCATTACCGAAGTACCAAGACCTTGCCAGTCGATAAGTTCCTGTTGTGCTTGCTGCATGACAGCTTTTGGCAAAGCCGCTGGCCCTGCACTGAAGTTAAATACGTTGTCCGTATTTTGTTCCATGATGCTCATTGCTCCTGCTATGTAAATATTACGAAATTAATATCACGTTTTTATGGCGATAAAAACAAGAAAAGAGGTCTTAAGACCTCTTTTAAACTGAAAACGTCAAATTAACGGAAAGCTCGAATCATAATCGGCTTATTTCTGCATCAACGCGGGCATTAACAGACCAATCAATGGAAATTCATGACCATTTTCAAACTTAAGCTTGCCTTCACCGATTTGAGCTTTAAGTTCATAACCACCATCGACTTTTTCAATCAACTCCATGATCAAAAGCTCATCAATGCCTTCTTGGATAAATGGATAGTGTTCAACAAGTTCATCTGAGAAGTAAGTACTCAATTCGCCGTTTGTTGCGGTCATCAACTTCATTGGGTCTTGCGTGATATGGTCTGTACCTTGAGGGACAGATAATTGCCACTCGTTGCGGAATTTACCTTCACCAAACGCCAAAGAAAGCTCATTAACTGAAAGCTTAAAGCCCTTACTAAATAGCGTGTCGATGTGAGGCATTAATTCGGACACCTGTTGTTCATCAAGTACTGGTGAGCTTTGATAGATCGACATAATTTGATCGAACGAATTACTATCGACATCTGCAATAGCAAAATTCAACTTAAAGTTATCAACATCAGTGCCATCCGTTAGGCGCATTTTTTGAGCATTAATGTTCAATTGGCTGTTTAGCTTCTCACCGGTTTCGTCATTCGACGTGTTGCCGCTGTAGCTCGCCTTTTCAATCAAAAATACCTGTTTAAGCGATGAATCAACCACATCTAACTTTTCTAGAGAAAAGGTTTGTTCACCAAGCCAATAACCTTTCGCTTGCTTACCCTTACCTTGTCCACTCAGATCATTCAGATGTAACTCGTCACCATTTTCAAAATCGACTTGAACTGAAGGAATCGATACTTGGTACTTCAAATCACCAAGCACGGTAACATCGCCAGTCACTTGCGCAGGACTTGTCGAAACCGATACGCCTTGCGCTTCATTGCGATAGTTCCAGCTATCTAAATCCAACGTAAACGCAGTGTTACCATTAAGCTGTGTTTTGCTATGCATGGTAAGCGGCAGAAAATCATTATCCACCAGCTTAGAGTCTGCTGTCAGGCTAGTTAAGCCATGGCTTACATCACTCGTGACTTCGAACATAATCGGCAAACCATCGCGTTCAAACTGTGTTTTCAGTTCAGGGTCAACCACTGAGTATCGAGTTAATACAACGGAAGAAAGGTAGCCGCGTTGGTATTCAACTACTTCGCCTTTGATCATCTTATCGTTCATATTGGCGATACCGTCTTCAATGATCGACTGACCAATTTGACCAACCGCAAGCGGCCAACACAACGCCAATGAGATTGCACCACCGATGGCGCCTAGTTTTTTTAAGTTTTGCATAACATCACTTTTCAGGTATTTGCGCTCAGTCTACCCCAAACTATTAACGGATAAAACATTGAGATAAATCAGACTATTGATGCTAATTCTAGTCCATTAGTCAGGAATCATACGCAGCTCGCACTCATTACACCGTTTTATTGATAAAGTTTGCTTGGCCAAGTTTTAACCGGAGCTCAACCACCTGTGAATCGTTACGCTGTATTGTGTCTCGACAATAATCCAATCAGTGCAGAGCAGTTTCGATTGGAACTGTCGGCTTTCTCTAGCAAGTTTGATATTCTTTCTGTCGAGTCGATAGAAGAAGCGCAAAGCGCGTTGGAATATCTTGAAGAAAGAGAACAAACTGTCGCGTTAGTGATCGCCAGCCATCACGCGCACTTTAATGGTGTGGATTTTCTCATTGGGCTGGACAAAACACCGCACACCGAGCGCGCTCGTAAAATTCTCATCAGTTGCTCTTCAGATATTGACGCGATACTCACGGCCGTCAATGAAGGTCGTTTGGATCATTGTTTGACCAAGCCTCTACCAGATAACGTCCTTTTTAATACGGCTCAAAAAGAGCTGACGCAGTTTATCTTACGTAATTGCAAAGAAGACTTGCTCAGTTATAGCCAAATCTTGGACCAGCACAAATTGCTACGTGCTCATATCGAAAATCAGATGAGCAATTACCAAGCCGGTTTCTTACACGACTATCACTCGATGTCTGATAATGAACTGGCAGAACAAGTAATCTCTGCCTTGCAACAGTTTTTCAAAGAAAATGACGAAACAAAAGCTTGTCGAACCTACTCTCCTGAGCATTTGCTGACGGTTGAAGGGGAACCTAACAGCTTTTTATGGTTCATAACCAGCGGAGAAGTGGCGCTTTACAAAAGAGACGAACAAGGTATGCAGCGAGAAGTGGTTCGCCATACCAAAGGGAACATTGTCGGCGGCATGTCATTTGTAACTGGGGAATGCTCCTTTTCTACTGCACTTACGCTTACCGAAACAGAAGTAATTAAACTTGATAGAAATGTGTTCCGTAAAGTAATGCAGAGTGACTCAAACCTTCTCCCCCTATTTACGAACTTACTTCTTCGTCATTTCAATCGCCGATTACAGAGAAGCATCAACACAAAATTACAATTGCAGAAAACACTCGAGTCACTTGAATCTGCTCATCAACAACTGATTGAAAGAGAAAAAATGGCCATGCTCGGACAGTTGGTTGCAGGCGTGGCCCATGAACTGAACAACCCAATAGCTGCGATTTTGCGTGGTGTAGAAAACCTCACTCATACCCTCGAAGGGCTATTAACTCAACTTCCGACAGCAGAAGTACAAATCAAAGGCGTTCAGCTTCTAACCAGAGCTCAAACCGCCAAGCCAGCCTCGACTTCCGAACTGCGCTCACGCGTCAAAGAACTCAACAGCACGTTACCTGATCGTACCATTGCCAAAAAAGTCGTCAATTTAGGCCTAGAGAGCGATTCCGAACTCGTTTCCCAACTCGCCAAGAAGAAAGACAACGCCTCCTCTACCCTAGAGACGTTAGAACAATACCACCAAGCAGGTGCTTCTCTCCGTTCTATCAATGTTTGTGCCGCTCGTATCGCTGACATGGTGAAGAGCCTAAAAGGCTACGCGAGATCTGATGATGAACGCATGCACTACGCCGATATCCATGAAGGCATCGAAGACACTTTAGTGATTTTCGAAAACAAGCTAAAAGTGCATCAAGTCTCAACAGATTACGCCCCACTTCCGCGTATGCTTTGCCAACCTATTGCATTGCAACAAGTGTGGACCAACCTAATTTCTAATGCGATTGACGCCTTTCCTGACAAAGGATCGTTAAAAATACAAACGAGAGAAGTTGAAAAAAACCAACAGCGTTATGCCGTGATTTCATTTGAAGATAATGGATGCGGTATTCCGGATTCTCAGAAAAAAGCAATTTTTGAACTCAACTTTACAACCAAAAAAGAAGGCAACTTTGGCTTAGGTATTGGACTGTCTATTTGCCAACAAATCGTTGCAGCACACAAAGGCTGGATTGATGTTCAATCGGAACTCAATGCCTTTACTTGTATGACCGTCTGGTTACCAGTCATTGAAGAAGGAGATGAAACATGACTAAGTATCTGATTTTATGTGTCGATGACGAACGAGAAGTCTTGGATAGTGTCCTTCAAGATTTAGCACCATTCGAAGAACATTTCATCGTTGAGGGCGCAGAGTCCGTTACGGAAGCAAAGCAAGTGATTGAAGAGATGGCGGAAGAAGAAGTTCAGCTTGCGCTGATTTTGTGCGACCACATCATGCCAGAACAAACGGGCATCAGCTTTCTTATAGAACTGAGTCAAAATGGTGACACCAAAGCAGCAAGAAAAGTGCTCCTAACCGGACAAGCGGGTCTTGAAGACACCGTTGAAGCGGTAAACCATGCTAGCTTAGATTATTACATTGCCAAGCCTTGGAAAGGTGAGGAGCTAAGACAAGCCATTACATCCCAGCTAACAGCCTTTGTTATTGAAAATGATGACAATTTGTTGTCTTGGACGACGATTCTCGATTCAGAAGCAATCTTGAATGCAATGGCAGATCGCAGAGCTAGCTTCGGAGAGTAATAGTTGAGAGTAGCTCTCTAACAACTAGTGGCGCGCTTTTTGCTTTTGTTACGTCACCATTAAGTCAATTGACAAAACCTCGACACATTTTTGTTGGTCGTAGACCTTCGTTTTTATTATGATGTCGGACAAATCAGATTACGGTTCAAGCATTTGCCTGAATCCATGGAAATAAAGAACAAGGTTTATCGTTAGTTATGCGTAAAACACTATTAGCCGCTGCCCTATTAATGGCATCAAGCCATGCCCTAGCCGCAGACCGCAACGCGCCTGCAACTATGAGCAACTTTAGCTACGATTATTTCGAAGCTCGTATCGGCGCAAGCCCTGTGACATTTGGTGCTGGCTTCAGCAAATCTATTCATCCGAATGCGCACGTTATTGCTCGTATCGACTCTGAGTTTGATAGCGACTTTGATTCTGCAGCAGGTTTTGGCTTTCACTCACCGCTAAACAACTGGGCAGACCTTACAGGTGAAATGCTAATGCGTGTGGTTCAGCCAACAAGCTCAAGCAGCACAGATGTTGGTATGGAGCTAAACCTAGGCGTGCGCCAATGGCTTGGTCCTCAACTTGAAGTGGGTGGTAAAGTTGGTTACGTTTCAATCGACAACGATGACGATTGGACAGGTTCTGCTTACGCACGCTTCCATTCAACAGAGCTTTTCTCTCTTGGTGCTGAAGCTCGCATCAACGATTTCTACGGTGATCAAATCATGTTCACTACACGCTTCAAGTTCTAATTGGCGTGAAAAAAGCAAAACCGAGGCAATTGCCTCGGTTTTTTTATTCATAAAATGACTAACTCAAATGAAGTGGTCAAAAACATCAACATCCCTTTTCTGCTTTTAACACTTACTTTTCTGACTCGCTAACTCCATTAGAAACGAGTCAATCATTGTGTGGTTCAGTTGCCTTATTCACACAGTGCCAGTAACTGTTTTTTGCGCGGCTCTTGGATTAGTTTCCAGTGCACACCATCAATGGCACCAGCAAACTTCCACAGCAGTTTAACGTCAACATCATTGCCGTAAGCAACTCTTACTTTGTTGAACACTTCAACTGGACCAAGTTCCAAAAAGGTTTCAACATCATCAATACCCGCCTTTTTAACCATGCGCTCTAATGTAAGCTGCATGTTCGGTAGATCTCTCAAACGTTTACTAGCAGAAGACTTTTGGTATTTTCGCTCCTTAATTGAGCAATCAATAGATTTGCGTAACAAATCGTCAAGACCAGTAAATCCGGACTCAAATAAATCGGTTACGTCATAATAGTTTACAGTAGCCGTCGTCTGTTTTTTGACGTGCTTGTATTTTTCACAATTAAGCAGAGTAAATTCTTCGTCTAAACCATTACCGCCGCGCAAATAACAGCAATCATTGCTGACAAGCGCAAACATGGCGTCATCGCTAAACAAGCCGATACCACCAAACATAGAACGTTTCTGATACTCATTAAAATTGCGTACATATTTAAAAAAAGCTTGGTCTGTCATGTCCATTGACCTCTTTAATCTGAATAAATTACCCCGATTAGCGATGTCACCAGATAAACAGCAGCTTGTAGCGAATTTAAAATGTCGATTTGTTGGCGATATTTTTGTGAGTTGTGCTCACCAACTTGCTTAATCATACTTAACGTTGAAAAATAAGTTAGGACATAGGTCACATATAAAAAAGTATAAATTCATCATACGTGATTAGTTTCACACTTATTGGGCATTTAGCGATATTTTTTTGACGCATGGCGTGCCAAAAACCACGCATCGTTATGATCCGTATACCATTTATAGAGAACTTAGTACGCATTTCATTGATAATGTTCTTCGGGTAAGGGTACACTGTACGAAAGTTCTCTAACACCACGTCACAATGGAACATCTATCATTTTTTTGGCTACCAAATAACAAAGATAAGCTTATAAAAGCGCTTGAATCTGAATTCGCCCAATTGGTCGAACAATCCATATCTACGGGTAAAATTTCGTTACCACCCATCCCCGATGTAGTCATCAAAATTCAAAAACTTTGTATAGAAGAAAACACCACGGTTTCTGATGTCGCAAATTGCCTTTTAGAAGATCCAGGGTTAGCTGCTATTGTGATTCGCGTAGCCAACTCGGTGATTTTTAACCGAAGAAACATTACTTGTAGTGATTTAACTACCGCCGTCTCTCGTTTAGGTATCTTCCGCGTTCGAGACATCGTGACCGCACAAGCTATCGAGCAATTGAAACACGCGGTCAATCTGAGTAAAGAGTGCAATGACATACTGGTAAAAAGTGCGGCCGTCTCTCGAGAGCTTGGCGCCACGATGGTGCTGGTCGTACAAGAATTCCACAAACACGAGCCTTCTGTTTACACACATCTGGAGCTGGAAAAGGCACTTCTAGTTGGCTTATTGGCCGATATTGGCTTGTTCTGCCTCATTAACGAATATCACCTGTATCTGGATAGTGGCAATTACCTTGACCCTGATATCGCGTTGCAAATCTTCCAAACTCGCTGCTCTGCAACCAGTAAGTTGGTGCTAGAACGCTGGGGGTTCGACAACGATTTTCGAGAAGTCTCTTCAAACGAAAAGTTTGTTACCGCTCGTCCAGAAGTCAGTTATTTGGACATTGCTCGAATTGCAAACCACTTATTGATGTTCCGCAATCAAGACGAACGTATTGATGAACATGAAGTGGAATTCAATTTAACAGGTGCAGAGGTCTTGTATGACCTAAGCAATATGAGTGATACTGACTTTCGAAACGAAATCAACGCAGTACTCAGTGCTAGCGGCTTGTAATTAAGTTAACTAACGTCATCCACGATAAACATTAAACTCAAGGTCGAGTGTTGTTTTATCAGTGGCTTTTGTCTCCGGCTTGTCTCACTAAGGAATTATCAAGTTTTATGTTCTCAGGGATGCTATTCATTTTTGCCCCTCTTGTAGTGGGGTACTTAATTCCTATTTCTCGCGCAGCTTTACTAGAGAAAATTAACCAATCAACTTCATACCTTATTTACGTCATTCTTTCGTTGATGGGTTTAAGTTTAGCTGCCTTAGACAACTTGAGTAGCAACTTGCAGAGTATACTGCTGTACGCTGGTACTTTTTTCGTCTGCTTGAGTGTATGTAACTTACTCGCTCTGCCAATAATCGATAAGATTATTCCGTTGCAGACCAATCACAACCAAAACAAGCTTCCACTTTCTTCTATGGCATTAGAATCAGTAAAACTGATTGTTGTCGTTGGTGGAGGCTTAATTGCTGGTCTCATTTTGCCGATAGGTCTGGAGTGGGTAGATACCGCGAGCGAATGGATCCTCTTTCTTCTGCTCTTTTTCATCGGCATCCAACTCAGAAACAGCGGTTTAACTCTGAGACAGATCTTGCTCAACAAACAAGGCATGGCGATTGCTGCCATTGTTATCGCCACTTGTATGCTCGGCGGCGTTATCGCTTCTGTGATTTTAGACTTACCACTTTATCAAGCATTAGCGATGTCTTCCGGATTTGGCTGGTACTCATTAGCAGGCATTTTGATGGGCGACGCATTTGGCCCTGTGTTTGGTGGGGCGTCTTTCCTTATCGAACTCATGCGTGAGTTGATAGCGCTGGTCGCGATCCCACTCTTTATCCGTAGCTACCCTTGTACGGCTATCGGTTATGCGGGCGCAACTGCGATGGACTTTACATTACCTGTGATTCAAACCACAGGTGGCGTCCGCTGCGTCCCTGTCGCTATTGTTAGTGGTTTTATCTTGAGTTTACTTGTGCCCGTTATGATGCTTTTCTTTGTATCACTTGCTAGCTAGATCTCAGGTTTTATCTTTAACATCCATTACAATACGGCAAAAATTTAAATACCCAGTTAACGTTAAAGTGGTCAGTACACTGACAACTTATTAATTTGAATTTTGTTATTTAGCCCAACGATTTATACAACAAATCCAATTGATAAGAGCAACCTCATTCGATGCGCTTTAACGTTAATGAAGGGATAACAACCAGAAGGAAGAAGAATGAAACGCTTTGTCGTTGCAGCGCTCCTCGCTACAAGCTCAACTTTTACGTTTGCCGCAGATCAACAGTGTCTTGCTAACAAGTACGATGGCTATGTCGATGCTTCACTACAATGGTATCAAGATCTTGTTGATTTAACGGTCTCCCAATATCCTGACTTAAAAGAAGTCAGCCAGTGGTTCTTAGATGGTCGCAAACACCACTTTGAACTTAATCGTGAGGCTGTTCATTACTTTCTTAAAAATGATCCAAGCCGCGTAGCAACAGAACAACCTATCGAAGCTTGGTTGAAATTAGAGCAACACGATGTCAAACAGCTTGCAAGTCGCAGTGATGATTTAGGTGAAGCCGCTAAGAAAACATTTAGTGATCGTCAATCAACCAATCATCCGAAAAACTACGAACTTCGCTCAGCGTTTGCTGATTTGTTAAGTCACCCTCAACAAATTGACACGGCACTCAACAAGTACAACCAATCGATTGAGAAGCTTGAAAAACAAAAGTGTGACTAATCTCTAACTGACTCTAAAACCTCCGGTTTAGAGCGATTAGATATGACCACGCTTTCATTTCAGTAACATGGGTTTCAATAATTAAAACGGGACTTTGCGCCCGTTTTAGTTTAGATTGTGCCGCTCGCATTACCAAAATAACTACAAATGATTCTTTGCCATGGTTAAGGAACAAAAAACCGCTGACGTTAGCTTTGAGAGCTTGCTAAAGATCTTCACCGTACCTGAAGGTCCTGATTCTACGTTGACAAAAATTGACGAAAGTCTCTCCCGAAACTTAAACCAATTTCTTCGTGAACACATCGTGGCAGAAGAAAAGCCTTTACGTGAAATCGAAAAAGACTTTTCTTCTGCTCAGATTCCTGAGCAACCTGAATTCGTGTCAGACCACACCGAGCACCTGCTAGACACGTTAGTGTCGCACTCGGTTCACACTTCAGCCCCAAGTTTTATCGGTCACATGACCTCGGCGCTACCCTACTTCTTGATGCCTTTATCCAAGATCATGATCGCGCTAAACCAAAACTTGGTTAAGATCGAAACATCAAAAGCATTCACACCTCTTGAACGTCAAGTTTTAGGGATGTTACACCGCTTAATTTACGGTCAAAACGACAAGTTTTATCGTAAATGGATGCACAGCGCGAACCATTCACTTGGTGCGTTTTGCTCTGGTGGCACAATCGCGAACATTACGGCACTTTGGGTTGCACGCAATAAAGCGTTGAAAGCAGACGGTGATTTCAAAGGGGTAGAAAAAGAAGGTCTATTCAAAGCCATGAAGCACTATGGCTACGAAGGCCTTGCAGTTCTGGTTTCAGAACGTGGTCACTATTCACTTAAAAAAGCAGCAGACGTACTTGGCTTAGGTCAAGAGGGTTTAGTCGCGGTGAAAACCGATGCAAACAACCGTATTGTTGTTGACGACCTAAAAGCAAAAATTGCCGAGCTTAAAGAACAAAACATCAAACCAATTGCGGTTATCGGTGTCGCTGGCACGACAGAAACGGGGAACGTCGATCCTCTGTCGCAGATCGCTCAAGTGTGCCAAGAGCACAATTGTCACTTCCATGTAGATGCCGCTTGGGGTGGTGCAACGTTGATGTCTAATCATTACCGTCACCTTCTCGAAGGTGTTGAACTGGCTGACTCAGTGACTATCGACGCGCACAAACAACTGTACATCCCTATGGGTGCAGGCATGGTGTTGTTCAAAGACCCAGACGCGATGAAATCCATTGAACACCATGCGCAATATATCTTACGTAAAGGTTCAAAAGATTTAGGTAGTCATACACTAGAAGGCTCTCGCTCAGGCATGGCCATGTTAGTGTATGCGGCGATGCACATTATTAGTCGCCCAGGCTACGAACTATTGATCGACCAAAGTATCGAGAAAGCGCGCTACTTTGCCGATCTCATCAAACAGCAAGATGACTTCGAACTCGTTTCTGAACCGGAGCTTTGTCTACTGACCTACCGCTATCTACCGCCATTGATTCGTGAAGCGCTAGATAAAGCGGAAGGTACTCAAAAGGAAAAACTAAACGAGCTCATCAACCAGCTCACGCAGTTTATCCAGAAGCGTCAACGTGAAACGGGCAAATCGTTTGTTTCTCGTACAAGACTGAACCCTGACCAATGGCAAAGAATGAACACCATCGTATTCCGAGTGGTACTAGCCAACCCATTGACGACCAGAGATATCTTGAGCTCAGTACTGGACGAACAACGCGAAATCGCCAAACAAGCACCAAGTTTGACAGCAAAAATCGAAGAAATGGCCTCAGATATTTTAGGCGCGTAAGCTTAAGAATGAGTTACATCAACTTGAAAATTTATTTCTTTTTGATGTAACTCAAACATCATTCTCGTGCGACTGGCGCAACAAAACTACGATTCCACATTCAATTCTGTAGTTTTTACAACATTTTGTTTGAGGCCTGTCAAATTCTCACTAAATAGTAACCGTATTTGGTTTAGCCAGATTGAAGATCAGGTTTATACTGAAACTATGGCGCTGGTAGTTTTCGTTAACGCCCCTCTCTAACTTAGAAACCGATGTGTTTCCACCCGTTAACAGAGCCAGCGAGTTGTTCTCTATACCCTCGTGAACACTATGAATACATTAGAAAAAATTCAAAAAAATCTGGAGAATTTCAGTAAGTCAGAGCGCAAAGTTGCAGAAGTAATTATGGCGTCTCCACAAACTGCGATTCATTCTAGCATTGCAACGTTAGCAAAAATGGCTGACGTGAGTGAGCCCACTGTAAACCGCTTCTGTCGCCGCCTGGATACCAAAGGTTTCCCGGATTTTAAACTTCACTTAGCTCAGAGCCTTGCTAACGGTACGCCATATGTAAACCGTAATGTGGAAGAAGATGATGGCCCAGATGCATACACGCATAAGATTTTCGAATCGACAATGGCGTGTTTGGATGTTGCTAAAAATAGCCTAGACCCGATGCAAGTAAACCGTGCGGTTGACTTGCTGACTCAAGCAAAACGTATTTCTTTCTTTGGTCTTGGTGCGTCTTCATCTGTTGCTCGCGATGCTCAAAACAAGTTCATCCGTTTTAATATCCCAATTACTTGTTTTGAAGATATTGTCATGCAACGCATGAGCTGTATTAACTGCAGCGACAACGACGTGATTGTTCTCATTTCTCATACTGGTCGCACGAAAAGCCAAGTTGAAATTGCGAATCTGGCTCGTGAGAACGGTGCAACTGTCATCGCTATCACTGCGAAAGATTCTCCATTAGAGAAAGCAAGTTCACTGGCTATCACTTTAGATATTCCTGAAGATACGGACGTATACATGCCAATGGCAAGCCGTGTCGTTCAAATGACCGTTATCGACGTATTAGCCACAGGCTTTACACTTCGCCGTGGTACAGGTTTCCGCGAAAACCTAAAACGCGTGAAAGATGCCTTAAAAGACAGTCGTTATGACAAGCTAAGTCAGTACTAAGCATTGATTAAGGGGAGCCAATTGGCTCCCCTTTTTATTTCTTCTCGCAACGACTTTACTTGTATTTACTCATTCACACTTGATAAATCGCTTCTCGATTCCAATACCTCTACTGAACTCATGTGCGGCGTGCTTTCTGCAGCACAATCTCCACTGCAATCGCACACTTGTTTTAGTATGAACACCAAACGCTCCTGATTAAGAGGTAAAGGGTTACCTTTAATCGCAACAGACTTAAGCGCATCGTTTGCTACCTGTTCAAACGAAGTTTGGCAAACACCAAACTTACCAAGCAATGGCAATTCTAGCTTATCTAACACCATCGTGACCCAAAGCACGCCGTCATGTTCATTCGCATTCGCTCTGTCCGTGACAAGTCGAGCCAGTTTTCGATAACGATTGATCACATCATTCCTGCCCGCTTGCTTTGCTGCATTGATGTTTTCTTGCATCACATGAGGTGCTAAACGTGCAGTTATCACACTGTGCGGAGCATCAAGTTTCCCACCAAGAGCAGAGGCTAACCCATGAGCAGCGCCCAATTTAGCGTTAGTGATCGCCATCCCTCCAAGCAAAGCCGCAAAAGATAAATCCGAACGAGCCTTATGATTATCCTGCTTGCAGCCTGCAATCACTGATCGACTCAATCGACGAAGCCCTTCTTCGCATACCATATCAGTGAGAGGATTCGGCTCGCCGCACACATAAGCTTCCATCAGATGCGTAAATGCATCCATAGCGCCTCGTCCAGATGTGTATTGATCTGTCCCATAAGTCAATGTTGGGTCGACAATCGCAACGTCAGCCAACATGTCCGGACTTCTTAAACTTACTTTTACTTTGTCCTGCCCTGACTTCAGAACGGCATTTCTAGTCACTTCTGAGCCGGTACTCGCAGTCGTGGGAATCGCGATGAAGTGAATCGGTTTCGCTTTGAGAGGAACGTTTCTTCCAACTACTTCCACATAATCGTAGACATTACCCTGATTGGGAATGATTGCGGCCAATGCCTTGCCCATGTCGATGACGCTACCACCGCCGATCGCGATGACCATATCAGGTTGAAATTTTCGCCCGAGCACCGCCGTCTCTTCCACCATCGTAATGTTGGGCTCCCCATTGATGGCGACGTGCTGATAACGCATATTTTGAGCTTTGAGATAATTGATGATGGGTGTGGCGCGCTGAGTCTCTTTTCCCGTCACGAGCAAGACGCTATACCCAAATTGACTGATAACTGATAGTGAAGATTGGAGCGCTCCTTCACCGAAAATAATCCGTGTTGCAGTCATAAACTGAAACATACACTTCCTCCCCAAAACGACAACTTTTAATAGATTGCTATGGTTTGCGTTAAAAAAAGTTGACCCAATCCACCTTGCCATCAATAACCCTTCAAAAAGTATGTTTTTATGCGTCACTTCACATAGTTACCATGTCATTTTTAAGGTTTATTTTTGTCCGAGTAAGCGGTTATTTACGTCTTTTGGTTTAAAGCTCGTTTAGTTTTTATCCGATAGATTTCGCCTATAGATACAAGAGGTAATTGCTGCTTTATTTCCGTATCTGGATAAGGCATAGTTACTTCAACAAAAGAGAGCGCACCAAGCCTCTATGTTTGTACGCTTTCAAAAAAGAATAGATTTAGGAGAAATAAGAATATGTTCGTTGTTATTTTTGGTCGTCCTGCATGTCCTTACTGTGTTCGCGCTAAAGAACACGCAGAAACACTAAAAGCTAAACGTGATGACTTTAACTACCGTTACGTTGATATCCAAGCTGAAGGCATTTCTAAAGCAGACCTTGAGAAGACAGTTGGCAAACCAGTTGAAACTGTTCCTCAAATCTTCATCGACCAAGAACACATCGGTGGTTGTGACGATTTCGAAGCTTACGCGAAAGAGCACCTAGGTCTATTCGACGAGTAATAAGCATTAGATTTTTTAAAAGCCGCATAATGCGGCTTTTTTATTATTTTTCAGCTTGTTACTTCCCTAAGTCAACTAATAGCAAAACCTAAAAAAATTCACTTATCTTTTTGCTATATTTAGTTACAATTCGCAGTTCTAAACCTTTTTTGGCACACACTTTACCGAGCCACACAGTGAACATAGACGTCGTACAACTTCTCGATCAAAACCCCATTCTTCTAATCTTCGTCGTATTAGCCATTGGCCTTGCCATCGGAAAAATTCGCTTTGGAAACCTACAGTTAGGTAACTCTATAGGTGTTCTAATTACCTCTCTGATCATGGGTCATTTAGGCTTTTCCTTCAACGCAGAAGCGCTAACCATCGGCTTTATGCTCTTTATCTATTGCGTTGGCATAGAAGCTGGACCTAACTTTTTTGGCATCTTCTTTAGGGATGGTAAACACTACTTCATCCTCAGTATGACCGTGCTTGTCGCTGCAGTGAGCTTAACTTACGGTTTAAGCCACTACTTTGGCCTCGATTTCGGTCTTTCTGCCGGTATGATGGCCGGTGCATTGACAGCGACACCTGTTCTAGTTGGTGCTCAAGATGCTTTGAACTCTGGTCTTGCGACAATACCGCGCAATATGGATTTTTCTTTGGTATTAGAAAATCTATCCGTAGGTTACGCGATGGCTTATCTGATTGGTTTGATCAGCATGATCATGTTCGCTAAGTTGCTACCAAAGTTACAAAAGCAGAACCTTTCAGACTCTGCTCAACAAATCGCTCAAGAGCGTGGCCTTGGTAACTCAAGCCAGCGCAAAGTTTATCTACCTATTATTCGCGCATATCGAGTTGGCCCGGAGCTTATCGATTGGACAGACGGCAAAAACTTACGTGAACTTGGTATTTATCGCCAAACGGGTTGTTACATTGAGCGTATTCGCCGTAATGGTATTCTCGCCCACCCTGATGGTGATGCGATTTTGCAAGAAGGCGATGAAATAGCACTGGTAGGCTTCCCTGACAGCCACGCTCGTTTGGACCCAAGCTTCCGCAACGGTAAAGAAGTGTTCGACCGTAACCTTCTCGATCTGCGTATTGTGGAAGAAGAGATTGTCGTTAAGAGCGACGCGATTGCCGGCAAACGTCTATCTGATTTGAACCTGTCTGAGTTCGGTTGTTTCCTTAACCGCGTAGTTCGTGCGCAAATCGAAATGCCAATGGATTTAGACATTGTTCTTGCCAAAGGTGATGTACTTCAGGTGAGTGGTGAGAAGAGTCGTGTACATGGCCTTGCTGAGAAAATCGGTTTCATCTCGATTCACAGCCAAATGGCCGACTTATTGGCGTTCTGTAGCTTCTTTATTCTTGGCATTATGTTTGGCCTAGTGACCATGACATTTGGTCAAGTGTCGTTTAGCTTAGGTAACGCGGTAGGCCTTTTGCTGTCAGGTATTACACTAGGCTTCCTTAGAGCCAACCACCCTACTTTCGGCTACGTACCGCAAGGCGCGTTAAACATGGTCAAAGACCTTGGTTTAATGTTCTTTATGGTCGGTATCGGTTTGAGTGCTGGTGGCAAGATGTTCGAGCACTTGACTCAAGTTGGCCCACAGGTGATCGGCCTTGCGTTTATTGTTAGTGTCGTGCCTGTTGTGATTGCTTACCTTGTTGGTGCATACATTTTGAAGATGAACCGCGCATTGCTATTCGGGGCGATCATTGGCGCACGTACTTGTGCACCGGCGATGGATGTTGTAAACGAATACGCGAAGTCGACGATTCCAGCTCTTGGTTATGCGGGTACTTATGCGATAGCCAACATCCTAATGACGCTAGCTGGTACGATTTTGATAATTTTGAGTTAACCGGTTTGAGTTTGATGAAACGGCTCAATCATCAAGTACAAAAAAGGCGCTCAATGAGCGCCTTTTGCATATCTATCCAATCAATTAGATTTGAATGAAGTCTGTCTCTACTGCTGGATTTACGTCAGCGTCGTAGTCAACACCTTCGACACCAAAACCGAATAGCTTCAAGAACTCTTCTTTGTACTCAACGTAGTCAGTTAGCTCTTTTAGGTTTTCAGTTGTAATTTGTGGCCATAGCTCACGACAGTGTTGTTGGATATCTTCACGCAGTTCCCAGTCATCCAGACGTAGACGATTCATATCATCCACTTCTGCTGCGCTGCCATCTTCTTTGTAAAGACGTTGGCTGAACATGCGGTAGATTTGCTCCATACAACCTTCGTGTACACCTTCTTCACGCATCTTCTTGAATACCATTGCGATGTAAAGAGGCATAACCGGAATTGCAGAGCTTGCTTGAGTAACAACTGACTTAAGTACAGCAACGTTTGCGCTGCCGCCAGTTGCACCTAGTTTCTCGTTTAGCGCTTTTGCCGCACGATCTAGGTCCATTTTAGCTTTACCTAGCGCGCCATCCCAGTAGATTGGCCACGTTAGTTCAGTACCGATGTAGCTGTAAGCGACTGTCTTACAACCTTCCGCTAATACACCAGCGTCAGAAAGTGCATTGATCCAAAGTTCCCAGTCTTCACCGCCCATTACGGTTACTGTGTCTTTGATTTCTTCTTCTGTCGCAGGCTCAACGCTTGCTTCAATGATTACGTCTTTGTTGGTATCAACCGCTGTCGATGTGTAAGTCTCACCGATAGGTTTAAGAGCTGAACGAATAAGCTCACCTGTTTCTGGCATTTTACGCACTGGTGAAGCCAGTGAGTAAACCACCATATCAACCTGACCTAGGTCTTCTTTGATCAGATCAATGGTTTTCTGTTTCGCTTCATTTGAGAAAGCATCGCCGTTTAGGCTTTTAGCGTATAGGCCTTCTTCACGAGCAAGCTTTTCAAAAGCGGCCGCATTGTAGAAGCCTGCCGTACCAGGTTTCTTCTCTGTGCCTTCTTTTTCGAAGAACACACCGATAGTTGATGCGCCGCCACCAAATGCCGCAGCGATACGAGAAGATAGACCGTAGCCACTTGAAGCACCAACGACAAGAACGCGTTTAGGCGCGTTTTTGATTGGGCCTTGCGCTTTTGTGTAAGCAATTTGTTCTTTTACGTTAGCTTCACAACCAACTGGGTGCGTTGTAGTACAGATAAATCCACGAATTCTAGGTTTGATGATCATATTCAACTTCCTTTAAAAAACCTTGTTAGGATAAAAGTTTCGCTCGAAGTTCGCATCTAATTTCTGTAAAAATGCTTCGAAAATGCAAGTGGTTGGAGCACTATCTCTCCTTGTCATGAGTAAAAGACACAAAAAAGCACCTCTAGGAGGTGCTTTTCATTACCGAGGTTCACTCATTAGGCTGCTGGATTCAAGTGTGATTTTTTCGGGCTATCAGTACGAACTTCAGAGAAATCATGACTGAAGTGGTCTACTTGAATAGCTTTGTAACGAAGTTGGTCAGCAGCAGTGATCTTTTCAACCTCTTGCTCTGTCAACACACCAGCGTCAAGTGCTTGCTGTAAGCGATCTTGAAGAAGACCTTTACGAGCCACTTTGCCATCTTTCGCTGCTTTCATTAGCTTACGCTCCAATGGTTTGACGTCGTACATGGCTAGGAAGGCATTTTCCATCAAACCTACGCTATCATTTTCGGATTTACCGATGTAACACAAGTGGGTTAAACGGTCACGCTGCACGCCTGGGGTCATCATGGCTTCAGCAATGCTGACACTTAACTCATCACTTGGTTTGTCGAAGTGATTCCCTAGTGGGAATAACAAGCCTTTCAACACGCCACCAACATATTTCACTGGGAAGTTTGCGTACGCTTCGTTCAGCGATTTAGCTGCGTTGTACAAACAGTATTGGACAGCGTAATGCACGAAGTTTAAGTCGCCTTGCTGACGCCCTTCATCTTCGTATTTTTTCAACGTCGCGGATGCCATGTACAGGTAGCTCAAACCATCACCCAAACGTGCAGAAATCATCTCTTTACGCTTCAAGTCACCACCTAACGTCAACATGGCAAAATCGGCGCTTACCGCTAACGCTCGGCTCAGGCGGGTGATGTCTTTGTAGTAGCGTTGAGTTGGACCGCTCATATTCGCTTTCACAAAGCGCGAGCCTGTTAGTGCTGCACCTAGCGCACCAAACGTATTCCCCATCGCATGACCAATATGTTTGAACAATAGAGAATCAAACTCTTTCGCCCCCTGCTCTGAGTCTGGATTCGCCGCCGCTTCCATCTCTTTAAGCACATATGGATGACAACGGGTCGCACCTTGACCAAAGATCATCAAGTTACGCGTTAGGATATTTGCACCTTCAACTGTAATCGCAACAGGAATACCCAAGTAGTGTTTTGCAAGATAGTTCATTGGACCATCTTGAATCGCACGACCTGCGTGAATATCGAACGAGTCGTTCAAAATCGTACGTGCAATTTCAGTCATGTGGTATTTGGCAATAGCCGTAACAATGCCAGGTTTCTCTTTCATATCGAGAGAGGTAGTCGTCAACGTACGCGTTGCTTCCAAAAGATAAGTCAGACCGCCAATACGACCCATCGCTTCTGCTACCCCTTCGAACTTACCGATAGACATACCAAACTGCTTACGTACGTATGCATAAGCGCCAGTGGTTCTGGTTGTCAGGTGGCCGATTGCAGTACCAAGTGCTGGCAGTGAAATACCGCGGCCAGCAGACAAACACTCAACCAACATACGCCAGCCTTTGCCCGCGTAATCTGAGCCACCGATGAGCCAATCCATTGGAATGAAAACATCTTCACCACGAGTCGGACCATTCATGAAAGCAGAACCAAGTGGATCGTGACGCTCACCAATTTCAACGCCGTCATGGTCAGCCGGAATGAGCGCACAAGTAATGCCTACGTCTTTCTTATCGCCGAGTAAACCGTCTGGGTCCTGCAGCTTGAAAGCTAGACCAAGAACAGTCGCAACAGGTGCAAGTGTGATGTAACGCTTGTTCCAGCTAACTCGAACACCAAGCACCTCTTCGCCATCGTGCATGCCGTAACACACCACACCCTGGTCAGGAATGCCGCCCGCATCTGAACCTGCTTCCGGTCCAGTCAAAGCAAAACAAGGAATGTCCGTACCATCAGCAAGACGTGGTAACCAGTAATCTTTTTGCTCCTGAGTGCCGTAGTGAGAAAGAAGCTCACCTGGACCCAACGAGTTAGGAACCATTACCGATACCGCAACACTAATACTGCGCGTTGCAATACGAGACACAATCGTTGAATTTGCCAAAGCAGAAAACTCACGGCCACCATACTCTTTCGAGATAATCAGTGAGAAGAAACGTTCTTTGCGCAAGTATTCCCACACCTCCGGTGGCAAATCACGATCTTCTTTCACGATTTTTTGATCGTCTAGCATGTCTAAGAGCGTTTCAAGTTCATTATCCATAAACGCTTGCTCTTCAGCAGTTAACGTCGGCGCTGGGTAATGGTGTAGCGTCGTAAAGTTTGGCTTGCCAGAAAACAACTCGGCATCCCACCATACACTACCGGCTTCCATCGCTTCTTTTTCTGTACTCGACAGCGGAGGAAGAACTTTCTTAAACACTTTAAATGCTGGGTCACTAATCCATTTTCTTCGTAGAGAGCTCATAGTTCAGATCCTTTTGTTCACGTCACCGCTTGCGGCTAATCCTTATTATTGGTTTCACTTTTTACTTGTCGTTATCGAGCGACTATTTCGCCGACATACCAGCGGACAAGTAAGGAATCAGTAAATCGACGACAGATTTCACATCGATTTCTTTTTCAAATTTGCTTTCTGCCAGCTCGGTCAAAGCTTGACTTGAGGCCATCGTAAATACGCACGTTCCCAACGTGAAATGTAATCGCCAAAACAACAACTCTTCCGTCAACTCTGGGTTTGCTTTCATGATAGAGAAAGTAAACAAATTCAATACTTCTGAGTATCGAGTGCTGATAAACCAACGCAAATGCCCTTGTACATCGGTGTAACCTCGACCAATCAACAACATAAATAGTGCTGTACCATTTGGTCTAACATCATTAAGTGTACGCAGTGGTAAACGTAATGATTCAAACACTTCGTCCATGTTGTAGCTTTCGCGGGTATTCAACTCAATGAGAGACGCCTTTATGCTCGGCATCAGTGCTTCAAGGTACCGGTCTAATACCGCGCGCACTAACGTCTTTTTGTCACCAAAGTGATAATTCACCGATGCAAGATTCACATTTGCTTTGCCTGTAATGGTTCTTAGCGACGTATCATTGAAACCATATTCAGCAAAAAGTCCTTCTGCGACATCGAGTATTTTTTCTTTTGTTGTGCTTCTCGGGGCCATTTTAATCACTCGTATTAAACAACTGTTTGAAAATATACTCCCGAAACTTTAGATTAACAAATGATTAACATCACATTTCCAGACATTGGTCGGACCACGAAGTAGATAAGCCACTTAAAAGAATGAATTTGAAACGAATAAATTTAGTGCAAAATTTTTTGAAAAAAAATGGAACTGTTCTGAAATAGCTCGGTCTGAATAGATGTAACAACTAGGGCATTTAAAGTTTCACTGGCCGTCAAACTTGTTTCAATCTAATTGTTACGTTGCTGCTTTTTTCTTATTAACTCCTATGTTTGTATCCGCCCAGTCAACTTTTCGGCTGGGCTTTTTTTCGCCTGTCGATCAGGCTTAATCTAACGCTCTTCAAAAACAAAAAGCCTCCCAAGTGGGAGGCTTTGAGTTAAAAATCAGTTAAATACGAAGTTAGTCTTGTGCTTTCTTTGGTAATGAGAAATGCAGTAGAGCGTAACCAAGTACCGCTGCAGTAGTTGAGCCCATCAAAATACCTAATCGAGCGTATGTATCAAACTCAGGGCTTACGTTACCGAACGCCAGTGAAGAGATAAAGATCGACATCGTAAAACCGATACCACACAACACTGATACCGCGAAGATATGCTTGAAGTTTATACCCTCTGGTAGCTTCGCAACGCCCAGTTTCACAGCTGCCCAGCTAAAGCTGAAGATACCTAGAGGCTTACCAATCAATAGACCTAGTGCAATACCTAGAGGCAGCATTGAAGTTAGGCCAGACATCGATACGCCTTCTAGCGAGATACCTGCGTTCGCAAATGCAAACAGAGGAAGAATACCAAATGCGACATAAGGGTGAAGAGCATGCTCCATGTGTTTCAGTGGAGAGTGTTCGCCCTGCTTTCCTTTCAGCGGGATCGCGAAACCGATCACTACACCTGCCAATGTTGCGTGAACACCAGACTTAAGTACAGCAAACCACAGAATCGCACCTACAATCATGTACGGTGTTAGCTTGGTGACTTCTTTCGCGTTCAGCATGAACAGTACACCTGTCATGACGAAGCCGACAAGCAATGCCATTGAAGAAAGATCACCGGTGTAGAACAGAGCAATGATGACTACAACACCTAAGTCGTCAATGATCGCAAGAGCCAACAAAAATACTTTTAGGCTCACTGGTACGCGCTTACCAAGTAATGCCATGATACCCAGAGCAAATGCAATGTCTGTCGCCGCAGGAATTGCCCAACCAGAGATCGCTTCAGGGTCATTTGCATTAAAAGCAACGTAAATAAGTGCCGGAGCCAACATACCACCGACCGCAGCAATTGCAGGGAAGATGGCAGTTTCTTTCGATTTTAACGCGCCTTCAAGCAGCTCGCGCTTTACTTCAAGGCCAATAAGTAGGAAGAACACAGCCATCAGACCGTCGTTGATCCAGTGAGAAACAGACATACCAAATACATAAGTATGCAGTAGAGATTGATAAGTTTCGCCCAGTGGTGAGTTTGCAATGGTCATCGCAATTGCCGCTGCAATCACGAGAAGAATACCACCTGCGGATTCCATTTTGAAAAAGTCACGAATGACATCGTTCATGGTTTCGTCCTTATATTTATTATCTTAATAAACGATTAACAAAGAATGATAAGAGTGTATAGCTGCAGAAAATTTTAGAATAATCGCTTGTTCAGAGTATAAACTTCGATTTTTCCGAGGTTATCTTCATTACTCATCGTATTTTTCAACAAACTATTGAGACGAAGTAAGCCTTCTCGCCTCCTCTTATCTATCCAGTTATTAACCAAGATCGTTATTAAAGTAGCATAAGATGATGTCTCACTTCACGGTAAGTCTGTGATTTTTTAGACAGAACTAACGTGCTTCAGACACAAAAAAGCCACTTTGCTAAGTGGCTTTCGATAGATTTTAGTAGCCGGTGAGCTGCATAAAGCCCCACGCCTCGTTGGAGCCAGAAGCCAAGATGGGACCTTCCCAATAAGGGATAACAAATGGCAACCACATATCGGATTTTATGATACGAGTCGTCAAATTAATTTTGTGTTCAGGTGCATTGATGATCCATTGCAACGGTAAACGTCTGCCATTCGACAGGCTTGTTACCTGCATTGGCGTAATCGAGACCTCTTTCTCTGATAGATTGACCACTTTTCCCGAACGGGTCGATAGCGTACCGAAAATATGAGGCGTCTGACCGTGGTGACGGTAACGGCTAACCGTTAACGCACGTCCATCATCCAAGTTAAAGACAAACCAATCCCAACCTTGTTGGCCTTGGCCGATTAAGCCACTGCCCCATTCTTTTTGCGTCCAGGCTGAGCCTGTTACGGGGATGAGGCGGCCATTTAAGTTCAATGTACCTTTTACATTAAGAAACGGTGCGCTAAAGCTAAACGACGCCACAGATTGCAGTGCATGTTTAACTTGAAAGCCTTTGTCTCCATTTACCACAAACGGCCCGCTTGTCATGGTATTCAGTTCGAGTCCGAATGTGTCCGTTGTAACATTGAGGTTGCCTGGAAATGGTGTAGAGCCTAATGAGCGCCAAGTCCAGTTATCTATCCATAAACGGAATGGTCGGTTTGTCATGCCAGCTTGACCAATACCACCGCGTGCAACACGCTGTTCTTTCCACACATGCGAACCATGGCTCACGACAACATGTGAAATGTACAGTTGCGGGTTTTGCCAACCGCTGGTTTCTCGTTCATCGGTGGCGACGCGAAAATAGCTCCACTGCACGTTGTAAGTACGACCTTGCTTATCTTGCAGCTTCGCAAAGTAGTTCCACCATTCATGTTGATATTCAGGATGGAAGCGAAAGTCTGAAGGCAATGAGACATGTTCGTCCGGTAAAACGGGCTCAAAAATGGTTTTATTTTCTCGCGTCAGTACCGAATTAATTTCGTTTTCTTGGGTAGCAGTAGGCTCTAGCCAAAACGTTGAATACAACGTCGCTCCAGTCAACATGGCAAAAACGACAACGATCAGCATCGAAGCAAAAACGCGCTTTTTAGAGTTTTGTTTTTCCACTACAACGCATCCCTCAACGACTTCATTGGCGTACTCTTAATCATTCGAATTACGGGTAACGCCCCGGCGATCATAATCGCGAGCATTGCCCAAGCGATAGTTTGTGCATATTCCCAAGGAATGGTTTGCAGTTCGAGTGACCAACCAAAAGATTGTTTAATGATGATATCAACAATTAGGTGGGCCAAGGCCAATCCTAACGGTACTGCAATAATCGCAGAAATGGCACCAAAGGCGAACAGTTGCAAGCCCCCCAAGGCAACCAACTCTTTGCCAGAAACACCCATGCATCTCAGCAGCGAGAAGTGTCTTTGACGAGAGAGTTCTCCTGCTAGGGTTGCAAAGAAAAGACCAAATACAGCAATGATAAGAGTAATGTTGCCTAGCGTGCCAGCGATGGCGAACGTGTGATCAAATACTCTCATGGCTTGATTGTAGATATTGCTGTTGTCGAATACGCGGTCTTGTGGCAATCGGAAGACATTTTCTAAACGATTCTTCAACCCTTCCCCATTCACGCTGTCTTTCAGCAATACGCCTAACCCTACGTTGCCCGTGCCGGCGAACGCGTAAAGCCAGTTTCGATGGGACATCATCACTTGGTTGTATGGGTTGCCATAATCGTAGTACACACCCACGACTTGCCAACCTTCACCCAGTGGCGCTTGCAGATCAATGTAATCGCCCGGACGAATATCCAGTTTGAGAGCCATAGATTCACTAACCATCAAGCTCTTAGTTTGGTGCAGCTGATACCAGTAGTTTGGAACACCGAGCTTGACCGTTAACGAATCTAGCTCCCCCTCAGAAGGGCCCGTGCTGACTACTTGCAAAGCACCATGCTCGGTAGGAACATCTTTTTCCCAGCGCCACCAAACCGATTCAACTTCTGGCTGATCTTGTAACCATGCGCTCATTCGCCCAGCCGAGTTGTTTGTTGGATAAATATAGATATCTGCGGCCAAGCGTTGGCTTAACCATTTGTCAGTGGTGTCTCTAAAGCTACCCACCATGGTCTCAACACCAATATTCGCAGCGAGTGCCAACATAAACGCCATCGTTGCGACACCACGATAGCTCATACTTGCCGCCGCATCAGCAAAGAACCAACGCACACGAACCCAGCGTAACGTATATGAGAAGCTTTGGAACATGTGCCACATCAAAAATGGCATGAATAGAGCCACACTCACCAACATCAATGCGATAATGGCAAAACCCGTCTCTTGCGTTTTAGGTGCTTGGTAAACCGCGACCGCGGCTACACAGAAAGCACATGCCGCCAATGCTTGCCAAGAAAACTCTCTGCCTGCAAAGCGCATTAACGATAAACGCGAAGACAAGCGAATTGGTTGCGATTTCAACAATCGAATCAGTGGCCACAAACAGGAAATCAGAGCGCCCATTGCCGACATAATCAAACTGTATAAGCTCGACTGCCACGACCAACCGATAGTAAGGCCAACGTTGGCGTCATATAGATCGCTCAAACTGGAAGATACTGCAGGGATCAACTCGTTCGCCAACATGAGTCCAAAGAAGTTACCGCAAGCCCAAGCGACCAAAACGAGTATCGAGAGCTCAAGTAATAGCGCTTGCGCCAATTGGGTTCCATTCACACCGGTTTGACGCAAAATGCCGACTAATCGCTGACGCTGAATAAAAGACAATGACATCGCTTGATAAAAGATGAACAGTCCAACCAAAAACGACAACATCCCCATCGCGGTTAGGTTCATGTGGAATGCTTTGGTCAAAGATTCAAGCTCAGTACGAGTGTTTCGTACCAAAGTCATGCCATTTGGCAGTATGTTTTTTAATGCGATCAGTTTTTCTTCTGGCATCTCGCCACATGAAATCGCTGAAAGGCCCGAGCTTCGCTTCAACATTCTTAATAAAGAAATGTCGGTAACTAAACGTGTACCTGATAAGAGCTTGTTTTGATCCACTTGAACAGGACCAAGACGGCTACCATCATTCAACTCAATAAAGTCGCCGTCTTGCCAGTTCATGTAAGACGCCAAATCTTGACTGATCAAGATCGGATACGGCGGCTTCATCAAGGAGAGAACAGGCATCTCATTAAGTGACTTGCCGTGCTGAAGAGGGATCATTGCGACAGGATCGATGCCAACGAGCATCAAGTTCATGTCCGTTTTGGCATCCAGATGAAGGACGTCAAAAGGCGCGCATTGATTGAAACCAGCGCGGCGCAACTGAATATAAAATCCTTGAGGAATTTTATTTGCAGAATGTTTGGTACGAATTCGGTAAGGAAGTGGGTTTGAGAAAAGCTTCTCACCTGTTTCGTAACTCTGCTTCGCATGTTGGTTGATAGAAGTAACACCAACGAGAAGCGAAACACCAAGCGTTAAGCCTAACCAGACGAGAATAATTTGCAGTGGGTAACGACGGTAATGACCGAGTAGTGCCTTAACTACGGGCCATAACATGCAGTTGCCCTCCTTGAAGACGAATTTTCCCTTCCATGTGTGCCGCAACTTTCTCACTGTGCGTCACTAATAACAAGGTACAGTCCAATTGGCGTGCAAGACTGGTCAGCAAACGCATTACCGCTTCCGCATTTCGCTCATCCAAACTTCCCGTTGGTTCATCGGCAAGCAGAATTTTGGGTTCCATGTACAACGCGCGCGCAATCGCAGCACGTTGTTGCTGGCCACCCGACACTTCTTCTGGATAGCGTCCTAATAAAGGCATGAGATCCAGAGCCGAAAGAATTTGACGCCAGAGACCTTTGTCTTCCGGTAACCCTTTTAGTTGACGGCAAAAACGGATGTTATCGGCGATGTTCAAAGTAGGAAGAAGGTTGAATTGTTGGAAGATGTTACCAATATTGTTGCGGCGGTAGAGCGTTCTTAAGTGTTCTGGAGCATCATGCATCGCAAAGTTGGGAAACTGAACCTCGCCTGAATCGGCGGTATCTAAACCAGCAATGACGTTTAGCAACGTACTTTTACCAGAACCACTTTCCCCCATCAGAGCGACTTGCTCACCTTGCTGTAATGTTAATTCTGCCCCTTGTAGCACAGGATGAAACTCTCCCCCGTCTACATAGCCTTTACATAGGTCTGACAGTTTTAACATTGATTTTGCCGCTCAAATGGTGTTTAAAAATTGGGATCAGAATCTACACTAAAATCCTGTTAGTAGGAAGTATTTTGAATGCTTGATCACACTATGAGAGTACAAATGCAACTCGATTCACTTTCTACAACAGATTTTGTTGACGTTATAAGCAGATTTTTGCAGCAATTTTTCTAGCTATAGCAAGCAAAAAACTTGAAACGGCTGCAAAATATAAGCAAACTATGAACGAGATTTATTAGAAACTTCAACCAGCTTCAATATCGCTACTTTTCAATTAAGTTTTTCATCCACTTTTTGCTCTTCATTCGAGGCAAACAGATACACCACTTTACTACCTCTTCAGTGAGGAAAAGTAGATATACCCACTGTGGCTCCCAACCCAAATATATCGCAGCAAACGCAGCGAGCGGAATACCGATTATCCATTGAGCAAACACATCTTGATACAGGCAGAATTTCACATCTCCACCAGCACGAAGAACCCCCACAATGACCATCATAGGCACTGAGCGCAATACGACGCCAAGTGCCAGAATCACCATGAACTGCTCTGCCAAATGACGAGTCTCGGCGCTCAATGCACTGAACGCATCGAGTATGAGCTGATTGGTGAAAAATAGAAGTACCGCAACACCGAAAGCAATCAGGACATTCAAGATTACCGTCGCCCAAGCTTGGTAATACACTGGTTCAAAGTTTTTCGCGCCGAGTTGGTTACCCACTAAAACCGCAGCCGCGTTCGATAAGCCAATCATCATAGCGAGAGCAATCGACTCAACGGGCGTCATCACCGACAGCGCTGCCAAACCTTGCACGCCTGCTTGTCCCATGATCGCGTGGTAAGCAAACAGCCCTCCAGCCCAAGCGAGAAAGTTGAACGTCGTGGGTAAAGATAAGCTAAGAAAACGAGTGATTTTGTCCAACACTAAGCTGGCACGAATGTCGCCCCAACCAAAGGCGATAATGTGTTTTTTCAACCACAAATAACCAAATAAGCAACCAACTTCAATGGCTCCACTGATCACCGTTGCAATTGCTGCGCCGGTAATACCAAGGGCAGGAAAGCCTAGGTGGCCGAAAATCAACACCCAGTTTAAAAACACGTTAGAGAGAATACCGATGCCGCTAAAGAAAGTACTCAACCCTGGTTGATGCATAGCACGTAATCCCACCGCCATACTGGCAACACACGCCACTGCGAACATACTGGCTGATGAAATTACCAAGTAGCTTGACCCAAGCTCAATCACCTCTTGGGAGTCCGTGGTCAAGCCCATGATTGGCTGCGGGAAAAAGACGAATAAACAAACGGCCAGCGCGGCAAACACCATCGCAATCATCCAAGTCAGCGACGTACTTTGTCTTACGCCAATTTTGTCTCCCGCTCCCCAGTACTGCGCGGTAAGCAGTGCGCCACCCGTGGTCACCCCAACTAACATGATGGTGGTAACAAACGTCGCTCGAGCTGCGACTCCCACAGCGGCAATTTCGGCTTCACCAAGTTGCCCTAGCATCAATACATCGACTAGGCTTCGGCTGGAAAACATAATGCTTTGCAGCGTGATGGGAAGTGCTATTGCGAACAATCGACGCAAAAAGACTTTATCTGCGTGAGTTGAGAGTTGAGATAGAAAAGTCACGAGCACTCCAACGACAACTTATTGATAGAATGGGAAAAGTGTCTCATGATTATACCCAGCGGTGATTTTTCCACCAGCAATAAAAGGACGGATAATGAAAAAGGTGTTGGTATTAGGTGCCTCTGGTTACATTGGTTCTCAACTTCTTCCTCAACTGCTCGACAAAGGTTACAGCGTAACCGCGTCATCTCGACATATTGATTATTTGGAATCTAGAACCAGCCCACATCCCAACCTTACACTGACTTACTTAGACTTGGCGGACGCAGAAAGTACACTTTCATTAGTTGATGACTTTGATTTGGTGTTCTTTCTGGTGCACGGCATGGCACAAGGTGATGATTTTGTTGAATACGAGTTGAACCTTGCTTTGAACTTTAAATACGCATTGGAGCAAAGCCGTGTCAAACACGTTATTTATTTAAGTGCCATACAGCCACAAACTGGAAATTCGCGCCATTTAGCCGCTCGTAAAGCCACTGGAAAGATCATTCGACAATCCGGTGTTCCGGTGACAGAGTTACGTGCTGGTGTCATCATTGGTCCTGGCTCCGCCGCTTTCGAGATCATGCGAGATTTTGTCTACAACTTACCTATTTTGATTGCGCCTAAATGGGTCGACTCAAAAGCCAACCCCATCGCCCTACCCAACCTCAATCACTATTTATTGCAGTTGGCCGAAGCATCACCCCCAGAAGAAAGCCAAATTTATGAAGTTGGTGGGCCAGATACACTCAGCTACCGCGAGCAGTTTAAAATCATTTGCCGAATCACCAACAAGCCTTATCGGCTGTGGTCGACACCGTTGCTTACCCCCAAAATGGCATCGTACTGGCTCGGTTTGGTCACCTCTGTGCCAGCAAACATCGGCAAAGCATTACTCGCAGGGTTAGAGCATGACTACATCGCCGATTCCAAAGCGATTGAAGCACGATTTCCGCAAACGCTGATCAGCTACGAGCAAGCGGTATCCGATACCATCCAAGATGAAGGCACGTTTGTGCGCAGTAATGTTTGGGGCTTTGAGCCAGCGGCACTTCGTCGATGGCAACCGGGGTATGGCTACTACCCTAAACAAGCCGGTGCGAGCATAAAAACTCAAGCCTCCGCTGCGGCTTTATGGAAAGTGGCTCAAAAAATCGGGAGTCGTGAAAAAGGCTATTACTTTGCCAACATTTTGTGGCGCACACGTGAATGGCTCGACATCTTTTTTGGTGGCGGGAAACCGATTCGCGTTTCTCCTCCGGGGCCGGAGCTCAAAGTCGGCGATTATATAGACTCTTGGAAAGTGATTCGCTGCGAGGAAAATCAGTTCCTCTCACTGTTTTTTGGGATGAAAGGCCCAGGGCTTGGACGTTTAGAAATTACCATCAAAGACCATGGTGATGAAAGAGAACTGGATATCACCGCTTGGTGGCACCCACAGGGATTTCTCGGACTGCTTTACTGGTTTGCCATGATGCCAGCCCATCTATTCATATTCAAAGGCATGGTCAAAGCCATCGCGAAAGAAGCCGAAAGTATCAGTATTACTCCTCAGGAGGAACAGTCTCTGGAGAATCTAGAGAAATAGGCAGGTGATGAGCAATCCCCGCATGACAATCAATGCACGATTGCTCTCGACTTTCCATCATCTGATGTCGACGCGCAACGGTTCGTCCTTGCGCTTCGAAATCCATCTTGTCAACGGAATGACAATATCGACACTGTTTTGATTTATTCTCGATAAACTGCTGTGTGACTTCAGCAGCCAACCTCGGACGATGCTCCGCCTCGAAGTTCTCTAACGTAATTTCTCCAGTCAGTTTGTGATAGATGTCGGCTGTAGCGCCGATTTTCAATGCGATTTTAGCAAAAAACTCCCTAGGGACATGACAATCACTGCACGTAGCGGCAATCACACCCTGAGCATTTTTGAAGTGTGGGGATACTTGGTACTCCTCAACTATCGTATCCATCCCAATATGGCAACTGTAACAAAACTCGTTGCGATTGGTGTAATCCATACCAAAGTGAAAAACACTGAGTGCCGCCCCACCAAGGATAAACGCCAATAAGCCACCAATTGGTATGCCGAGCATCCATTTTCTGTTTGGTTTACGCCATAAACTCATTGGTGTTCATCCCAAAGCAGCGCTAGCGATAACTCGCATAGTATTCTACGAGCGCGTTTAAATCATCGGAACTAAGCCCTTTGAACGCCTCATCCATTTTTTTATCAACGGAGCGTTTGCCTTGCTTAAACTGTTGCAACGTAGTGGCGAGATAGCCCTTCTGCTGACCAGCTAAAATCGAAGCTTCATCCAGAGCGTTACTGCCACCATCCGAATGACAGTTCTCGCAACTTTTCGCGTGGATAGCCTTACCTTTCATCGCTAACGCTTGATCGAAAGACTGCTTAGCAGGCACAAACTCAAGCCCAGCATAATGTTTTGCTAACTCTTCAATCTGCGCTTCAGATAAAGATTTGACTATCGTCACCATGTCGCCTTTTTGGCTCGTGTCTCCGTATACGTGATTAACCGAAGCTGAGGGTCTGCCCTCAAGGTAACGCAACATCTGGTCGAAAAAGTTGAACTCGGGAATCCCTGCGATGGTCGGAATATTCGTGTCTGAGCTAACACCGTTTGGCCCACCGTTTGGCCCATGACAAGCTTCACATTCATGTTGTGAAATTAGCTCACTTGGTGACGCTAAACTGTGGGAGGCCAAAACTGAGCTAATGGCTAACACCGAGGAAAATTTTAGAGATAATTTAATTAGTTGGTGCATATTAGACTGACTCCGTAGTAATTATCTTTGCTAATCAAAACCAGACAGCGAATAAACGATAAGAAAATCATTTTATAAACGCGACTTAAAACCAACGATATCCAAGATAAAAATATTAAGCCGTCAACCATTTAAAGTAGCGTAGTTCAATACCCCTACTTTTTCTGCACCGACCTCTTCAAGAACAACAAACCTCAATGCAAGTGATTGATTTAAAAACACAATAATTTAAAACCTAAAATTCACGCATAGAAAAAATGGTTTATTTTAATAATATTTCATATTGCGTCTATACTCTTACAAGCCATGTATTTCGATTTATTCAAGCGATGTAAATATGGATATTTTGCTTTTGGCTTGAATACAAAATTAATATTTCAATCAATTGCTTATTGAGATATTTAACCATTCCAACGCATTCCCACTTACTTTAGGACGAATCGAGAGGGACTATGAACGGTTTAAAGTCGATCGCTACATTAATATTTTTTATTTTACTGCTCACCGGATGTGGTCCAGACAGCAAAAACGATCAAAATACACCACCACCTGCGCTTGGTGATTTCGAGATCAGTGTTTCCGAGCCATCATTGGTCACTCAAGAAACCGGAGAAACCAAACTGGTGGTCGATTTTACCGTCAAAGACGGCAGTGGCAGATCTCATGAGCTAGACGAAACGAAAGATTTTCGCATCGCACTTCTTAAAGCAATGCCCTCTCGTGTCGATACACAAAATTCGAGCGATCCAGCCTTTACCTTCAATGGGCGCCATGGCAATACCTATTGGAAGAGTTTCCATCACTCAAGTAATACCACAAATAACCGTGCCAGCATGGAGAGTGTTTGGGATGGAACACTAGTAAAAACAGACGAAGGGTATCGCTACACGTTTGCCATTCCTGACGTTTTAAAAGTGTCCGATCCTTATACTGCCGACTCTTCTAACAACAATGGTTTTATTGCTTGGGATGCGGATAAACTCCACCGAATCGTCATGGCGTATGGCGAGCAAGGCAATGGTTTTACCTACGTGTTTGAATGGGTACCGCAAGAAAGTTCAGATGCAGTAGTCTCCCGCAATGTGATTGAAACAGGTACCTGTGAAAACTGTCATATGGGCGAACCGCTTCATCATGGACCCGGCTATCGCTCAATTGATAACAACATTGCCGTTTGTACCGCTTGCCACAATGACAGTAATCCTGGCGCTGCGCCAGCCAGACGCCCTCTCGCTGCCGTTGTTCATCAATACCACGGTAATGTTTTCAAATTAGGTAGCGACAGAAATAACACCGAGACTTACAAACAGCCTGTCGACGAGAATGACGTGCTCGCTACCGACATCAATGGTTTAGTCATTGAAGGCAACCCTTTCCCGCAAGATGCCCGCAACTGTACAACCTGCCATTCAACCGATGTCGCGAAAGCATCAGACGCCAACAATTGGTTTGAACACCCAAGCCAAGTTGCCTGTGAGACCTGTCACTTGTACCGAGACAGAGGCGCGCATGATAACCAAATCGGTACGGCTTGGGTAAGAAACGGCGAGCCACAAAACTCCTGCTTGGGCTGTCACCGTCCTTATGACCGAGACGACAATGGCGATCCAATCATCGGCCAAGACGCAAGCCGAAGTGCTAAAACGGTTCACGTAATGCGTTTAGAGAATCTTGCAAAGGCACGTGATTCGCTCGAAATCAGCGTTGAAAGCGCGCGATTTATTGATGACCAGTTTGAGGTTGAACTAAGAGTGTCGAAAGCGGGCTCAGGTATTGGCTCCATCAACGAACTGACCCCTTTCATTAATGAACATGGGCACCTCAATTTGTTGCTGAACTGGGATAACGGCCAAGGCCCGATGGTCGCAAACAACAGTCTCAACGTCGCCGATGATGGCGCACTTGGTGACGGCTGTGAGGCTCAAGGAGAAGGCCTATTCTTGTGTCATAAAGACTTCACTGACGCTGCGATTAAGCCAATCTCCAACTCTACGTTGACGGTTAACATCGCCGACATGCCACTTTGCGCCAACCGTAGAGATGGCGAGCTCGCCGAATGCGTCACGTTTGAAGGCATCGATCTTATCAAATCGCCTTTCGTCATTGCCGCCAATAACGCATCTGGCTCGTTTGATGTGTCTGGTATCAACAAGCAACACAAACTGCCAGTGGGCGCGGACATTTCATCGTGTAACGATTGTCACAAAGAGCTGACTATCCATAAGCTCGGTGAGCATCCACATGCTGCCACCGACTTCCAACAATGTAAAAATTGCCATAACTCCGAACGTTCTGCGTTTTATCCTGGAATGGCGGCTGATCTAAAGTACCACGTGCACTCATTCCACGCCTTTGGCTCCGCTCATAGCGGTGAAGCGTCTTTCCCTGGCGCAGTCAACAACTGTGAGTCCTGCCATACCAATGCTCAATACAACTTACCTAGCCAACAAAATACGCGCCCTTCTCTGGCGAGTGGTAAATACTTTAGTCCTGCATTAGTCACCTGTGGCGCGTGTCACTTAGAGTCATCTTTAGCTAATGCTGACCCGGATACCGTGGCAGGAGATGCGCCTCTGAACCATATGCTGAATCACGGCGCGGTATTTGGAGCAGACACAGCAGCACAAGCAACGGGCTCCGAACAATGTGCGACTTGCCATGCTATTGGTCAGTCACAAGGGGTAGATAAGGTTCACAAGGTATACGACTACCGTTGAATTCGTCATTGAACACAATGCTTTGACAACTAAGGATAAGAAAAGGAAGAGCTATGAAAGCAATGTTTCTGCGGTGGTTGGTAGCTGGGATACTTGGGTTAGGCGTCATCTTCACCGTCAGTTCGGAAGATGTCGCCAAGCCAGAACCCGAAGCGGCGACGTTAACTCAAGAAGAAATTGAAACCATATTAGACACCAAGTTTTCCGAGGGGAAATATTCACGCCGCGGGCCAGATGGCTGCCTTCGTTGCCATGACGATACATCAGACAAACCTGCAACGGGTATTTTCGATAACATCCACGGTAAGTCCGCAAACCTGCATGGGCCAATGAATGATAAACAGTGTGAAGCATGCCATGGTCCAGCGAACAATCACGAGCGCAATCCACGAAAAGGACAAGTTCGTGAGCCAATGATCACTTTTGGACCAAACTCCCCTGTTCCGGCCGAAAAGCAAAACAGCGTGTGTTTATCTTGTCACCAAGATGCGAAACGCTCGACTTGGCATAGTAGCGAGCACGCTTTTGAAGGGCTGTCTTGTGCAAGCTGTCACCAACTGCATCAAAAAGACGATCCGATGATGGTTGCCGAAATGCAAGCAGACAAATGCACCGATTGTCACTCCCGCACCAAATCGGATATCCACAAACGCAGTCGTCATCCTATTATCGACGGCGTCATGACTTGTTCTAGCTGCCACAATCCACATCAGACATTAAATGAAGCGAGCCTGAACTGGTCAACCGTCAATAACGCTTGTTACGAATGTCATGCGGAAAAACGCGGCCCATTTTTATGGGAGCATGAGCCGGTAACTGAAGATTGCACATCCTGCCACACAACTCATGGTTCCGTGAACAAAGCCTTGCTCAATAAACGGCTGCCAATGCTTTGTCAGGAATGTCACCGTGTGCCACATGCAAACGTAGCCATTCCTGAAAACGACTTGAGAGTGCGCGGCGGAAGTTGTTTAAACTGCCACAATCAAGTGCATGGCTCTAACCACCCACGTGGTCAAACATTAAGTTATTAGGAGGGAGGCATGAAACTATCTCAACTGTGCATCGCTATTTCCCTTGCTTTTGCTGCGCAAGCGCACGCCAACGATTATTCGTTACAACGTTCTCAGCCAGCCGACACTAGCCGCTGGCAGTGCAGTGAATGCAGCAGCGACGGCACATGGAGTGGAGAAGTCAGCGCGGGCGTAGGGTACCTTAACAACGATGGTTCCTCGCGATTCTATAATTGGAATCCGCCCGTTTACGGTACAAACTCTGACAATAAACACTTTAACGCGAGCCTAAACGCCGATATCGAACAATATGAAGACGACGGGTTCTACAATCGAATCGTCGTCGAAGATCTTGGTTTGCAACGCTTCTTACTGCAGTGGGAAATGGGCCAGTACGACGGATTACGTATCCTCGGCAGCTACAGTGAAACTCCGTATTTCTGGAATCAGTCCTCACTCAGTGCGTATCATCCAAGAGAAGATGCACTCGTTAGTGGTGACCTATCGAAATATGAAAACTCAGTGACGCGAGAGACGTTTAAGTTAGAACTCAAGTACACACCACATACGCCATGGAAGCCATATGCATCCATGAAGCACGAACGTAAAGAAGGCACAACTTCGCTCTATTCATCGACCATTCCGGGTTACGCCAACGCGCCGGGATTCATACCTAAAGCCGTCGATCATGAAACCTTAAATACTCAAGTAGGAGTGAGCTACATTGAAGATTTGTGGCTGGTGGATATTGCGTATCGCGGCTCGTTTTTCCGCAATGACAAGTCCGCACTCTATTACGGCGGCATTACCAACCCTTACGCCAACCACCTTGCGTATGAGCCTGACAACGACTTTCACCAGTTTGCTGTCACGGGGAATTATCGGTTGAATCAACAAACGTTCAGTGGCCGCTTACTTTGGTCACAGACGTCTTCTGAAGGCGGGTTAAATCCATTCCCGCAGTCCCCCGTTAACTCTAATACATTCCATGGCGAAACCAACACTTGGCAAATGAGCGCGGATTACCACAACAAACTTTCGCGAGACACAGCTTTCGCCATTTCTGCAGACTATTCAGACAAAGACGATAACTCCGATAGAAACACCATCATCGGCTCTACAAGAGAAAAATACGACCACACAAAAACCAAACTGGAAACAACGTTGACGCATCGTGTTGCGTCTGATGTGAAGGTGAATGCGGGTTATCACTTCAAACAAGACGAGCGAAGCTATGCCGACCGAAAACGTACCGATGAACAACGCGTTTTTGTTGGTGCTCAGTACAGACCAAACAGTCCGTGGCAATTAGGCGGTAAAGTCTCCTACTCTTTCCGCGATGGCTCTGATTGGCAGGACGATAGCAGCGACTCGCCTAATTTGCGCCAATACTATTTAGCCGACAAAGAGAGGATTGAGCTCCGTGGCGACGGCAGTTATGACATGACAGACGATGTCCAGCTACTTGCAGAACTTTGGTACGGAAATGATGACTATGCAAAACCTGATATTGGTTTAAGCGAAGGGGAAGATTACGGCTACGACCTCAGCCTCAACTTCAATTTACTCGACGGATTAAGCGGGCATGTTTTTTACAATCAACAGATCATCCGCTCCGAGCAACAACAAGCAAACTCTGACGTTGTCGGCTGGAATCGCTACACCACCAAGCTCAAAGATGACATTACAACCATTGGTTTTGGTGTGAGTAAAGAGCGGCTGCTGGACGACAAACTTTCTATCTCATTTGATTACAGCTACAGCCAAGCGGACAGTAAATCTTCGACCACATCTGGTGGTTACCAATATCCTGATAACGAGGCGAGCTCGTATCGATTTGAAGTCATCGCTGACTATGAAGTATCTGAAAATCAAAACTTGCAGCTTAACCTTCGTTATGAAGACTACTCAGAAGAGGATTACTTGTTTAACAACGAAACAGGAACGATGGGCGACGTTTTGCAAAGCTATGAAGGTCTGTATGGCGGCGTCTATTGGAAATATCGCTTTTAAACACAGAGTGACGTAACAAAAAAGCATCAGACGTTTCAAACGCCTGATGCTTTCGTATTTCAATTCTACTGCTGTGAGAAGTTGATTAAGCTTGGAAGCTCAAAGGAATCTCAGCCAATTGGTTACCTTCGTTTGCAGGGAAGATAAGGTACTCGCCGTGGTATTTCACCATCGATTTGTAGTCCGTCACTTTATGCACCATAAAGCCCGCTTGCGCTGCTTTCTCAACAAACTCAGCATGGTTGCCACGCACAAACCAGCTCATCGGTTTAACGAGCAACTCGCCGTCGAAGCAGCTTTCGCATTGGTCTGCACACAGTGCCAAAGAATTTTGACCTTCCGTGAAGATTTGGATTTTGCCACAACCAACCAATTGTTCAGAGGTAGAAACCTCCCAACCTGCTTGCTCCATGACATCCAAAAAAGCTTCGACGTCAGAGTCTTTGATCACTTTTGAATCTTCACCTTCAGGGAAGAATTGCGCGTAGAAAGCAGAAATACGTTTGAAGATAAACAACAAACCAGCGTCATTCCCCTTTGAACGCCCCGCCTTTTGCCAACGAGTTAAATCATCGCCGACCGTTCGACCAAAACGCTGAGATTTCAGAGCTTTTGTTACCCAACGAACAAGATAGTGGTTGTTCGCCACTGGCGCATTGGCCAACTTGCCAGAACGATGTTCCTGCTCCAGTTCATTCAGAGCAGAGTTAACCAAGTTTTGAATTTCTTTGGTGTAATTCGACATTACGCCTTTCTTCCTAAAGTCCAATAAAACAGTGCTGAAAGCACAGAACAAGCAAACATAACGATGATCATAGGCCACGCAACATTACCTGGTAGTGATGCCACCAGCGCGCCAACCAATGAGCCGATACCGAATCTTAACGTCCCCGCCAGAGACGATGCCGTACCCGCCATTGATGGGTAGCCACTTAAAAGCAGCGCCATCGCATTACTACCAATCGTCGACAATGTGCCGATAAACAGCACAACAAAAGGCACGATGCCCCACAATCCGAAGTCCATCAACCAACTTACGAACAGACCAATGCCAGCCAAAAGTTGTACGAACAACCCAAAACGAAGCATGGCATGAGAGCCCACTTTTTTCACCAAACGACCGTTAATGCTGGTCATGATGATCATCGCCACAATGTTCAAACCGAATAAGTAACCAAATTGGTCAGGTCGAACACCGTATAAATCAATATAAACAAACGAACCCGCAGTTAGGAATGCAAACATCCCCGAAAACGAGAATGCACCAGACAACATCAAGCCCAACGCTTCAGAACTTGAACACAAACGGGCGTAGTTTTTTAATGTGGTGCGAAAACGCAGTGGTTGGCGGTTTTCTGGTTTTAGCGTCTCCGGAATTTTCCAAAACACCAGCAGAATGACAACCACAGCAAAGATAGCCAGCACCCAAAAGATAGAACGCCATCCAAACCAAATCGCAAGGTGACCGCCAATCATCGGCGCAACCAACGGGGCAATCGTAATAACTAATGTGACGAAAGACATTGCGCGCGCAAAGTCTTCACGGTCAAACATATCACGCACCACAGCTTGAATAATGACCGCCGCAGCCGCGCCAGCAAAACCTTGAGCGGTACGAACATAGGTTAACGCATCAATGCCGTTTGTGGTCGCACTCACCACCGCTGCTAATCCAAAGAAAAGCACACCCAAAATCAGTACCGGTCTGCGGCCAAAGCTATCGGCAAGCGGCCCATGAATTAACTGACCAATTGCAAAACCCGCCGTATAAGCCGTCAATGTAATTTGAACCGCACCAGGTGCAACGCCCAAATCTTTTGCGATGGTCGGCATTGCCGGTAGATACATGTCGATCGCCAATGGCGTTAGTGCGCCAATTGCACCGAGCACAAGAAACAGTAAAAAACTGATTTGAGATTGGGGAGCGCTTTGAGCTTTTTCTGTCATTCTTTTACCTCTAGTTGTGTCCTTGCCATCAGCCATTTCTTTTCAGAAACTAGCAAGGATGCTTCTCGTACCATTGAAAACAAAGCACAGTGCTTTGCTGATTCAATTTTCGAGGATCATAAGGACGAATGTTTACCAAGGTGGCCTTGACGAGCTCGACATAGAAAAGCGCATGATAACGATGCATGTTCACCCGATAATTGCGCGCAATAAACCAAAGATGACAGCATGATTGATTCACTACGAACGGATGTTTCGCGAGAAAAGTATGCGTGAGCCTGTGATAAAACACCGCGGCATATCACTGAGGTTAAGCATGCATACCGAAATTGTCTAGGCTCGAAAACATTTTGGTAGGAATCGTCATTCTGAGCCAATTCCTACCAAAAGACTAGTTCCTGTCAGGAACTAAAGAATTTCCGAGAGCGACGATTAATTCCACACAGAATCCACTTCTTCTTGAGTCAGATAACGGTAATCACCCGGTTCTAGAGTGTCATCCAACACGATATCGCCGATTCGCTCACGATGAAGTAGTTCTACTTTGTTCCCAAGTGCAGCAAACATGCGTTTCACTTGGTGGTACTTACCTTCAACGATAGTAAGCAGTACTTCGTTTTCTGCTTCATTCACGATCTCAAGGTGCGCTGGTAACGTCGCTTCGCGTTCGTTTCTCAACTCAATACCTTGCGCAAACTTTTCAACGTAATCAGGTTGAATCGCATCCGCTAGCCACACGCGGTATGTTTTTTCGCATTTGTGTTTCGGTGATGTAATACGGTGAGACCATTGGCCATCATCTGTAATCAACACCAAACCCGTCGTGTCCACATCTAAACGGCCAGCGAAGTGAAGGTTTTCGACTTTAGGTTCATCAAGCAAGACAAAGGCCGTAGGGTTGTAACCATCTTCGTGTGAACAAACAAAATCCGCTGGTTTGTACAACATGATGTAACGAGGCCCAGGCGCACCGACTTCTCGGCCATCCCATTCTACAACACCACCTTCTGGCACTTTGAATGAACCACTTTTTTGTACTTCGCCATCGACGAGCACTTCGCCACTTTTGATGATCTTTGTTGCCTGCTTGCGAGTCGCACCCAGAGCATCACACAAATACTTATCTAAACGCATGAATACCTCATTGAATTATACCCAAGTGATCTCCGAATTACGGTTCAAAGGTCACTTGGGTATAAAAGTCAGGTATTATAGCCTTCCTAGTTCGAATAGTTGAGCAATTTCACATATTTTCATGTACACACTTCGTCCATATCAAGCTGACTCTGTTAAAGCCGTTATTCATTACTTTCGCAAACATTCCACCCCCGCAGTGATCGTACTACCAACTGGTGCTGGGAAAAGCTTAGTTATTGCAGAACTGGCACGCCTTGCCAAAGGGCGTGTGTTGGTTTTGGCCCACGTAAAAGAGCTGGTGGAACAAAACCACGCGAAATATGAAGGCTACGGTTTGAAAGGCGCCATATTTTCGGCAGGATTAGGAAGAAAGGAAACCGACCAACAAGTGGTGTTTGCCTCGGTGCAATCGGTAGTGCGCAATTTGGACTCATTCAAAAACCAGTTCTCACTTCTGGTTATCGATGAATGTCACCGTGTGCCAGACGATAAAAACAGCAGCTATCAAAAAGTGATTACGCACCTTCGAGAGCTCAACCCTGGCATCAAAGTTTTGGGCTTAACGGCAACACCCTATCGTTTAGGAATGGGATGGATTTATCAATACCACACCCGAGGTCAAGTACGCACCGAAGAGTCGCGCTTTTTCCGCGACTGCATTTTCGAACTGCCGATCCGTTACTTGCTGGACGAAAACTTCCTCACCCCCGCACGCATGATGGATGCGCCCGTTTTGTCTTACGACTTCTCGCAGCTGAAACCCGCTAATACCGGACGCTACAAAGAAGCGGAAATGGACATGGTTATCGACAAAGCCAAACGCGCCACTCCTCAGATCGTAGAGCAAATCATTCAATACGCGAGAGAGCGTAAAGGCGTGATGATCTTTGCTGCAACAGTTCGACATGCTCAAGAAATTCACGGCCTGCTGCCAGAAGGCGAAACCGCCATCGTCATTGGTGACACTCCAACGCCAGAGCGCGATGCGATCATTCAAGCTTTCAAAAATCGTGAAATCAAATACTTGGTGAATGTCTCTGTGTTAACCACCGGATTTGACGCGCCTCATGTGGATTTGATTGCCATCTTGCGCCCCACTGAGTCGGTCAGCTTATATCAACAAATTGTTGGACGAGGTTTGCGTTTATCGGAAGGTAAAAATGAATGTCTGGTACTCGATTACGCGGGTAACAGCTACGATTTGTATCAGCCAGAAGTGGGAGATCCAAAACCCGACTCCACCAGCGAGATCATTACTATTCCTTGCCCTGCTTGCGGATTTAACAACAATTTCTGGGGTAAATTGGACAGCAATGGCTTTTTACTCGAACACTTTGGCCGACGATGCCAAGGTTACTTTGAAGATGAAGACACGGGCGAACGCGAACATTGTGGCTACCGTTTTCGTGCCAAATATTGCGGCGAATGTGGCGCAGATAATGATATTGCCGCTCGTATATGCCATGAATGTGATGCAACATTGGTCGACCCAGATAAGAAACTAAAAGAAGCACTGAATTTGAAAGACGCACTGATCTTCGAGTGCACAGAAATGGACTTGTCCGTGTTCAAATCAAATGACGGCAAATCACAGCTCAAAGTCACGTATTCTGGGGAACCATACCAAGGCGAAGGTCATGCATTAGTTCATGAGTTTTGGTCATTAAACACCAAGAAACAGAAGCAAACTTTTAAAGACCAGTTTGTGCGCCCCCACCTTGCAGATAAACATCGCCCGTTTGAAGAAGCATCGCCTACACGAGTCGTCGCCAATCAACACCGTTTCCGTTTACCGCAGTTTGTCATTGCCAGAAAGTCTGGGCGCTTTTGGAAGTTGCGCGACAAGATTTTTGAAGATGAACTTAAATAACGCTCGATTCGCACCAATGAGTTTGCCAAGAGCAAAGTGAATGTGACTGAACCGACAGTTCACACGATGATTCACTTTCTGTTCATGTACAGCTAGATATAATTTTGCCAACTCTTCAGAAAAGGTTTTGCTATGTATAAACCAGTGACCTCTCAAAATCTTGCGTTGTTTTTCAGCCTCGCCCCGATGCTGATTTCTGCACCAAGCTTCGCGCAGCAAAATGATATTTACACCACGCAAAATGGCCACGCCATCTTGCAAGATGTCGAAAAGCCCGGCACACGTATCGAATTTGATGAAGACCAGGATGAGGTCTACCGCGCCGTACAAAAAGGCTACATTCGTCCCTTCTCTGAGCTTTACGCGGCCGTCGAAAATGACCTTTATGGTCGCATCATCAAAGTCGAGCTTGAAGAAGATGACAATGAATGGGTTTACGAACTGAAAATACTCTTCAACAATAGTGTGTTGAAGGTCGAATATGACGCTGCCACATTGGAAATGCTGGAAGTCAAAGGTCGAAACTTCAATAAAGCTTTAAAACCACCACAAAACTAAATAATAAGAAACGCTGCCATGAAAATACTTGTTGTCGAAGATGATCCTCGTCTAGGCGAGCAAATTATCGAAACGTTGGAAAATAACGGTTGGGTACCTGAGCTATCACAAGATGGCATTGACGCGCTCTACCGAGCGACATCCGAAGAATGGGACGCGATTGTACTCGACCTTGGTCTACCGAAACTCGATGGCTTGACCGTTTTAAAAGGCATTCGAGATGAAAACATCAACACTCCGGTCGTGATCCTAAGTGCGCGTGATACCTTAACTCAACGAGTAGAAGGCCTAAACGCAGGCGCCGATGATTACCTGACTAAACCGTTTGAAATGGTTGAGCTTATCGCTCGTCTTCGCGCCCAACTACGCAGAGCATCTGGTAACGCTTCTCCGGTCATGCAAATAGGCGATTTAAGCCTAGATACCAGAACCTCAAAAGTGATGTGGCAAGGCCAAGCAGTGAGCCTAACAGCGCTGGAATATAAAGTAGTCGCTTACTTTATGCATAATCCTGAAAAAGTCATTTCACGCACGGAGCTTGTGGAGCACATTTACAAGCAAGACTTTGATCGTGATTCCAACACAATTGAAGTATTTATCGGTCGTATTCGTAAGAAAATCGCTCCAAAAATCATCAAAACCGTGCGTGGCTTAGGGTATCAACTGAATGCCGAATAAGAACAAACTGCCGCTGCATGCCTTAAAACGCTTAAGTATCAAAAGCCGATTGGTGTTGGCGGCGGTTGTGTGGCTCACCGCCATGATCCTTGCTGCGGGTGTCACCATTCCTACCCAAGTTTATAACTATATGGTGGACGACACGCGCTCCCAACTGAGCATCTTTATGGATGAAATCGCCGCACAATTGGAAGTCGATCATACAGGCCATCTTTCGTTAGCTGCTCAACTGTCGGATCCTCGCTTTAGTCGCCCGTACAGCGGCTTATATTGGAGTGCATCGACAGACTCAAGCCTCGAACGCTCTCGCTCGTTGTGGGATAAAAGAATCGAGTATAAAGAACTCGATAAAGATGCTTATGGTGCAAGAGACGAAAAACTGATTACTCTGGAAAAAGCGCTATATCTACCCGACTACGATGGTCCAATTCATATCATCGTAGGTATCGACGAAGAGCCAATAAAAAGCACACTGCAAACCCTTATTGGTCAACTCTGGCTAATTCTAGGATTGTTGTTTGCTGGCGTTCTGACTGTCATTCTCTTGCAAATCGTTTGGTCATTGAGTCCATTAACTAAACTTCAAAAAGAGCTGGCAGAGCTCAAAGCTGGAAATAAAAAGAGTTTAGAAGAAACTTATCCGAAAGAGATTTCGCCGCTTATTTCTGACCTCAATGCTCTGCTTTTCCACTATCAGGAGTTACTGGAGCGTGCGCGTAACCACGCGGGTAATTTGTCACATGCACTCAAAACGCCGCTATCTGTGTTAAAAAATGAAGTGCAAACGCTAGAGCCCAAAACGCAAGCACGCTTAAACGCCCCACTCAACCAGATTCAAGATCACATCGACTATCATTTAGGTCGCGCTCGAATGGCGGGTTCCATGAACATCCTTTCTGTCAAAGCCAATCCAGCAGAGCGAGTGGATGCTATCTCAATGGCGTTCGATAAAGTCTATGCCGAACGAGACATCACCTTAGTTAATGAGCTTGATTCTGAGTTGAATGTTGCTGTCGAAAAAACCGACCTCGACGAAATGATCGGTAACTTGCTTGAAAATGGCTATAAATGGGCAAATAGCATGATTCGCGTCCACTCTACTCAGGATAAGGATAGTATCCACCTGATTATCGAAGACGATGGGCCTGGAATCCCTCAAGCGCAATTAGGCCAAGTCATCAAACGTGGTGTCAGATTAGACGAAACAACGCCAGGTTCTGGGCTCGGTTTAAATATTGTGAGTGAAATGGCGCACAGCTATCGAGGCCAATTGGCTTTGGAAAAGAGCAAAATAGGTGGTTTAAAAGCCACATTAACGTTGCACCGTAGCCGTACTTAAAACGAATCACGAAAGACTCTTTTTCATCGGTAAACGCTAATCAAACCGATGAAAATAGAAGCGATACGAGCATTTTTCACGCTAAGTGATGAAAACCATCAACTTCGGATCCGCCAAATGATGTGTTTTTATTGATTTAGATACGATTTGGGTTGCCCAATTCTAAGTGGAATGATAGTATCCGCGCTCGCTTGAACAGTTCCTGTTTCAAGCTTTACCACGAACAACAAGGTCGCATTGTTGATTGTGAACATTTGATTTTTACTAATTTGAGAGTAAATACTATGAAATTCGAAGCAGTAGTACGTACTGAACTAGGTAAAGGTGCGAGCCGCCGCCTACGTCACGCTGGCAAATTCCCTGCAGTTGTATACGGCGGTGAAGAAGCAGCAGTAGCTATCGTTCTTAACCACGACGACATCGTAAACCAAATGGACAAGCCTGAATTCTACGAAGGCATCGTTCTAGTTATCGATGGCAAAGAAGTTAAAGTTAAGCCACAAGACGTTCAACGTCACGCGTTCAAGCCAAAAGTTGAACACATGGACTTCATCCGTATCTAATTCCCTACCAAGGAATTAGTCGGATTAAATCCAGACCTTTTGCATAAAAGATAATCGGATTTACCAACCGAGACATCTAAAAAATTTCAAAACCCCGGAGTCTTACCACCTCCGGGGTTTTACTATATATGGCATTTGATTTACGAACGGGCAATGTACTTCATTAAAGTGAGGTCAGTCAGCGTCATGCTATCAATGACTTCGGATTCTTCTTCCCCGGTACGCACAAAACCACACTTCTTGTAAAAATTCAGCCCTTGCTTATTAGTGTTCAGTGCTTTCAGACTTATCTGCATTACTGGCGTAGAGAGTAGACGTGTTTCGAGCTCATCTAACAGTGCGCTTCCTGCCCCTTGCCCATAATGTAACGGCGAGACATAGCAACACGTTACCAACGCCGTTTTATCTTCACTGGTGTGGTTAGGCAACTCGTAACTTAAAAACCCGACGATTTCCCCTTGTTTCTCAACCACGATCAATTGAGCCAGTTGCTCCGTCATAACTCGTGTCCACATCCTTTCTCGGCGCTCAATGGTAAACTGCTCTATATAGCTTTGTGGCATTAACCCTTTGTACGCCACCTGCCACGAATCGACATGTATTTTAGCAATTTGAGCTGCTTCTTCTCTGACAGCATTCCTTACTGTGTATCCCATTACTTTCCTTTCTATTCATCCTGAGTAAATACGCGCAATCGGTTATAAGCTTCAAATCCCAAAGATTCGCACAACTTAATCGAAGGTGTATTTTCGATATTTACTCGGTATCTCACTTTACGATCTCGCGTTTTAACCTCCGCCACTAAGTGTGAAAGCAAGCGCTTACCGTACCCTTTTTCTCTCGCTTTAGGGCTAACCAGTAACGATAACGACTCAAATGGCTCCTTTCCTTCGTAGCAATATGACGCTAATGCCGCAACCAATTTACCCTCTTCTAAAATGCCATAGAAGAAGTGGCTATCGAGCTCGAAATCGGCTTTCTCAATATCTTCTGCGCTGTTACTACGTAAAAATGCGTCAAGCAACTCATTGTCAGATTCAATATTCAAAGTGAACACATCAGCATCTTTATTGAAGGTATTATCATTAAATAAATGATAGTCGACGTCGTCATATTCGCAGAATAATTGCAGGTTATTTAATTTTCTCTCTAGCTCACTCGGCTGAAAATGTTTAATTTTATGCCAGAGATTTTCCGGACAGGATAAAAGAGTAAACGCATCAGATTGGAATAAATAAACAGCGGTGTGTTCGGAAAACCTTTTCCAAAATTGAGAGTCATAGTAATAACCGTTGTACGGTTTTTGACTGAGTTCAAACTGATTGCGCCAAGAGCAATCGATTTCTGCTGTTTTCGCAGATGATTTTATAAGCATCCCTACCTCTCTACCTTTGCAGTAGAAAATTATAACTATTTGTTTCGTAGGAACTTAGAAAAACATGAATTTGGCAAAATAATAACCTAACTTAGCGTCATACCTCACCAAAATGCGTATTGATTCACATAAACAACACACATTCAATTAACTGCCTCACAAAAAATAGCTTAAGCCACATAAAATAAATGCTAAATACCAATTCTGTTTATTTATAGACATAGTTTGCATGCTTATTAATTCGTATCTTCGATAGAAGTATAAATAAGAGATAGATCACTAAACTTTCACATTAATTCCGTATATTTCACGCCGTAACAATAACAAAATCACAAAGAAAGGATCCCTTATGAAGTTTTCCAAATCTCTATTGGTAGTGGCAGTGGGCGCTGCGCTAGCAGGATGCGGCTCAGACAGCGACAATTCACCAGTAACCTGTGAGACTGCAGATTCTTGTACTAAATTCACCGTTCTACACACTAACGACAACCATGGCCGCTTTTGGGAAAACAGCAAAGGCGAATACGGCATGGCTGCACGCAAAACTTTGATCGACTCTATTCGTGCAGAAGTGGAATCAAGCGGTGGCGAAACCATTCTATTGTCTGGCGGTGATATCAACACAGGTGTTCCTGAGTCAGACATGCAAGATGCAGAACCGGACTTCATAGGGATGAACCTGCTTGGTTACGACGCAATGGCTGTCGGTAACCACGAGTTTGATAACGCTTTAGATGTTTTGAACAAGCAGATCCAATGGGCTGACTTCCCTATGCTCGCTGCAAACATCTACAAGAAAGACACCGATGGTAAAGTAACCGATGAACGTTACTTCGCGCCTTACAAAGTCTTCACGATTAACGGACTTAAAGTTGCGGTTGTTGGCCTAACAACAAAAGATACAGCGAAACTGGTAAACCCAAGTAACGTTGCTGATATCTACTTCGAAGATCCTCAAGTTGAAATCAAAAAAGTACTTAAGGAAATCGAAGCAAACGAAACTGTCGATCTAGTTTTTGCAACAACACACATGGGTCACTACCAAGATGGTAACCATGGTAGCGAAGCACCAGGTGACGTTTTATTAGCGCGTTCTCTTGAAGAAGGCCAACTAGATGCAATTATTGGTGGCCACTCACAAAACCCAGTATGTATGGAGCCGGGTACTAACGAATACGCAGACTTCAAACCAGGTGACGAGTGTGCTCCAGACCAACAAAACGGCACATACATCATGCAAGCGCATGAGTGGGGTAAATATGTTGGTCGTGCAGACTTCGAATACTACGATGGCAAACTACATCTAGCAAACTACGCTTTGATTCCAGTTAACCTAAAGGCAAAAGATGCGAACGGCGACTACCAATTCATCGCTGAAGAAATCAAGCCAGATGCTGTAGTTAAGCAAATTCTTCGTACTTACCAAGAGCAAGGTCAAGATCTGCTTGACGTTAAAGTATCTTCTACGGATGGCAAACTTGAAGGCGACCGCGGTGTAGTTCGCTCACAGCAAACGAACCTTGGCCACCTACTAGGTGAAGCGTACCGTACATACGAGCTAGTGAAAGCAGACTTTGGTGTGATGAACTCCGGTGGTGTTCGTGATTCAATCCAAGCTGGCGATATCACTTACCGTGATGTACTAACAGTACAACCATTTGGTAACTTCGTAACAAAAGCGACCATGACAGGTAAAGAAGTAAAAGAATACCTAGACGTCGTTGCTACGAAATCTGCGGGTTCTGGTGCTTACGCTCAACTAGACAACATCACTCTAGATGTAGATTGTGATGCTGGCTCAGTAACTATTACTGACATTAACGGTAAAGGCTTCAACCTAGACGCAACTTACACGTTCGCTGTAATTAGCTTCAGCGCTGCAGGCGGTGATGACTACCCAGTTATCCAAGTTGAATCAACTCAAATGACAGACGCATCAGTACTGCGTGAGTTCTTCGTAAACAACCCGCAAATCTCGGCGGATAGCTACAACAAGAACCTAGACAACATCAAGTACTTCAGCAATAGCCAAGCAGTGAAAGGCTGTCCTGCAACTGGTAGCTAATACTCTACACCTTACGCTCTGACTAGAATGGTTCTATCGAATCAATCCGTCAGAGCTCCTAAATCAAAACCGAAGCTTTGTGCTTCGGTTTTTTATTTTCGATAAATTGCTGATAATTCTCCACCTTCACAATCTGTTCAAAAATTGTTCACTTGTGTTGTTGACGCCCCTGTGCTGGGCTTCTATGTTTGATAAGGTCTTTCAAATATGCAGGCTCATCGGCTAAATTTCGCGAGACATTTTTATTCGCATAGTCAATGATTCTGAGAAAGATGTGAATGGCGTTACAAACACTGCTCTCAAACAATTTGTCTTTGGACTTCAAACGATGGTGATGTGCCTCCACGCGCACGCCAATGAGCAGCGATCTGGACGTCAATGTGTTCAAACTGCTGCCATCGAGTTCTGGAGGTCAAAAATGAAACGAGCCAGCAATAGCTACAGACTCCAAATGATCAAAGAAGTGGTCATCCGCCGAGAGCGTGAAGCATGTACCGACCCTATGGCAAGGTACATTCACCAGTTAATGGATGAGCTTCCAACAAGCAAATTAGAGGTTGAGCTCAACCATCGATTTGCAGGAAATCACTTTGACGAACAAGCGGGAGGCTGGGTTAGCGACCGTTGGTCGATGAAATAACGCCAATTACCGATTTATAGGGAAAAATGGATAGGAGATTCCCGGTTCTTAAAGGATACCTTGCCGGGCCGGGAATATGTAAAAAGCAGAAGCAAGAACGATGGCGTGTCCTCACCTTAATTAGAAATGCTTCTAAAACAAATCTTGTTGAGGTGATGAACTATCTTGAAGCTGTTCTGGCTTCGTCTTCCCTGCCAACATCTTTCTTCTGTATCTTTGACGACACAACTTAATAACGTGCAACTGCTGAGCGGGGGTTAAGTTCAGCCAATTAAACCGTTCGTCTCTTTTTCTCATACACCCCTTGCAATACCCTTTTTCATCGGAGGTACATACTCCAACACAAGGGCTTGGGACAGTGAAAAATTCCAGTTGCTCCATACTATAAACGCTCTTTCCATGCTAGGGCGTGTTTGCCTAGTTTAAATAACTAAACGAGAAGATTACTCACCGACAAAATCTGTTATACACTTCGTTATGTCAAAAACATACGAAACCATAACCGTATGCTGACAAAAACAGTGTTTTATTACTTATACTTACCGCGTTTCTAAAAACGGAGTCTATAAAATGAAGCTTAGCCTAAAAACGTTAGTTACAGCAATCTCTCTCCCTGTTCTTATGACTGCTTGTGCTAGCAACGGTGATGATGTGAAAGAAATTACGGCTCAAGATTTACAGCACCACAACTGGGAACTTGTTCAAGTTGATGGTAAGAATATCGTTCTAGACGAAAATCAAAAAGCGGCTCGCCTAGAAATCGGTGAAAACCTAACAGCAAACGGCAATGCGGGTTGTAACAACTTCTTCGGTCAAGCTGAGCTGAAAAACAACCAACTACGCATCGAGAAAATGGGCATGACCATGAAGATGTGTATGGAAGATCAAATGAAGATCGAAAATGCAATGACACAAACACTATCTAACTGGAGTGACATCACTCTAACTAAAGATGGTCTTGTTCTGAAAAATGCCGATCATGAATTGACGTTTACTTTACGTGACTGGGTAAATTAATCCCAAGTCAGTAAACAAAATCATTTTTAAAAGCAGCCAACGGGCTGCTTTTTTTATACCTAAATTACGTGCCCTACTTTATGAATCAATGCCGCTAAACTTTCTACTTCCAACTTCTTCATTACATTGGAACGATGTACTTCTATAGTACGAAGCGAAACACACAGTTGGTTCGCCATATCCTGATTTTTCATCCCTTTAACCACCAGAATCAGTACTTCTTTTTCTCTTCTGGTAAGGCTTTGAAGAGTTAGTTTTGCACTTTGTTTTTCTTGGTTTTTTAGTGAACATTCCATAGCATTATCGATTGCCGCCACTAAAGTATTACCGTCCACAGGCTTTTGAAAAAAGTCCAACGCGCCTTCTTTTAAGGCGTCGACTGCCATTGGAATATCACCATGCCCAGTCAGATATATAACGCTGATTGGACTGCATTGATTACGCATTAGCAGGTGAAGCTCCTGCCCACGCATTTCTGGCATTCGGCTATCCAACAATACACATCCAGCTTGATGCAGATTCACACTCTGTAAGAAATCTTGCCCGTTTGAATAGACATCGACGCTATAACCATAACTTTCTAACATAAAAGCCATTGATTCTAAAACAGGCACTTCATCGTCAACGATATAAAGTGGACAAAGATTACGACTCATTCTGAGCTTCCTGATACGGTAAAACGATAGTCACTTGGCACCCAAATGGGTCAATTGACCTAAAATTGATGGAACCTTGGTGCGCTTCAATTACATCGCGACAAATAGCAAGCCCTAGCCCTAGGCCATTTTCCTTCGTGGTATAAAAAGGCTGATCAAGAGGGGTATTTTGCTCTTCGAGCCCGACCCCGTTATCCATGACATCAATGATGACAACGTCATCACAAAAGCTGACATGGAGATCAACAAACAACTCTTTTTGCGAAGTCGAATGAGCAAGACAGGCATCTTTGGCGTTATTAAGCACATTAATGATCACCTGTTGCAATCCAGTCACATCCGCATAAACGTTTTGTACCTCGCCCGAATACATCACACCTAGTTGGATATTGTGACGTTGGAACTCATAATCCACCAACTTCATTGCATCATTGATGACGGCAGGTAAGTCAACCCAGCTTTTCTCGATTGGCGTCCGGTGAATCAAACTACGTAAACGCTGCACTATGTCACTCGCAGACGTCACTTGTTGTTGAATTTTCTCTATTATCGGCAACATTTCCTCGGGTGTAGTGCCTTGCTCCATCCGCATCTTTGCACCTTGGCTGTAGTTTTTAATCGCAGCCAATGGTTGATTAATTTCATGTGCGATACTGCTGCCTAATTCTCCCACAATCGTAATACGTTGAGCGTGTTCCAACATGCTACTCTTGCGACGTAAATCATTGAGGGTAGCTTTCAACTTTTCTCTACTACGTTTGAACGTCCACTCTAGCCAAAAGTGATAGATAGTCAGTAACACCAATGTTAGCAGCGCTGCGATAGCGACTGCTTGGTTTTTATGTAGCCACTCTTGAACCTTTTGCGCCCAAGGTTTCTGTAAGGGATGTAAGTCCAAATGTTTGTAGACTTTATCTACGTTAACGCTAGGCGCAGGTAGCGTCCAACCCACATTGTTGGCAGCAATAGCGGCTGAATGATCTGCAGGCATTGCAAACAGGGTTTGTGCGACCTTTTGCCCAACATCTACTGGAGCACGCTCCGTCATGGCCATGGTCCAATTTGGGTACAAAGGAGTACTAACTGCGCAAACCGAATCAGCAGGCCTTCTTTCGTTGAGCACTCTCAAATTATGCAGCTCTATCTTGCCTTCGGCCGCCATGTTTTCCAGCGTACAAGCAGGAACAATTGCAACATCAATTTGGTCGTCGATCACATCGAGAATCAACTGATCGGTCGGTGGGCCAGTAAAATGGATTGTTTCAAAGAACGATGAGTTGAAATACCCAAGCTTGTCGAGCTCATAACGTAGAGCAAGAAAACCACCAAACGCCTTTTCTGATACAGCGGCGATACTGGCTTCATTGATGTCTCTCAGTGTTTTAAAAGGCGATTCTTCACGCACAACAACGACTGATGCTATCGACTTGTTCGGCACATTGCTGTAAGCCGTTTTCTGCGTTGCTAGCCAGTTAATAGGGTACTCACGAGCAAGCTTAGTTGCCTGTCCTGGGCTCGTTAATATGAAATCCAACCAACCGTGTAAAAAGGCTTCTTCTAGTTGGTCAAAATCGTAAGTATGTAAGTTGAATTCATAGTTAGGGTTTTGTTCTTCCAACCATGTCATTGTGGGTTGCCAAGATTCTTTAGCGTGAGAATGCCCTCTCAATGCCAACACACCTACATCAAATGTTGTCCTATCAGGCTGATGTTCTGCTTTGACTTGAGAAATACAGGTAAAACAAACAAATACAATAAAATAAAGGAGTTTTTGAAAATAATTTTTAGTCACTTAATAAAGCACAACGACTGCGTATTGGTTTCGCATTTTAGCACCGTTCCCCTCTCTAACTTTGTTGCTTTAGATCAATCCCACATCATTATTGTGGGAAACCACAATACCGCCTAACTATTGATTTCCTCAGAATGCCTTACCCACAAAGGGGTAGAGCGCATTTCCGCTTATTTTAAGCCATGAACACCAAAAATGATTAAGAAACGTTCATGCCTGTACTCCCCCTTCAAAAGCATTCTATCTGTCGAAACATCAAGGATTCGGCAGCAAAACTTTAAATTAAAATACGGAAGCAACTCATGAAAAAATCGACAATTGCGTTGGGTGTGTTGGCCGCTGTCGCAGCGGTTGGCTACTCAGCTTACAATACGATGTTCTCTGCTGAGGCTGTAATAGTGGATGCTGCTGCTCAAGAGCAGAAGTTCACACAATACGCTCACCCAGAACACTTCATCTCTGCACAACAACTGAAATCGCTGATGGATGGTGACAAAGACGTGGTTGTGATCGGTGCGCTAAACCCTATCAAACCAGATAGTCCTATTTCTGGTTCTTACACTATGTGGCGTAACGATTACTCAGCGGCTGAAGAGACCTACGACTTCGGCGGTATGAGTAATAGCACAGAAGAAATGGAAACAATCCTAGGCAGCTTCGGCGCTACAGCAGACAGCACAATCGTCGTCTACGCTGCGGGCTCACACCACGATGCTGCGCGTCTTTACTGGCAAATCCATAACCTTGGCCATCAAGATGTTCGTTACCTTGACGGGGGCTTGAACGCTTGGATGGGCGCTGGCTACCCAACTGGCTCTGCAAACCAAAGCGTTGCAGCGGTTGAATACAACGCACCTAACACACGGCAAGATAACAATGCCCTAGCAACGCTAGACATGGTTATCGCAGCGCAAAACAACCCTGATTGGGTGATCCTAGATACTCGCGGCAACGACGAGTTCAACGGTGAAGTTGCGGTTTCTGGCGCATACGGTCCGGGCACTATCCCAAGCAGTGTTCACATTAACTGGACCAAAGCGTTGAACGAAGACACAACGCTGAAATCAGCAGAAGAACTGCAAGCCCTTTATGGCGACATCATCAAAGGTAAGAAAGTTATCGCTTACTGCCAGTCTGGTGTTCGTTCTGCCCACACCACCATGATTCTTACTGAAGTACTAGGTGCAGAAGGCGTTTACAACTACGACGGCTCATGGATCGAGTACAGCCATGCTCACTACGAGCAAAAGAATCCTGAAGTGAACGTTATCAACGGCAAGAGCTAATCAACACGGAAACCGCAGTTAATGAACAATGTAATTTTTAGCCAAAAGCTATACGACACCGCGCAAATGATTGTCGATGGCTGTATGGGTGATGCCGATCCGGCATGTCAAACCGCATGTCCAATGCACACAGACGTAAAGCAATACCTTCGCATGGCGGGTGAAGGTAATTTTCAAGGTGCTCTGGATCTGATCCGCAGCAAATTATTTCTTCCTCAAACGCTTGGCCGCATCTGTGCACACCCTTGCGAGGCTTCTTGTCGTCGTAACACTGAATTCGGCCAGCCGATCAGCGTTGCAGGCATCAAACGCTTCGTCGCAGAAAAACTGGATAACCAAGATCACTGGGATCTTAACATTGCACCTCTGACTAACAAGCACATCGCGATCGTAGGTGCCGGCCCTGCTGGCGCGCAAGCAGCTATTGAGCTTCGTCGTCAAGGCCACGAAGTAACGATTTACGAAAAGCTAGACGTTTACGGCGGCATGATGCGTGTGGGTATCCCTGAATACCGTCTACCACGCGATGTTATCGATTTCGAATACAGCTACCTAGCGATGCTGGGTATCAAAACTCAGTTTGGCGTTGAGATCGGCAAAGACATTAGCTTCGACACTCTACGTAGCGAACATGATGCTGTGATTCTGGCTCACGGTGCACACGTCGGTTCGATCATCCCTCTGCCGGGTCATGACAACGATGGCGTGTTTTCTGCGGTTGAATACCTAAAAGAGATTTCTGAAACTCGCCAATTTCCACGTGCAGGTAAACGAGTGATGGTTATCGGCGGTGGTGACGTTGCTATGGACTGTGCGCGCTCTTCATGGCGTATCGGTGCAAGCGACGTTTACCAATGTTCACTTGAGAGCCTAGAGAACCTACCTGCAAGCCAAATCGAAATCGATGAGTCGCTAGAAGAAGGTGTCGAGTTCAACGCAGGTTGGGGCCCTGTTGCTATCGAACACGAAAACGGCAAAGTAACCGGCATCACTATCAAGAAAGTCCTGTCTATCTTTGATGAGCAAGGCAACTTTGCACCTCAGTACAGCGAAGAAAGCAAAACCATCTCTGTAGACACCATCGTTTTTGCAACCGGTCAAATCGTGGCAGACATTACTGACGGTGCACTAGAGCAAACTCGCGGTGGTCGTTACGTGGTCGATAAACAAACACTAGCATCGAGCCTAGAAGACGTCTTCGTAGCCGGTGACGCGTGTGGCGGTAACATCGTGATTGAAGCGATGGCATTAGGTCGTAAAGCCGCAATGAGTGTTGAGCGTTTCCTAACGACTCGCCCACTAACTGAAGACCGCGACTTTGAGCAAGAATACAGCTACTCATCTCGTCTAGACGTACCACTACCAAAAGGTACGGTAGATACCCCTCGCCTACACGGTGAATTGCGTGATGCTGAAGAGCGTAAACAAGACTTTGCACAAGTGGATTTAGGCTTTACTGAAGAACAAATCAAACAAGAAGCATCTCGCTGTCTGCAATGTAGCTGCAAGCTATGTATGACCGAGTGCATCATGATGAATGACTTCAGTGACTGTCCAAAGACCATCTTCTCTGACTTCGTGAACAACAAGTCGATGGATCCATTGCTGGCTTACTCATGTAACGCCTGTGACCAGTGCACCATCGTGTGTCCGAAAGACTTCCCGATGAAGGAAATGTTCCTAGGCGCACGTGCTGACTTTGTTAAGGCAAACAATGGTGAATCACCAATGCCGGGTCATAAAGCGATCAATATGCACCAGAAACTGGGCTTCTCAAAAATCTTCACTATGGCAAAACGAGCGGTATCGACAAAATGAGTAATAAAGTATTTATGCCAGGATGCAGTTTGCCATCCTATTCACCAGAAGGCGTAGCGGCCATTGCGAGCTACCTAAAAGAAGTATTCCCAGAAATGGGCGCAGTACAGAAATGCTGTGGCAAACCGACCGCGGCTATCGGTCAAACAGAGAAGTTCAAAGAACGCTACGGCCAGCTTCAAGCAGACTTCGACAAGCTAGATGCACAAGAAGTCATCGTGGCGTGCCAAAGTTGCTACGGCATGATCAAAAAATCTGGCGGCACACAAAAACCAGTATCTTTGTGGAAGCTACTTCCTGAAATTGGTTTACCGGAAGAACTGCGCGGCAAAGCCAAAAACAGCGACGTAGTGTTTACCATTCACGACTCTTGTTCAACTCGCTACGAGAAAGAACTGCAAGACGGTATCCGTTGGATATTAAACGAACTTGGTTACAAAACCTCTGAGCCAGAACACACACGTGAAAACACGCGCTGTTGTGGTTTCGGTGGCATGGTCGTGCCAGCAAACCCTGACGTAGCAACACGCGTAATCAAGCGCCGTGTCGAAGAATTCGAGACAGACTACGTTGTGGTTTACTGCTCGGCTTGTCGTGCATCCATGATGGGTGTTGGTACGAAATCTTGGCACATTCTAGATCTAATGTTCGGCCCGGTGATCATGCAAGGCGATGAACCGCCAGTCAACGTACTCGCTAGCCCTGTGAAAGCTTGGTTCAACCGCTACAAATCAAAAGCGGGTCTGATCAAGTGTATGTCTGTGTAGCTATGTCTATGTAACTACTTCTTTGTAGCTATATCTTTTTAATTATTAGGTTTAAGTGAAGTTGAACTTATGAAATTCGTAAAAATCGCTCTTATCGTCGCTGTTGTAGCTATTGCTCTGTTCGCGGCAAAACAAACTGGTATTCTTGAAATCATCACTGACATCAAGAGCCTACAAGATTGGATCGCAAGCTTTGGCGTGTGGGGCTACGCCGTATTCGTAGCAGCATTCGTGTTTGCGTGTGTTTTCCTACTACCGGGCAGCGCTTTCACCATTGTGGCAGGTATCGTATTTGGCCCTATCAAAGGCGGTATCTTAGCGCTGCTTTCTGCAACGCTTGGCGCAGTAGCGGCATTCATCGTGGCACGTTTCCTACTGCGCAACACCATCATGAAAAAGTTTGGCGACAACCCAATCTTCAAGAAAATCGATGACGGTGTAGCAGCAAACGGTACAAGCTTCTTAATTCTGACTCGTCTTGTGCCTGTCTTCCCTTTCAGCCTACAGAACTACGCTTACGGTCTAACCAGCCTAAACCTAGGCACTTACGCACTGGTTTCTCTACTGACAATGGCGCCAGGCGCATTCATCTTCGCTTACATGGCGGGGGATATTGCGACAAACGGCGTGTCTGTGATGTTGCTAGTGAAATTTGCGGTTGCGGGTCTTGTGCTGTTTGGTATGTCTCTGATTCCAAAATACATCGCGAAGAAAAAAGGCATCAACATGGAAGAATTAGCGAAGTAGTCCGGTCTATCCAACATTGATGCTAAAAGAGTGCAGCTATCGTGCTGCGCTCTACCCTTTACATCATTGATAGTAATTCCCTGAATCAATTAATAAATCCTATTGGGATTCACATTGATAATGCCGCGAGATAGATTACTATCCTTGTGAAGGACAGAGGCCATTCGCTAACAAACTCAGCGAAGCTTCAAACAAGAACCAGAAGAAAAACACGGACTACGTATGAAAAAGCTACTCAGTACCATTGGCATTTTAGCCACCACTTTTGCGACTTCATCTTTTGCTGACTCATCGGCCACTAGTGAATGGCAAAAAATCGAACAACAAGCCGACGGACAAACCGTCTATTTTCATGCTTGGGGTGGTAGCCAAGAGATCAACCGCTATATCCAATGGGCAGGAAAAGAGCTTAAATCTCGCTACAACGTGACGCTAAATCACGTGAAAGTCACTGATATTTCTGAAACTACCACTCGCCTAATCGCAGAAAAAGCCGCAGGCAAAAACAGCGGTGGCAGTGTTGATATGGTTTGGATTAATGGCGAGAACTTCAAATCAATGAAGGATAACCAATTACTGTTTGGTCCTTTTGTTGAAGGTTTGCCAAGCTGGCAGTACGTTGATAAATCATTGCCAATTGATGTGGATTTTTCAGAGCCGACTGAAGGTCTGGAAGCACCTTGGGGTGTGGGGCAATTAGTGTTTATTCACGATGAGCAAACCCTGCATAACCCTCCTCGATCTTTTGCTGAAATGCTGAGTTACGCAAAAGCGTTTCCAAATCGCCTAACTTACCCTCGCCCACCAGAGTTTCATGGGACAAGCTTTATTAAAGCACTGTTGATTGAGTTGACCAACAACGATCCCGCTTTGCAAAAACCAGTCACTGGTGAAACATTTGAGCAAATCACTCAACCGCTATGGGCTTACCTAGATGAGTTCCATAAAGTTGCTTGGCGTGGCGGTAAGCAATTCCCAGGAGGGACGGCTGAAACGCTTCAATTACTGGATGATGGTCAGATTGATCTTGCGATTACCTTTAACCCAAACGCGGTTTTTTCTGCGCAATCGAGTGGTAATCTTGCAGAAAGCACCAAAGCGTATGCGATGGACGCAGGTGCACTCTCAAACATTCACTTCTTAGCGATTCCTTGGAACGCAAATGCCAGTGCCGGTGCGCAAGTTGCGATAAACTTTTTATTGAGCCCTGAAGCACAATCTCGCAAAGGTAACCTTAACATCTGGGGCGATCCTTCAGTGCTAAACAGCCAATACCTAACAGGTTCGGCTAAAAATACTCAACAATTCAAATCTATCGCTGAGCCGCATCCGAGTTGGCAATCTGCCTTAGAAAAAGAATGGTTGAAACGCTACGGGAATTAATAAGAGCCCATGTTAAGAGCGCTATATTTAGTCATTATCGCTGTTTGTATTTTACCTACCATTCCGGGACTACTCGGAGTGGTGGTTTCTGCGCTCGGTTATGTACCTCCTATCGGCTTGCACCACTTTTCTTTGGATGGCTTTAACGCTGTTTTTGATTGGGAGGGTGTTTGGACATCCATCGGGCTGACTTTCTACTCTGCCATTTTTAGTAGCTACTTGGCTTGCTTGATCACATTTGCAATTTTGCAAGCATCGTGGGGCAGCAAGTTTTGGCGAAAAATTGAAGTTAGCCTCTCGCCACTTCTCGCTATGCCGCATGTCGCGTTTGCAATTGGCTTTGCGTTCTTGTTTGCACCAACAGGTATGGGCGTTCGTGTTCTCAACCAACTGTTTGGTTACGATCCCAATGCACAAACGGTGAATGACTTAACATTGCTGATTAAAGACCCGCATGCACTCGGTTTGGTCATCATGCTTGCGATTAAAGAAGTGCCGTTTTTATTGTTGATGAGTATTCCAATTCTTCAGCAATTGAAAGTCGATAAGATTGAAAAAGTCAGTCATTCGATGGGCTACAGTTCGGCGCAAGCGTGGTGGAAATGCGTATTCCCACAATGGATAGCAAAACTGCGCTTTCCAATGCTGGCGGTATTGGCTTACAGCTTGTCGGTTGTTGATGTTGCATTGATTATTGGCCCTACCAACCCACCGACGTTTGCAGTTTTGGTATGGCAGTGGTTTAACGATCCTGATTTATCACTTCTACCAAGAGCTGCCGCAGGCGCGGTCGTGTTGTTTGCTATCGCTAGCCTTTTGATTGGATTTGCACGCTTAATGGAATGGTGTATTACCAAAGGCTTCAAACGCTGGCAGTACTCTGGTCGAAACGGGTTTCGTTTACCCGGTAAAACCCTATTTTCACTGATTGCGCTACTTGCACTTCTAATGATTCCACTCATGGTGGTGTGGAGCTTTGCTCAACGCTGGCGCTTTCCAGATTTACTACCGAGCCGCTATAGCCTGCGTTTTTGGGAATACGAATGGCACAACATTCTTGGCACACTGGAGCAGAGCATGCTAATTGCCGTTATCAGCGCGACCGTCGCTCTAGCCCTTGCCTTGATCGCACATGAGTATCGCCTTCGTTATCGCTGGCAGGTGCCCGGTTACATCATCGCCATCCCAATGCTGATTCCTCAGCTATCCGTGCTATTCGGTATGCAAGTAGTGACGCTGTACTTAAACAGTAACGCGTATTTCTTTTGGGTATGCTGGGCGCACGTATTCTTCGCGTTCCCATTTATTTACCTCTCGCTAGACGGTCCATGGCGCAGCTTCGATAACGGCTTAACTCGCGTCGCACTCAGCTTGGGTAAATCACCGATGCAAGCTTGGCTAAAAGTGAAACTGCCAATCCTCCTACCTGCGATTGCATTCGCATGGGCTGTCGGGATTAGCGTAAGTCTGGCGCAATACCTGCCGACATTGGTGCTAGGGGCTGGGCGCATTAGCACCATCACCACCGAAGCCGTTGCGCTATCCAGTGGTTTTGACCGACGTGTCACCGCGATTTACGCCATTTGGCAAGCACTCTTGCCGTTCTTGTTCTTCTCTTTTGCGATACTACTAAGCCGCTTACACGTGAAGTATCGCCGCTTGTCTATAAAAGGTTTACTACTGAATGAGTCTTTGTCTCGAAAACCTCGCCATCCGTAAAGCCAATGGCGACACGCTTTTTTCAGCGTTCAACATGACCGTAGAGAAAGGTGAAATTGTTACTCTGATGGGACCAAGCGGCTGTGGTAAATCCACTTTGTTGGATGCCATAGCTGGGCACCTATCCGCTGAGTTCAACTACTCTGGATCCATTACGCTTGATAACGAAAAGTTGGATGCCCTCCCTGCCCATAAGCGTCAGGTCGGTATTCTGTTCCAAGACGATTTGCTCTTCCCTCACTTGACGGTTTGGGAGAACCTTGCCTTCGCGCTACCAAACTCAATCAAGGGTGAGGAGCGTAAAGCACACGCCATGCAAGCACTGAAGAACATTGCATTGACCAAACTTGCCGAATCCTTCCCAGATCAAATCTCCGGAGGACAACGTGCCCGTATTGCTTTGACTCGTATGCTGTTGGCAAAGCCGAAAGTTGCGCTACTCGATGAGCCCTACAGCAAGTTAGATAAAGATCTGCGCGTACAATTTCGCAATTGGGTGGTCGAGCAATTGCAGCAAGCGAACATCCCTACTTTGATGGTAACGCACGATGAAGACGATATTCCCAATGGCAGCCGCTGCCTAAACTGGCCGTGGGAGACAAATCATGCTTGATAGCCTGAGTATAAAGCTCATCCGCAAACCGCTGGCACTCAGTGCGACATACCTCGACAAATGTGGCATCACCGCAAACCAAACGACAGCATTTGGTTTTGTGCTTGGCTGCTTTGCCCTACCGGCTTTGATCACCGAACAATACTTGTTGGCATTGCTGTTTATTTTGCTGAACAGAATCTGTGATGGATTAGACGGTGCACTGGCGAGGATTCAAGGCATTACTGATGCGGGCGGCTTTCTCGATATCAGCTTAGATTTTCTGTTCTATTCCCTGATTCCTTTTGGTTTTGTGTTAGCAAACCCAGAACAAAATGCCATTGCAGGGGCATTTTTGATTTTTTCCTTTGTCGGAACGGGAAGCAGCTTTTTGGCTTTTGCCATCATGGCAGGGAAACAAGGCATCGATAATCCGGTGTATAAACACAAATCTCTCTTCTACATGAGCGGTTTAACCGAAGGCACGGAAACCATCGGCTGTTTTGTGCTGTTTTGCCTGATGCCCCAGCACTTTTCGGTCATTGCTTACATTTTTGGTGCGGCATGTTGGTTTACCACATTTACGCGAATTTACTCTGGGTTTCATACGCTAAAAGGCCGTTAACATCGCTCAGAAATGTACGTATTCTTGAGAAAGAACATCACTAAGCGACTGTTTATTAACGCATCAAAGCACATGCTAAATTGAGGTATATACTCTTTGGGTGGAGAAACCATTCGGAGGCTATATGAAAAAACACATCAAGTTAGGCATGTTGCTCACCATTACTTGTGCGATCGTGCTTGGCGGCTGTAGCTCACCTAACCCGTACGGAGATGCATACGGCTCGTCCGACACTCGCAAAGTTCAGCAGGTTTACTACGGCACGATAGAAAAAGTAGAACCCGTAACCATTGATGCCTCTACCCAATCCAACGCCATCGGTACAATAGCAGGGGCTGCCGTGGGTGGCATTTTGGGTTCGAAAATTGGGGGCGGTTCTGGCTCGGATATCGCAGCCATTGGTGGTGGTTTATTAGGTGGCTATGCAGGTAGTAAAGCCGCCGAAGCAACCGCGAAAAGAAATGGTGTGAACCTGACTATTCGCTTAGAGGATGGAAAGATCATATCTGTCGTTCAAGAAGCAAACCCAAACATGATTTTCCAGCCAGGCCAAGCCGTTCAAATCAACATGTCTGGTAATGACGCAAGGGTTGTACCTCGCTAATTTGAACACGATGACTCCGTTCCATTGGTCTGCTGTTTTGGCTCAAAGAGCTTAGTCCGCGCAAGCGTACGTTGCTTACTCATCGGCTTGCGCGATTCTATTTGTATCAAATTTGATCGTCGTCAATGGAACATCAATCTCCCACACCTTTCGATGTTCAAATGACATCAAATTGCTAGCATGAGCCCATTCCAGATAACTTTGGGCTTGTTATGACACCGACTGTTGACCACGTACTCCTTAATATCGCGCTAAACCTCAGCTCTAATCGCTCTCATGAGCAGCAATATCAAAACCTCATTGATGGGGTCGCGCAAGTATTCCCATGTGATGCGAGCTGCCTGTTTATCTTCGATGAGGATGGGTTTCTGACTCCTGTCGCGGTAAAAGGCTTATCCAGCTCGGTCTTAGGTCGTCGCTATTTCCCCAAAGCACATCCACGCTTAGATGCCATTATTCATAGCCGTGAGCCGGTGCGTTTCGATGCCGATTGTTCATTGCCTGATCCTTTTGACGGCACACTATTAACCGAAGACCAGTGCATTGATGTTCACGATTGCATGGGCTTTAGCTTGTATGTGGAAGGACAACTTGTTGGCGCGTTAACCATGGACGCCCTAACCATTGGCGCATTTGATGACATTGACCCTGTCGCTATCGAAACCTTTGCGGCTTTGACCGCTGCGACATTGCGTAACATTGCGCAATTAAAAGCACTCAAAGCACAAAACCAGAAGCAAAAAAGCGTCACTCAAACCCTTATCCAGCAAGCCCGTTCTCAACATGGTGAAATGGTGGGTTTGAGTCCGCAGATCAACCAGTTACGAAACAACATTGCGACCGTTGCTCAATCAGATTACGCGGTACTTATCACAGGAGAGACCGGAACTGGTAAAGAACTGGTCGCGCACTCGGTACACGCGCAATCTCATCGTAGCGATAAGCCGATGATTTACGTCAACTGTGCGGCCCTGCCTGAGGGTCTGGCTGAGAGTGAACTGTTTGGCCATGTCAAAGGCGCATTCACTGGAGCTAATAGCCACCGTGCCGGTAAGTTTGAACTGGCAGACGGTGGAACGATTTTCCTTGATGAAGTGGGCGAACTGCCTTTGATTTTGCAAGCAAAATTGCTACGCGTAATTCAGCAAGGCGAGCTGCAACGTGTAGGTAGCGATCAGCATTTGATGGTCAATGTGCGCATCATCGCCGCGACCAATCGACAATTAGAAAAAGAGGTCGAATCTGGCACGTTTCGAGCAGACCTTTTCCACCGTTTGAACGTGTTCCCAATCCAAGTCCCCCCACTGCGTGCCCGTGACGGGGATATTCCCGTTTTAGCAGGATATTTGTTGGAAAAAGTACGCCAACAATTCAATGCACCCAATCTGCACGTTCATCCTAAAGTGTTGACTCAATTGGAATCTTTACCTTGGTACGGAAACGTGCGCGAGCTCGAACACACTTTAACTCGCGCGGCTTTACACGCCATTCAACAAGGCGCAAGCACGATCATGCTTAACCATTTCGACACCTCATTGGCTCTCGATGATGTAAAAAACACATCACATTATTTACCCAAAGAAAGCCAACCAATGCGAGAGCTAATAGAAAGCTATCAGCGTGATTTAATTGAACATGCTTTGAGCCAAACTGGTGGCGTTTGGGCAAAAGCAGCGGAGTTTTTGCAAATGGATCGCGGGAACTTATATCGGATGGGTAAAAAACTTGGGATCAATAAATAACCAACCACAAGAAGCTGATGTAATTAAGACATCATCCGCGTTGTCTTAATTACATCACCCGCCCTATCAAAAATACACAAAATCATTAAAAATTAACAAGATAATAATTGGCACGCATTCTGCTCTCTAGTGGTCAACATCACGACTATTAAAACAATCACTGGAGAACCCAATATGTTCTGTATTCAATGTGAACAGACAATTCAAACCCCTGCTGTTAAAGGTTGTTCTTTTGCACAAGGCATGTGTGGCAAAACTTCTGAAGTATCAGACCTACAAGACGTGTTGGTTTACACACTGCAAGGGGTTTCTTTTTGGGCATCAAAAGCACTTGAATTCAACATCATTAACGATGAAATCAACCAATGGGCACCCAAGGCATTTTTCTCTACATTGACGAACGTTAACTTCGACCCTGAACGCATCCTGGAGTTAACTTCTCAAGCCGCAACGTACAAAGCATTGTTAAAAGAGCAAGTGATGTCTGCAGCAACGCTTGCCGATACCGAAGTCGCTGACATTCCTGCGGTTGCTCACTTTGAGCTACCAAACAGCGCAGAAGCAATCTTAACTTTTGCTCCGCAAGTCGCGGTTAACCGTGGTAAAGACCAAGTACATGAAGATGTTATTGGCCTACGCCTACTTTGCCTATACGGACTTAAAGGTGCAGCCGCGTACATGGAGCACGCACGTGTTCTTGAGCAAACCAACAACGATATCTATGCCGAACACCATGAAATCATGGCGTGGTTGGGCACAGATCCTGAAGATCTTGGCGAACTACTTGATTGCTCAATGCGCATTGGCCTGATGAACTACAAAGTGATGGAAATGCTCGACCAAGGTGAAACAACGACCTTCGGCCATCCAGAACCAACCACGGTGAACGTCAAGCCAGTAAAAGGTAAATGTATTCTTGTTTCTGGCCATGATTTGCATGACCTAGAAAAAATCCTGCAACAGACCGAAGGCAAAGGCATTAACGTTTACACCAACGGTGAAATGCTGCCTGCACACGGCTACCCTGAGCTGAAGAAATACCCTCATCTCGTCGGTAACTACGGCAGCGCATGGCAAAACCAACAGAAAGAATTCGCAAACTTCCCTGGCGCAATCGTAATGACGTCAAACTGCTTGTTGAATCCAAATGTGGGTCAATACGCAGACCGTCTATTCACCCGCAGTATTGTTGGCTGGCCTGGAGTTGCTCACATCGAAGGCGATGATTTTAGCCAAGTGATTGAATGTGCTCTAGCGCAAGACGGTTTCCAACACGATGAAATCGAACACCACATCACGGTTGGTTTTGGTCGCAATGCACTGATGAACGCCGCCCCTGCGGTTATCGACCAAGTGAAGCAAGGCAACATCAAACACTTCTTCCTAGTCGGCGGTTGTGATGGTGATAAAGCGGAACGCAGCTACTACACCGATTTTACGGCTGAAGCGCCAGAAGACACGCTCATCCTGACCTTGGCGTGTGGTAAGTTCCGCTTCAACAAGAATACGTTTGGCGATATCAACGGTATCCCTCGCCTATTGGATGTGGGCCAATGTAACGATGCTTACTCTGCAATCCAGCTTGCACTTGCACTGGCGAAAGAGTTTGACTGTGACATCAATGAACTACCACTCACGCTTGTGCTTTCTTGGTTCGAGCAAAAAGCGATCGTTATCTTGCTAACGCTATTTGCATTGGGCGTGAAAGGCATTTACACAGGCCCTACTGCACCGGCATTCCTTACGCCAAACCTAATCGCCATCATCCAAGAGAAGTTCGATATGCGCAGTATTGGCAATGTTCAGGATGATCTAAAAGCTATCCTAGCAGCTTAATAAACTTGCTTGTTCGCGCCTCCTTACGTGGAGGCGCTATCTATTTCGAACTAAAAATAGCCACAACCAAAGAGATTGTTATGTTTTTTGAATGGCAAGGTAACCAACCCGTCACGCTCCGTTGCATCGACAAATACTTCGAAACACACGACACCGTCAGCATCAAATTGGCCGAACTAACCGAATCACTTCTGTTTCAGTTTAAGCCAGGCCAGTTTATTAACTTAGGCGTCGAAATTGATGGAAAAATGGAGTTTCGTGCCTATTCAATCAGCTCGATCAATGAAGACGATCACCTTCAACTCACCATCAAACGAGTATCTGGCGGTAAAGTATCGAACTACATCGTTGACTCGCTGCTGCTCGGTGATACCGTTCAAGCATTACCACCAGCGGGCGAATTTAACTGCATTGACCACCCACCCGTTTTACGTGATGGCGAAACAAGAGCCTTGCTTATCAGTGCAGGTTGCGGCGTCACGCCCGTATTTTCGATGGCAAAACACTGGCTGAGTGAGCAAGATGGAAACGACAACGATGTGGACATCGCATTTCTTCATATCGCACGCAGCCCAGAAGAGACGATTTACTACGACCAGCTAGAAACGTTCGACGCTGTGTATCCCAACTTCCATTTAAAGCTGTTGCTGAAAAACCGCGAAGGAACGTCACACCCACAAGGTCGTTTGAATGCCGACTGGCTTAAAGAGCTTGTTCCTGATTTCAAACAGCGCACCGTTTACCTGTGTGGTCCAAGTCAGTTCATGCAAGATGTTCACGGCTATTTGAATGACCTTGGTTTTGACATGACGAACTTCTACCAAGAGAGTTTTACGCCAGCAACTGGCGCAGAAACATCGGTCTCCGATGAAGTTGTTCGTGTTTCTGTTCCTGACTTTGCTCAAACCATCGATGCGCAAAAAGGTCAGGTACTGGCCGATGTGCTTGAAGGCGCAGGTTTACCATTAATCGTCGCTTGTCGTAGCGGCATTTGTGGCTCGTGCAAATGCAAGGTTCGTCAAGGCAGCGTCTCTTCCACCAGCCTAGAAACATTAACGCCAGAAGAAATTGAACAAGGCTATGTGCTCGCCTGCTCATCAACCATCGAAGCGGATCTTGAAGTGCAGATTGGTTAGTTTTCCAAATACAAAAAAGCGCCGCGATACGTCTGTCTAGTTGTTTCGCGGCGCTTTTTTTGATGTTACTTCTGTTGCAACAAAAGTCTTTTAGCTAAATAACAACACTTTCAATGCTGCTTCGCTGTCTACGTCCATAAACTCTGGTGGGTTATCCAGACGCTCACGGAATGTCAACTCTGGCGCTTCTTCTTTCATGCTTTCAATCAAGAAGTCGCTTGTCACAGATGGCGAGTTCACACATGCCATCACTTGACCGCCGTCTGCCAACAAATCCGGCAATCGACGTAGAATCTTTTTGTAATCTTTCGTCAGCGCAAAGCTGCCTTTCTGGAATGAAGGCGGATCGATGATAATCAAGTCATACTGACCAGATTTTTTAATCTTACCCCACGATTTAAAGATATCGTGCCCCATAAAGCTTACCTGGTTGATGTTATGACCATTTAGCTTGTGGTTCTCACGACCTTTAGACAGCGACGCTTTTGCCATGTCGACGTTAACCACTTTATCTGCGCCACCCGCAATGGCAGCGACAGAAAAGCCACAGGTGTAAGCAAATAAGTTGAGCACGTTTTTATGCTTCGCATTTTCGCGAACCCAATCACGACCGTAGCGCATGTCCAAAAACAGACCGAAGTTTTGATTGCGGCCAATATCCAATTGGTATTTCAAACCGCTTTCTTCAACGACAGGGCGAGCGTCTAATTCACCGACAAGCACTTCTGAAGGCGCACCATCGGCATAACGGTGCTGAAGAACCATAGTGCGACCTTGCTTATTTGCCCACAGTTGTGATTGTGCCAACGCATTGAGGCCGCTTTTCAGCTCAGCGAGAAACGCGTCGTCGACTTCTTTAAACAAGTTGATAATCAACTGACCTTGTAACCAATCACAGGTGATTTGCTCTAAGCCCTCAAAACGACGGCCACGACCATGAAACAGTCGACGAATTTCGTTCGGAGCTTGCGCGAGCTCGGTTTCTAGATGCTGAAAAAACAGCGGAAGTTGTGATGCTTGCATCGAGTTCTCTTATTAGTTTTCTTTGTGACGGTTATTTGATCGTAGGCCAGTTCAGTTCCCAAGGGGAAAGCCAAGTATCCAAACCCTGAGAGACGATTTCACTGTGCCATTTGCTACCCAGCACTTGGTATTCTCGTGGATCGCAAACAAAGCGATATTGCTCATCTCGGTATTGGAAGCAAAGTGAAAATGCATGCAGGTAACCGCGATCAGCCTCATTGCCTGCATTGTAAATCGGGTCGCCAACAATACCTGAGCCAACCGATTTTAATGCCACGCGGATTTGATGCGTTTTACCAGTGTGTGGCTTACATAAAAATAGGCGCTCTCCGGGCTCTGCCGCAAGAGAGAAAAACTGGGTGACGGCTGGGTTATTTTTGCTGTTGACCAGCTTCCATGATGAACGGCGCGAACGCTCCATATCACCAGCGACCAAACCTTGTTTCTTTTTCGGCTTTTTAGAGCCAATCGCCAGATAGAACTTTTCCACTTGGCGGTCAGCGAAGGCTTGTGATAACGCACTGGCCGCTTTGGCGTTGCGTCCGAGGAGCAGAATACCCGATGTCATTTTATCCAAGCGATGGATAAGATAGAGCTGCTCATCACCACTCTGCTTAGCCACTTCTTGCAGCAGCATTGTGTCGCCATCGTCTTTATGAACAGAGACGTTGGGATGCTTATTGATGATCAGAAAATCGGGATGGGTATGTAGAATATCGAACATAAAAAACTGGCTCCACGTTTGGAGCCAGAAGTATACCGATTCTGATTGATTAGGCGAGCTTAAACTTACCCACTAGTGTTTCCAACTCTTGCACCTTGCGGTTCAAACCTTCTACGCTTTGTGAGCTGTCATTCGCTAGTTGCAGTGAACGAACCGAAATATCGCTGATCGACGTAATATCTGCGGCAATTTCTTTTGTCACCGCAGTTTGCTCTTCGGCTGCGGTCGCAATAGAGTTCACCATGCTTTGCACGTGCCCTGCACCAGCAACGATTTCTTCCAATGATTCCACCGCTCCCGAGCTTTGGCTAACACCAATTTCCACCAAACGGCAACCATCTTCGGTGTAAGTCACGGCTTCTTGCGTGCCAACTTGAATCGCTTGGATAATCTCGCCTACTTCTTGTGTTGCTTTCGTCGTACGCTCAGCAAGTGCACGGACTTCATCAGCCACAACCGCAAACCCGCGACCAAACTCACCCGCACGCGCAGCTTCAATTGCCGCGTTTAACGCAAGCAAGTTAGTTTGCTCTGCGATGTCTTCAATCACTTTAATCACTGCGCCAATTTTCTCGCCATGAGCACCAAGGTGATTCATCTGAACCGACATGTCCGCCATTTGCTTCGATACCTGTTGAATGCTCTCTACCATTTCAACAATGACCGTACGGCCTTGCTCGGCTGTGGCTTCTGATTTACGAGCCTCTTCAAACGTAGACGCACCTTGTTCCGCCACTTGTGAAATGGTCAAACTCAGCTCTTCTGCTGCCGTTGCGATAAGGTTCGCTTTGTCGGCTTGGCTACTCGCACCAGAAACAATGTCTTGGCTAACAACAGACAGCTCACTCGTGACCGACTTAACTTCTTCAGACACGACGGAAATAGAGCCGATCAACCCCGTTAAAGATGCCTGCATTTTATTTAAAGAGGTCGCTAAGTTAGAAAGCTCATCACCCGATTCGTCTTTGATAGGAGAAGCTGTCAAATCGCCTTCCGCCACGCGTTGTGCCAAAGTATCCAGCGCGGTCAAACGCCCTGTGATTGAATTAGACAACAAGTATGCAATGAACACTGTTGCGATCGCCGCAAACGTACCTAGCGCGTAAATGGTGTTCTCAATATCGTTGAATGAATCGGTCAATTGGAGAAGCGCATCATGTGTGCTTTGTCGACCTTCTGCCGTTGCCGCATTGAGCATGTCTTCAATTGGGGCTAGATTCACCTCGTACAACTGACGGACTTGCTCAACGTTTTCTTCTAAACTGCGATGCCCAATATTCGGCTGAATTTGGCTCTCAAAGCTCGACGTAAAATTCGCCATAAGCTGCTCAATTTTTTCGATATTGCGATAGTCTTCTCCACCAGCGGTTTCAAGACGTTTTACATCAGCCAACGCAGAGGCAAACTCTTTCTTGTTCGATTGATATTCACGTTGTGCACCACTGGTATTGATGATCATACCGACAGCATCTCGATAAATATCCCCAGCTTCATCGATCAAAGCCATGTATCCAATGGTCTCTGGGACGTCGTCTGTTCTGACTTCTTGTGCCACTTTATGTGAATTAATCACTTCAAACGTAATAATCGCGATCATCACCAACATGGTTGCCAAAATGGCACCAAAGCTCGCATATAACTTTTTACGAACTGACATTTTCACTGACAAGGTTCCTTATAAATTATGTTCTGTGCAGACATTGCTGTATCAATCTGCACATAAATTATTTCGGGACGATAGACACCCCTTTGCAGTGGTTGCGCATTTTATGTGACAAACATCACATTGCAATTAAAGTTTTATAAAAAGACACAATTAATCTAAAAATGTCAGTCTTATCCTACAGACACAAAAAAAGCGGGAGCCTTACTAAGCCCCCGCTTTTCTTTATCTTTTTAAGTCGTTTACAGTTTCTTCGAAAGTAATCCTGCAAAACCAATAATCGCGATACCTAAAACCATGATTTCGCCTTTGCCACTATCGAAGCCAGACTTAATGCCCATGAAGGCAACAATAGCAATCGCTACCGGAATGACGTATTTAACGAGGTTGTACCATAAGCCAAATAGTGGGAATGATACTTCGCCATCATTCGTGATTTCTTTTTCAAGCTCTGCACGGTTTAAGCGCCAGCCAGCAAAGATACATACCAACATACCCCCAACCGCTAGGAAGATTTTGTCTGTCAGTAGGTCGAAGATATCGAATGCGCCGGTACCAAATAGCGTTGGTCCCATACCGCCTAGCGAAAGCGATGCAAAGACACAAAGTGATGCCATCACGACACTTGCTGAAACTACTGCGTTAGAACGTTTCATGCCTTTCTCATCGATAAGGTAAGAAACCACTACTTCTAACAATGAAACCGAAGAGGTAAGCGCCGCTACCGTTAATCCGATGAAGAACAGAAGCGCAAGTAGCAAACCAATCACACCGCCCATTTCCGCGAACAATTGAGGAACAACGACGAACACCAGACCTGGGCCGGCTGCTGGCTCCATGCCAAAAGCAAACATTGCAGGGAACATCGCGACACCAGCAAGGATCGCTACGCCGGTATCCATTGCCGTAACCATACCTGTTGTTTGAACGAGGTTTTCTTTCTTCTTCAAGTAAGAGCCATAAGTCATCATACAACCCATACCAAGACTCAATGAGAAGAACGCCTGACCTAATGCTGCAAGTACCACGTTACTGTCTACTTTTGAGAAGTCTGGCATGAACAAGAATTCAAGGCCTGCCATCGCACCTGGAAGCATCAAACCTTTCACCGATACGATGATCAAGATGACAAACAGCAGCGGCATAAGAACTTTACCCGCTTTTTCGATACCGCCAGAAATACCTTTCATTACGATCAGTACGTTAAGGAAAAGGTACACCCCCATCCAGAACAGCGGTTGTAGCGGATCAGAAATGAAACCACCAAAGCTGTCACCGATTGCCTCCGGCGTGCTTAGTAGACCACCACCGACTTTAAAAATGTACGCTAACGCCCAACCACCTACGACTGGGTAAAAACCCATGATAAGTAACCCACTAAATACACCAATTACGCCAGTGAACGTCCAGCGTCGGTCAGTGGATTTAAATGCGCCTACTGCTGATAGACCTGTCTTACGACCAATAGCGAACTCAGTAAGCATGACGCTAAAGCCGATAAAAATAACAAAGAAAAGGTAGATCGCAACGAACGCACCGCCGCCACTCTCACCTGCTGTGTACGGGAACTTCCAGATGTTACCCAAACCAACAGCGGAACCCGCTGCGGCCATTACGAAGCCTAATTTAGACCCCCACGTATCACGTGGTGCTGCTGTATTAGTTGTAGCCACGCTTATTCTCCAAAGATTTGTTGTGTTGTGTATGCATAGAGATAGGCGTCTAAAATGTTTGTGTAAATTTTTGTATACACTTATAAGAAGTTTGTTCGACGCTCTATGTATAGCAAGTAAAGCAGTTCCCCATTAGAATTGGAACCCCAAAAAGTACATTTATCGCACAAGTGTAGTATTACGCACGTTAAATGCTGCTTTTTTGTTCGAAAGTTAAAAAATAGCCTTATTTTTCACATTAAAATAACAGAATCACCTGTTATGAAATTTGTTCCTCATGTAGGGTCAATCCCACTTCTCATTGGGAAATCTGTTCCCCCAACCCACTTTTATGCTTAATATCCTAGATGGGCATATTACTTTGAGCGTATATGGACAAGTTCTATCATTTTCTTACTCTTACTGGCATTGGACTGTATTGGTTCTTAGTTGCTGGTGTTACTTTACGCGTTGTTTTGAAGCGTCGTGCGGTGAGCGTGTCTTTAGCTTGGCTAATGATCATCTATATCCTTCCCGTGCTTGGCGTCGCGTGCTATTTCCTATTTGGTGAGCTGAACTTAGGCAGAAAACGAGCTGAACGAGCAAAAGAGATGTTTACCCCTTTTGCCAAGTGGTTTAGTCAACTCAATGATTGCCACGCGCACATGCCTGAAACCATGGGTCGCCATATCTACCGCATCGATGAACTGTGTAACAACCGTCTTGGGCTACCGGCTCTGAGCGGGAATACTCTGTCCTTGCAACAATCTCCTGATGAAATTCTGCACTCCATCATCGAAGACATCGAGAATGCCAAAACGAGCATTCGAATGGTGTTCTACATTTGGCACCCAGGCGGCTTGGCCGATTCGGTAGCATCCGCTCTTATCCAAGCATCTAAACGCGGTGTGGATGTGAAGCTGCTATTGGACTCTGCGGGTAGTCCGCGCTTCTTCAGAAGTCCTTGGTACAAAATGATGAAAGATTCGGGTATCGAGGTTATTCAGGCGCTCGAAGTGAAGATGTGGCGTATGTTCTTACGTCGTCTTGATCTTCGCCAGCACCGTAAAATCATCGTCATTGATGATGAAATCGCCTATACAGGCTCAATGAACCTTGTCGATCCTGCATACTTTAAACAGAGCAGCGGCGTTGGGCGTTGGATCGATATCATGGTGCGAATTACAGGGCCAACCGTAAACGTACTGAGTGCGATTCACTGCTGGGACTGGGAAGTAGAAACGGGCGAACGTTATCTGCCGAAGTTGCCGGAGTGCAAAATTGACAACAGCAAATACCAACATCCGATTCAGGTGGTCCCATCTGGCCCCGGCATGCCAGAGTATTTGATTTATCAAGTGCTTACTTTGGCAATTAACCAAGCCAATCGTTCGGTACGAATCACAACACCGTATTTTGTACCTAATACCGACTTGCTTGAGACGTTAAAAATGACGGCGCAGCGCGGTATTGATGTTGAGCTGATCATACCGCACAAAAATGACTCACTTATGGTTCAGTGGGCATCGCGCGCCTTCTACAGCGAACTTTTAGCTGCTGGCGTGAAAATTTACGAGTTCTATGGTGGCTTGCTGCACACCAAATCGGTCGTTATCGACGACCAGTTCTGTTTGGTTGGTACGGTAAATATGGACATGCGCAGCCTGTGGCTGAACTTTGAAGTCACTCTGGCTGTCGACGATGAAGAGTTCACTAAGCAATTGTCATGGTTGCAAGATGGTTATATCAAGCAATCTCATCCTGTCGTTTTGGACGAGTGGGAAAAACGTAGCCTTTATTCTCGTTTCCTTGAGCGTGTGTTCTACCTCTTCAACCCATTGCTCTAAATCAGTGACCATTTCAGTTCAAACCTCCAGTAATGAGAGTCCATGCTGGAGGTTTATTTTATCTGCGTCTTACTTTTCGCATCGACTATTCTGTGCGTTCCCCAATACGTCTCATGTAATCATCGCTACCACACGGCGCTCTAAACGTTCAATCCAAACGGTTATTGGTCGATATGTGACTTTTCCCTTGCAAACCCTATGTCGTCCATGTTTTAAATAATCCAAATTGTAATATTTAAGACAGGGAATATTTATGTCAGAGGGCAAAAAGACCAAACTCATTACCGCAGGCCGCGATAAGAAGTGGACCAACGGCGTGGTAAACCCACCAGTACAACGCGCTTCTACTGTCGTGTTTAATACTGTTGCAGAGAAAAACCAAGCCGCAATAAACCGCGCAAACAAAACGCTGTTTTACGGGCGTCGTGGTACTAACACTCACTTTGCTTTTCAAGATGCAATGGTCGAGATCGAAGGCGGCGCGGGTTGTGCTCTTTACCCTTGCGGAACGGCAGCCATTTCTAACGCGATCCTTTCTTTCGTTGAAGCTGGCGACCATATTTTGATGGTTGATACGTGTTACGAACCAACACGTGATTTCTGCAACGTGATCATGAAAAAGATGGGCGTAGAAACCACTTACTACGATCCGATGATCGGCGAAAACATTCGTGATTTGATTCAACCAAACACCAAAATACTGTTTCTTGAATCGCCGGGGTCAATCACGATGGAAGTTCAAGACGTTCCAACTATGGCGCGCATTGCTCACGAGCACGATATCATTGTGATGCTCGATAACACGTGGGGCGCCGGCGTGAACTTCTCACCTTTCGAGCATGGTGTGGACATTTCTATTCAAGCGGCGACAAAGTACATCGTTGGACACTCTGACGTCATGCTCGGCACCGCAGTGGCGTCTGAGAAATACTGGGATCAGCTTCGCGAACAAAGCTACCTGATGGGTCAATGCGTTTCTCCTGATGACGCTTACCTTGGCCTACGTGGCATTCGCACTTTGGATGTTCGCTTACGCCAGCACGCTGAAAACAGTTTGAAAGTCGCACAGTGGTTGGCAAGCCGCCCTGAAGTGGATCATGTTCGTCACCCTGCCCTAGAAACTTGCCCTGGTCATGAGTTCTTTGAGCGTGACTTTACTGGCGGCAATGGCTTGTTCTCATTTGTGCTGAAAACCTCGTATCCAAAAGCGACCACAGCTTTGCTTGATGGCATGAAACACTTCAGCATGGGTTACTCTTGGGGTGGTTATGAGAGTTTGATTTTGGCTAACGAACCTCGCAGCTTTAACAGCTTACGCACGGTCGCCAATCCGAACTTTGAAGGCACTCTGATTCGTATTCATGTAGGCTTGGAAGATGTTGAAGACTTAATCGCCGATTTAGAAGCCGGATTTGCTCGATACAACGCCCTAGTGCTTGAAAAAGAAGTCTCTCTGAAATAACTCATGTTATCGCCCTGCTCAGCAGGGCTTTTTTATAAGCTAATGAAATAACTGGAGATCTACCGCCTCCCTTCTTACTCTCCTTCAATGTTCATCATTTGTGTTGTTTTTCATTTGAGCAATCACAGAATAAAAACATGTGCTTCATGAAGACTTCCCATCTTCTCAATTTGTCTCCTACCTTTTACTACTCATAAGAGGTCATACCACAAGGAGATAACTTTGAAACTCAAACTCATAGCAGTGTTGCTTTTTACTCTAATTACCCTGCCGATTGCTTCAGCCAACACCGCCACTGGCTATACGCAAACCAAATACCCCATTGTGTTGGTTCATGGTTTATTCGGCTTTGACTCGCTGGCTGGCGTGGATTATTTCTTTGGTATCCCTCACTCATTAACCAAAGATGGCGCTACAGTTTATGTGGCACAAGTTTCTGCGACAAACAGTAGCGAAGCCCGCGGTGAGCAGCTTCTTTCTCAAGTCGAAACCTTACTCGCCGCCACAGGTGCTAGCAAAGTGAACCTCATTGGTCACAGCCATGGTGGCCCAACAGCGCGTTATGTAGCCTCTGTACGCCCTGATTTAGTGGCTTCTGTCACCAGTATCGGCGGAGTCAACAAAGGCTCAAAAGTCGCAGACTTAGTACGTGGCACTGTTCCAGAAGGATCGGGGACAGAACAGTTGGTCGTTAAACTCGCGCAGGGATTAACCACACTGATCAATCTGCTTTCGGGTGGTTCAGATCTTGATCAAGATCCACTGGCTTCGTTAGCCGCATTAACGACGGAAGGCTCGCTAGCTTTTAACCAACACTACCCTGAAGGCATTCCAACCAGCGAATGTGGCGACGGTGATTTGCTGGCTCCCAACGGCGTGTATTACTACTCATGGACCGGATCATCCACTTTTTCCAACGTTTTCGATCCGACAGACGCAGCCATAATGGTACTCGGCTTGGCATTCGATGGGCCAAACGATGGGCTCGTTGGCGCATGCAGCACTCATTTAGGAAAAGTCATTCGTGATGATTACAAAATGAATCACTTGGACGAAATTAACGGTTTACTCGGTATCCACCATCTTTTTGAAACCGACCCCGTCACGCTGTATCGCCAGCATGCGAATCGTTTGAAACTGCAAGGACTGTAACAGGAATTCCCCATGAAGAAAGTCGCTCTTATTGCTGTACCCATTCTTTTGCTTCTCGGTGTGGGAGCGGCTTCCCTCTACGTATCGGACTCACCACAATCCAAGATGGCTCAATCGCAACATGACACTACTATCGACCTCTCCTCTCAGAAAGACTTTTTTGAGTACTCATTAAGTGGTTTGGGGGAACATAGCCTTGAAGAAATCCAAGAAAATATTGAAGAAAGTATCTCGCAGCAAAACTCACTAGGCATTGATGCTGAGTTGTTTCAAACCTATCTCGCGTACAAACGGGCGCTTTCTAAATTAGAACCACTTGAAGATACGACGTTGTCATTAAGCCAACTGCAACGGCTGAATGAAGCCATTCTAAATTTGCAACTTGAATACTTTAACGATCAACAAATTTCCCAACTATTTGATGAAGAAAATCGACTACGCCAACTCGCAATAGAGAAACTGGTGATTAAAACGTACGAGCAAGACTCTGATTCTCAGCAACTACTACTCAACCAAGCGTTGTCTGAACAACCTGAGTACATCCAGCAAAGTGAACGCAACAATGCCTTAACGAGGCAACTCGACCAAACCGCATTACTCAGTTCACAGGATAAGTATCTTGCTCGCGTCGAGTTGGTAGGAGAAGAAGGTGCGCAAAGGCTGCAAAAATTGGATGAACAACGAGCGACGTTTGAAATAGAGCTGACAAATTACCTAGAAAAACGTGCAGATATTCTTAATGATGAGTTTTTGGGTCGCGAAGAGAAGCAGTTAGAAATTGCTAATTTGAGGAAGCAAAGCTTCGAGACAACTCAATGGCGCCGTATCGAAGCCTTGGAACGTATTCATGACAGCCAGAACTAGCTGTATAAACTGAACAGTTATATAAACGAAACGTTACTGGTTTTGTTTTTTAGGGCATCCAACGATGTGGTCATCCACCATGCCAACGGCTTGCATAAAGGCATAACAGATGGTTTCACCGACAAACTTAAAGCCTTTCTTTTTGAGAAACTTGCTCATGGCTTTGGACTGTTCTGTCGAAGCAGGTACGTCACTCATTTCATGCCACTGATTTACCACAGGCTTGCCATCGACAAACTGCCACAATGCCTCTGATAAGCTGCCATATTCAGTAATAAGTGCTTTGGCTGCTTTAGCGTTGCTAAATACCGAATTGATTTTGCCGCGATGCTTCACTACATCGAAGTTTTCGACGATGTACTCGGCGCGCTCTTCATTTCTCTGTTCCAACGCGTCCAAATCATAGTTTTCAAACGCTTCTCGGTATCCTTCACGTTTTTTCAGAATCGTAATCCAACTCAATCCCGCTTGCGCACCTTCCAACGTAATAAATTCGAACAACACTTTGTCGTCATAAACCGGAACGCCCCACTCTGCATCGTGATATTCTCGCTCTAGAGGGTGGTTCATCGCCCACGCGCACGTTTTGTGTTCTGTCATTTTTCGTCCTTATAAAAAGCGCCTCTAACTCACCAGCTAGAGGCGCTGAACTTTACATCGTTACTTTACATTAAGCCTATTTCGGCACCGACACTTTATGGAACAGACGATACAACACTGGCACGACAATAAGTGTCAGGATGGTGGCAAAACCTAAACCAAACATAATCGTTACCGCCATCGGTTTAAAGAAGATATCAGGTAGAAGAGGAATCATACCCAAAATGGTGGTAATTGCTGCCATACACACTGGGCGAACACGACTGACTGCCGCATCAACCACTGCGTCATACGCCTCTTTCCCCGACTTCATCTCAATTTCAATTTGGTCGAGCAGAACAATGCCGTTTTTAAGTACCATACCGGATAAGCTCAAAAAGCCCAGCAACGCCATAAAGCCAAACGGCGTATTGAGTGCCAACAAGCCCGTGGTGACACCAATCAATGCCAGTGGCACAGTGAGCCAAACAATCAGCGGTTCTTTAATCGAGTTGAATAGGAACACGGTGATCAAGAACATGAACAAGTAGCCCATCGGCATCGTTGTGAACAGAGACTCTTGAGCATCACCTGAAGACTCGTACTCACCACCCCATTCTAGAGAATAGCCAGGTGGCATTTGAATCGCTTCGATTTGCGGCTGTAGGCGTTTTTGCAACGTCGATGCGGTTTCTTCACCGAGAATATCAGGGTCCGCCATCACAGTAAGCATACGCTTACGGTTCTTACGCACGATGATAGGATCTTCCCAACGCATGTCGTAACCCATTGTGACTTGCTGGAGTGGGATAAACTCACTCTGCGCAGGGCTCCAAATTTTCATGCCTTCGATGTTACGAATATCGATACGCTCGTCTTCTGGTAAACGCGCCACAATCGGCATCAACGTAGTACCGTCACGGTAAAGACCTATCGTCATTCCCGAGAACGACATCGATAAGAAATCATCCACATCAGATTTAGTGATACCGTAACGACGCGCTTGGCTTTCGTTGAACTGAGGCTCAAGCACTTGAGTACGCTCACGCCAGTCGTGGCGAATATTGGTCGCGCCCGGATCGGCGTACATGATATCCATTACTTGCGTCGCAATCGTGCGAAGCACCGTTGGATCAGAGCCGATAATACGCGCTTCAATTTTCGCGCCGCCACCAGGGCCCAATTCAATCTGTTTGAGCTTGTAATTGATCTCTGGATAGTTGGCTTTTAGGTGATCCCTAAACCGTGCCATTAACGGCGCAAGCGCTTCGTAGTTATCAACTCGCGTAGTGATTTCACCATAAGCGGCATAGCTTTTTTCCGGAGCATACGTCAGCATAAAGCGTTGCAGACCTTTACCCGCAGTTGTTGTGATGTGATCTACGTGCTCTTGCTCAGCAAGCCAAGATTCCAGTTCTTTTAGCTTATCGTTAGTCGCACGAATATCTGTACCTTCCGGTAGCCACACATCCAATTGGAAAATTGGCGTGGTTGAAGATGGGAAAAACGATTGTTTTACCAAGGTAAACCCATAAACACTTGCACCAAGCCCAACAATCAACACCACGACCGTTAACCACGCGCGACGCATACAAAACTCTAAAAACTTTTTATATGCCACAAAAATAATGCCGTTATATGGGTCGTTTTCCTCACCTTCACCTTGCTTAATTTTCTGCCCCTTAAAGAAAATATCGGCAAAGAACGGCGTTAGCGAAATAGCGGTAAACCAACTCAGCATGAGGGAAATCAGCAGCACCGTAAACAAGGTGCCACAGTACTCACCCGTGGAGTCTTCCGACAAACCAATTGGCGCAAATGCCGTTACCGCAATTACAGTTGCACCCAATAGCGGCCATTTGGTTTGAGTGACAATATCCGTCGCAGCTTGTAATCGCGTTCGCCCTTTTTGAGTACCGATTAATATCCCTTCCACCACCACGATGGCATTATCCACCAACATACCGAGTGCGATAACCAACGCACCCAGAGAGATGCGCTGCAAGTCAATCGCGAGATATTTCATGAAGATGAACGTACCTAAAACCGTGAGTAGCAAGATCAGGCCTATCAATAGACCCGAGCGCAGCCCCATAAAGAACAGCAATACGATAATTACGATGCCAACTGCCTGCGCCAAACTGATCACAAAGCCGCTGACCGATTTATCTACCTCTTTCGGTTGGCTGTAAATCTCTGAGATTTCGACACCAACCGGTTGTTGATACTTCAACTCGGCAAGGCGACGATCAAAGGCCTTACCGACTTCAACCACGTTGACTCCTTGGGCAAACGACACACCAACGTTCAGCGCTAAGCTGCCATTAAAGTTGATGATGTTACTCGGCACTTCAACATAGCCACGTTTAATTTCCGCTACGTCTTTGAGGAAAATAAGCCCTTGCGCGCCAGATTCGGTGATCAACAGATCCCCTAACTCATCAACGCTTTGGAACTCACCCGTAGGCTGAATTCGAATGTACTCATCACCAATACGAATAGCGCCAGCATCAGACACAATATTTTGCGTGGACAGCAAGTTAAAAACCGTATTTGGCGACAAACCAATACTGCTGAGCTTCTTCATCGAAACTTCAATAAAGACTTGCTCTTGCTGCTGACCAGAGACAGAAACCTTGCTGACGCCATCGACCAGTTCAAGCTCACGGCGTAAGTAGTCGACATAATCCAGCAACTCTTTGTAGCTGTAGCCATCACCTGTCACTGCCAACAAGATGCCGTACACATCACCGAAGTCATCAATAACCTGAGGCTCATTAACACCTGGTGGTAACGTGACTTTTAAGTCGTTCACTTTTCGACGCAATTCATCCCAAATTTGTGGTAAATCATCGGGGCCATAGTTGTTTTTCATCGTCACGGTGATCTGAGATAAACCACGGTTGGAAATGGAGTTCACTTCGTCAACGTAAGTCAGTTGCTGGATGGCTTTTTCCAGCGGGTACGTCACTTCTTCTTCCACTTGTTGCGGCGTCGCACCTGGGTATGACGTCACTACCATCGCATCTTTGATAGTAAAGGCCGGATCTTCTAAACGTCCCAACCCGAAGAAGGCAGCAATACCACCAATCAAGAAGATCAAAGACACCATCCAGCTAATCACGCGATTTCGAATGAAATAAGCCGCAATGCCCGTTACATCATCATCACTTTGAGGCACTTTATTTTGCTCGCTCATAAACCAGCCTCCTGCTTAACCACTTCCACTTTCATTCCATCTCTGAGTCGCGAAACGCCAGCAACCACCACTTTGTCGTTAAGCGCTAATCCATCAAGCACTTGAATCGAGGTTTTGGAGGCTTTGCCGGTTCGGATTTGTTTTCGTGAAATGGTACCGTCGTCATTCAGCACCCAAACAAACTTGTTCTCACGTCCAAGCTCGTCTCCATCGGCATTGAAAATCGCCTCAATCGGCACATTGATCCCAACGTTCAGCTCTAAACCCACTTTTTCATCTTTCGAGGTCACTTCAACGGCCATACCATCAAGGATGTATTCCTCTTTTGGCATCGGTAAAGAAAGCGTCACGGTAAACGTTCCTGTGGTTGGATCAGGCTCAGTGGTGAACTCTTTAACCGTCGCCTTGTACTCGTTGCCACTAGGAACACGAACCACCGCATTAATTGCCGTTAATCTTTCTTCTGTAGGAGGTTGTTTGACGTACAAGCGATCTGGCAATTGAATCAGAACTTCTACGCGATCCAGACTGTGGATATTGACAATATGTTGCCCAACTTGAACATTCTCAAATTGATCAATATTGACCCGAGAAATGATGCCATCAACCGGCGCTTTTAATGTGGTGAACGATAAACGCAACTTAGCGAGTTCCAACTCCGCCAATGCGATTTGGCGCTGCGCAGCAATTTCATCAAACTGCGACTTCGCCAACAAACCTTTATCCACCAAAGGTCGAGAGCGGCGATATTGACTGTCGACCACAGAAAATCTCGCCGTGGCATTATCGACATCCAGTTGATAATCCGTTGGGTCTAGGGTGGCGATAACAGCGCCTTTTTGCACTTTATCCCCTTCTCGCACCATGACGCGACTCACTTCACCCGCCACACGGAAACTCAAATGAGAGCGGTCCGCAGCGTTCGCAACAGCAGGAAAATACAGATTGTCATCAACTCGATTACCTTCCAGCGAAACCACTCTTACTTTGGGGGTTTCGACGGTTCTTTCTGGTCCTTTTTCACCACAGCCAGCCAAAGTAAGCGCCGCGAAAATAGCGGTTAAGGTTATGATTCCTTTCATACTACAACCCTCGCTCCTTCACCCAAGCCCGGACTTTGATTCCCGGCTCAATGACATTAATGCCTGAGATAATGATTTGATCGCCATCCGCTAACCCTTGCAAGATCTGTCCGTTGTCATTCATCGTAATGTCTGCTTTCGCAACCACACCTTGGTCATCAACGCGCCAAACGTAAGTTTTTCCATTTTCTTCAAAGAGCGCAGAATCTGGAATTTTGGTCGCTCCGGAGTTTTGTGACACGAGATACGCATTGCCTGACATACCTGGAAGAATGCCTAGCTCTGGCGGTCTTTCCATCACCATCGTCACTTTATAGCTGCCCGTTTTTGGGTCGGCTTCGGTGTCAATTTCTTGGAAAGTCAGATCGAAAGAGCGTTCGGGAAACGCATCGAATATCATTTTTGCTGAAACATTCACGCCTTGCGTATAACGGTTGAGCAAATAGTCAGGAAGTTGAAAAATCACCTTCATTACCTGATTGGTTTGAATGTTCATCACTCCTTCTTTGGCGGCAACGTATTCATGGTTTTCGGCAGGGAGATAAGAAATTGTGCCATCGTAAGGAGCAACGAGTTGGGTGTAGCGCAAGTTCGCTTTGGCTTGATCCCATTGCGCTTTAGCGGAGTTATGATTAGCTTTCGCTTCATCAAAATCTTGTTCAGAGACCACTTGGTCTTTCCGCAGCTTTTTATAGCGCTTGTACTGAACATCAGCTAACGCAAAATTCGCTCTTGCTTGCTTTTCCAATAAGGAATATTCATCTGGGTTAAGAACTGCTAGCACATCGCCTTTTTTAACGACTTGCCCTTCATTAACTTCGATAGATTGAAGCAACCCTGGGACACGAAATGCGAGTACAGCTCTGTCACCGGCTTCTGTGGTGGCGGGGAAATGGCGTTCAAATTGTGCGTTGCCAACAGAAACAGTAAAAAGTTTTGCGGGGCGAGATTCTGGCTCAGGAACTGGTGGAAGCTCTTTACCACAACCCGACAATGCAGCCGTGACGGCTATCGGAATGAGCAGTTTTCTCATCACATTCATCCATAAAAAGTAAGTGATTACATTTAAAGTAGATGAATTATGAATTAACTTCCAGAGCACAAAAGATTAATTATGCTTAAAAATTAGTAATTTGTGATAAAAAAGCAGGCTTGTCGCCTGCTTTATTTAAATCATTGATAGATGCATCAAGTTTAGAGTTTGCTGAACTCTCGGTTCACCCTAAATGTATCGGACGTCACATACGCTTCCATGTTACGAATTTTGCCATCAAGACGGTCAAAATCTCTTTCCAAAACACTGAGTAATTGATCCGGACTTTGTCCTTTCTGCCAAGGCTTACTTTTAAGCGTATGCTCTTGCTGCTCTCTTATGTTTTCAGAATATCTCACGGGTTGCTTTTCGAGCATAAATGCCATCGCGATATACGCTAACACCACTAAGAATGTACCACCTAATAGGGCAGCAGAAATCACGACAATACGAATCAACCAAACTTCTGCACCAAAGTAGTTGGCAAATCCGGCACAAACACCGGAGATTTTGCCATTTACTGGATCACGATACAGTTCTCGATTATTCATACTTACGTCTCCATGTTGGTGACTCAGCATCTAAGATGCGCTCCAATGTATCAACTCGAGACTGCATCGCTTCCGCTTTTTCAGACAGTACCTGAAGGCGCTCTAAGTCTTGGCTCGACAGTGCACTATCCGTTTTGCGTTTGCTGCGATAGTGTAAGAAGAGCCATAGTGGAGCGACAAAGATTAAAAAGACAATCACTGGTCCTACTATCAAAAATGCCAACATAAATGGCTCCTCTCTTATTTATCTTGCGATGACATCTGTTCTTTCAGTTTTGCCAACTCTTTTTCAATTTCGTCTTGTGCCTGAAGCTCGGCAAACTCTTGCTCTAGCGATTTTGCATTCCCAGTTTGAGCGTACAGATCGGCTTCCGCTTCCATTTCGTCAATTTTACGAGAATATTGATCGAACTTCGCCATTGCCTCATTTGTGCGGCTAGTATGCAGATGCTTTTGAACATCGCGACGGTTAGACGCTGTTTGATTACGAATCGCTAGCGCTTGTTGCTTTGCTCGTGTTTCTGCGATTTTGTTCTCAAGCTTACCGATTTCACCAGTCAACTTGTTGATCGTTTCTTCCACCAGCGTTTGCTCTGTGTGCAAACCTTTTACGACTTGCTCAAGTTTTTGCTTTTCAATTAGGGCTGCACGCGCCAAATCTTCGCGCTCTTTAACCAACGCTAGGCTCGCTTTTTGACCCCATTCGCCAATTTGCTCTTCTAGCATCTCAACTTTACGAGCCAGCTCTTTTTTGTCTGCAATCGCTTTAGCCGAGTTAGTACGCACTTCTACAAGTGTGTCTTCCATTTCTTGAATGATAAGACGGATCATTTTTTCAGGATCTTCCGCCTTGTCTAGCAATGCACTGATGTTTGAGTTAACGATATCTGCAAAACGAGAAAAAATACCCATAACGGAACTCCTCTTTTTTCCTATTAAAACTCGACAAGGTGGTGATTCACCTTGTGTCTCCCTGAATATATAACAAGTACCATGCCAACTTTTATAATCTATTAAAATCAACAAGTTATCAGTAATCTTGTTGTTATGCACCGTTATGATATGATGTTTTTCACCAACAGTTGGTAAAATTCACCAACTCTGCGCTTAAATTAGGCTAGGTAGCAAAAATAAGAAGGATTTTATGAAGCAAAACCTTATTGGTGAATCTCCCGCTTTTCTCGCTGTATTGGATAAAGTATCACAACTCGCCCCAATTGAACGTCCCGTCCTCATTATTGGTGAGCGCGGTACCGGTAAAGAACTGATCGCTCAACGTTTGCATTACTTATCAAAACGTTGGGATAAGCCACTTCTTTCTCTCAACTGTGCGACCTTAAGCGAAGGTTTGATTGACTCCGAGTTGTTCGGCCATGAATCCGGCTCGTTCACTGGTTCAAAAGGCAAGCATAAAGGCCGTTTTGAACGTGCGGAAGGTGGCACTTTGTTCTTGGATGAGTTGGCAACTGCGCCGTTACTTGTGCAAGAGAAGCTGCTGCGAGTGATTGAATACGGTGAATACGAACGCGTTGGTGGCCACACCGCTCTTAATGCGGATGTGCGCTTAGTATGTGCTACCAATGCAGATTTGCCACGACTGGCTGAGCAAGGTGACTTTCGTGCCGACTTACTCGATCGTCTAGCCTTTGACGTTATCATGTTGCCACCACTGCGAGAACGCAAAGAAGATATCCTGTCGCTTGCCGAACATTACGCAATGAAAATGTGTCGAGAGTTGCAACTCGAATACTTCGTTGGTTTCACTCATCAAGCGCAACAAGCCCTGCTCGATTACTCGTGGCCAGGTAATGTTCGTGAGCTAAAAAACGTAATTGAGCGCGCTATCTATCAACACGGACTAAATGCAGAACCGATTGATGAGCTGATTTTTAACCCTTTTGCCTCTGGTTGGAACAATGCGCTTGGCCATACTGCGGCAAACGAAGATCCTCAGGAAGAAGCCTCGTCTCAAACGACTTCGATCCACTTTCCTCTCGACTACAAACAGTGGCAAGAGGAGCAAGATATCAATCTTCTCAATCGTGCCTTGGAAGAAGCAAAATTCAACCAACGACAAGCAGCCGAATTGTTGGGATTAAGCTATCACCAGCTACGAGGTATGGTCAGAAAGTACGGTTTAGTCGGACAAAGTTAACAAAACCAAAAACACCACTAGCCATAGATAACGCAACTCATGTCTGCAAAATTCGGGCTACAGTGTTAAATAGACATCGTATTTTGATCTAACACCCTACCAGCAAAAGATTTTGTGTTTGGAGCGAGTTCACAAAGGTGTTAAATTAGCGAGATCATTTTCGCTTGTGAGCTCCGGACGAGTAAGATCAAATGAAACAAGCAAAATCCAATGAACATTTCATATTATGAATGCTTTTATAAGATTATCGCTGAGCCTTATTGGTATTAGCTTACTGACTGCCTGTGGTGAAGAAATCGATCACAACGATATTCGCCAAGCAGGTTTTGTGTTTTGTGGGCAAGGTAAACCAACAACATTTAACCCTCAGCTTATAGACAGTGGTATTACAGCCGAGGCGTTAAGCCCTCAGTTGTACGACACATTACTCACGCTTGATCCTAAAACACACCAACCTATTGCAAGCATTGCGGAAAGTTGGTCTGTGAACAAGGAAGGTACTGAGTACACATTCAAGCTCAAACATGGCGTTCAGTTCCAAACGACACCGTGGTTCTCTCCGACTCGCCCGTTAAATTCAAAAGACGTGGTATTCAGCTTTAAGCGAATCATTGATGTAGACCATCCTTTTCATCAAGTTGGTGGTGGTTTTTATCCATGGTTTGCTGGTTTAGATTTTCAAAATCTATTGCAAGATGTGATTGCTGTCGATGATTACACAGTGACGTTTAAACTCGCTCAGCCAAACTTTTCATTCTTGGCAAACATCGCCACCAGCCATGCGGTAATACTGTCAGCAGAATACGGTCAACAATTGGCGGCAAAAGACAACAAAGAGCAAATCGACCAACTCCCTATTGGTTCAGGGCCTTACCAGCTCAAAGAGTATCAAGTAAACGATTTGATTCGCTTGGAACGTCATCCGAACTACTGGAACTCGCCAGCGAAAATGGAACAAGTAGTGTTCGACATTTCACACCGTGGTACTGGCACGTTAGCTAAGTTGCTGCGCAATGAATGCGATGTTTTGTCTTCACCTATCTCTAGCCAGATCCCAATCATTCAAGAAGATGAAAACCTTGAGTTGACAGCAACACCAGCAAATAACGTTTCCTTTATTGCGATTAATACCGAGACTCCAGCACTTCGCGACCCAAGAGTCCGCCAAGCGTTGAACCTTGCGATCAATCGTCAAAATATCTTGGATTCGGTTTATTACGGTACAGGAACCCTAGCCTATACATTGCTGCCGCCGAACTCTTGGGCGTATCAAAAAGACAGTGCGAAAATTCGTTATGACCGAAATTACGCTCTCGCTCTACTTCGTGAAGCGGGATACGAAGATGGTCTAAAACTGTCGATGTGGGTGCCACTAGAGCCAAGAGCATTCAACCCAAGTCCACGCAAAACTGCTGAGCTCATTCAGGCGAACTTCGCCGATATCGGCATCAAGCTGACTCTGCTCACCGACGACCGTTTCGAGCGAGTGGATCTTGAAAACATCAACGATATCGACTTGCTCCTTACTGGCTGGATTGGCGATACTGGCGATCCGGATAACTTCTTCCGTCCTTTACTATCGTGCGAATCAGACCGAGTGGGCCTTAACGTTTCGATGTGGTGTAACGATGATTTCGATTTTTTGCTGGATCTCGCGCTAGAGACGCAAGAGCAACGTTACCGCCTAAACCTGTATCGTCAGGCGCAAAATATTTTGAATGAAGAGTTTCCAGTTATTCCGTTGGCACATGGGGTTCAATTCCGTGTGCACGACAAGTCATTAACTGGCTTCAAATCGAGCCCTTTCAATGCCCAACCGTTTGATAGAGTTGAGAGAATCCACTGATGTTTTGGTACACCGTTCGACGATTTAACCTCTTTTTCATCACTTTGATGATTCTCACTTTGGTGGGCTTTTCTCTGCTGCGCCTTGACCCGCTTTCACATTGGGCAAATGTTGAGTTCTGGTCTGGCTGGCAAAGCTACTTAATTAACCTTTCTCAGCTCGATTTTGGTTTGAGCAAAAACGGCAATGCGATTTACGACGAACTCGCGGTTGTTTTTCCTGCCACATTAGAATTGTGCTTTTTCGCCTTTCTGGTTTCGCTCTTAATCGGTATCCCGCTTGGTACGATTGCAGGGATGAAACAGGGTAAGTGGCTAGACACTGGTATCTCGTTTCTTTCGATGTCGGGTTACTCTGCTCCGATTTTCTGGGTGGCACTACTGCTGATCATGGTCTTCTCGTTGGAATACCATATCTTCCCTGTTGCTGGACGCTACGACTTGCTGTACGAAATCGACCATGTGACTGGGTTTGCCATTATTGACGCCTTTATGGCGAAAGGTGAATACCGAGCTCACGCACTGCAAAGTGTCATCGAGCACATGGTTCTGCCGTGTTTGGTTCTGGCGTTGGCACCTACGACTCAAGTTGTTGGTTTGATGCGCGCTTCTGTTGCAGAAGTTATGAGCCAAAACTACATTCGCGCAGCCCGAATCAAAGGTTTATCGAATCGTGAGATCGTCACTCAGCACGTAATGCGTAACGCCATTCCGCCTATCATTCCAAAAGTTGGGGTTCAGCTATCTAGCATGATCACTTTAGCGATCATCACCGAGTCGATCTTTAACTGGCCGGGCATTGGTCGCTGGTTGCTGGATGCGCTTGCCAACCAAGATTACGCCTCAATCCAAGCAGGAGTAATGGTGCTTGCGACACTCGTTTTAACTGCCAATATCCTTTCGGACTTGATTGGTGCCATGATCAACCCTCTGGTGAGAAAGGAATGGTATGCTAACAAATAACGTTTATCAGGAAGAACGCATTCCAACTCAGTTCGAGCGATTTTGGCGTAGTTACCGCGCTAACGGGTTAGCGATGTTTGGCTTGTGGTGTTTAGGCTTGATTGTATTGATCACCATTTTAGCTCCGTGGCTTGCCCCGTTTGATCCACAAGCACAATCTGGTGAGTTACTCGTTCCCCCTTCATGGGCACCAGCGGGCACCGTCGATTACTTTTTAGGAACCGATGACTTAGGTCGTGATATTCTGTCGCGCTTGATCATGGGCTCTCAACTGACTTTTGGCGCAGCAGTTGGCATTACTGCGATTGCGACCATCGTAGGTTGCTTTATCGGGGTGCTAGCGGGGATGACGAAAGGTCTGCTTTCCAGTACTTTGAACCACCTTCTCGACACCGTTATGTCGATTCCATCGCTATTGCTCGCGATCATTTTTGTGGCATTCCTTGGCTTTGGTGAATTTAATATCTTGCTGGCGATTTGTTTGGCCCTGATCCCACGCTTTATTCGCTCGGTGTATATTGCCGTACATACTGAGGTAGAAAAAGATTACATCATGGCAGCCCGCCTAGATGGCGCAAATGACTTCTACTTGCTGTGGAGCTCGATTCTTCCAAATATTTTAACCGTCATTGCAGCAGAGATTACTCTCGCTCTGTCGGCGGCCATTTTAGATATTACAGCTCTTGGATTTCTTGGCTTGGGTGCTCAAGCGCCGAGTACCGAATGGGGAGCCATTTTGGGTGATTCCGTTGAGCTGATTTACATCGCACCATGGACCGTGACGCTTCCGGGTCTGACCATCATGTTCACCGTAATTATCTTAAACTTAGTAGGTGAAGGTGTACGCCAAGCGCTGAATGCGGGGATCGAATAATGCCGTTATTAGATATTCGACATCTGACTATCGAGATCGAAACACCACAAGGGATGGTGAAAGCCGTCGACCGAATGAGCCTAACGCTCAATGAAGGTGAAATCCGAGGCTTGGTGGGCGAGTCTGGCTCAGGTAAAAGCTTAGTTGCGAAAGCGATCGTGGGGGTTTGTAAGGACAACTGGCGAATCACCGCAGACCGAATGCGCTTGGGTAACATCGACCTTTTACAGCTTACGCCTAAAGAGCGTCGACGCGTCATTGCCCGCGATATCGCGATGATCTTCCAAGAACCCTCAACCTGTTTGGACCCTTCCGAAGAAGTAGGTCGTCAGTTAATTGAGTCTATCCCCTCTCGCGCCTTTGAAGGCAAGTGGTGGGAGCGATTCAAATGGCGTAAAAAACAGGCCATTGCGCTACTGCACAAAGTTGGCATCAAAGATCACAAACGCTTGATGGGCAGCTACCCGTACGAGCTAACAGATGGTGAATGTCAAAAAGTCATGATCGCCATGGCCATCGCAACCAAACCTAAATTGTTGATTGCCGATGAACCAACTAACGACTTGGACCCCATCACTCAATCGCAGATTCTGCGTTTGTTGAGCCGAATGAACCAGCTCAACAACACCACGATTTTGCTGATCGGTCACGACTTGGCTACCATCACGCAATGGGCAAGCCGAATTACCGTCATGTACTGTGGTCAGTCGGTTGAGTCTGCCGACACAGACAAAATCATCGAAGCCCCCAAACACCCTTACACTGACGCGCTGCTAAAAGCGATGCCAGATTTTAATGATTGGGTACCGCACAAGCAGAAACTGCAATCGCTACCTGGGTCTATCCCTCCTTTGCAGCACCTGCCAATTGGTTGTCGATTAGGGCCGCGTTGTCCGTACGCGCAAAAACAGTGTGTTGAAATTCCACACACGCGACGCATTAAAAACCATAAGTTTAACTGCCACTTTCCATTGAACACGGAGAAGAAGTCATGAGTGCGTTACTCGAAGTCGATAACTTATCGAAGCAGTTTGTCACGCGTTCTCGACTGTTCAGATGTCAAGTTAATGAAGCGGTTAAACCCGTGAGCTTTACGCTAGAACCGGGGCAAACTATTGGCTTTATTGGCCAGAATGGCTCCGGTAAATCAACACTTGCACGTATGCTCGCAGGCGTTGTTGAACCGAGCTCTGGTGAGATCCGAGTCAATGGTGAGCGTTTAGAACACAAAGATTACGCAACGCGATGTAAGTTGATTCGCATGATTTTCCAAGACCCAAACACGTCATTGAACCCTCGGATTCAAATTGGACGAATCTTGGAAGGTCCGTTGAAACGAAACACCAACATGCCGCCAGATGCACGAATGAAACGTGTGAAAGAGACGTTGCTTCGCGTGGGGCTTCTGCCGGAGCACGCCTACTTCTATCCTCAAATGCTTGCTGCTGGTCAAAAACAGCGTGTCTGTTTGGCTCGTGCACTCATCCTTCAGCCATCAATCATTGTGGCGGATGAAGCGCTAAACGGTTTGGATATGGCGATGCGCTCACAGATCATCAACTTGTTCTTGGAGCTGCAAGAAGAGATGGGCTTGTCGTTTGTGTACGTGTCTCAGCATATCGGTATCGTAAAACACATCACCGACAAAGTGATGGTAATGCACGAAGGCGAAGTGGTTGAGTTTGGAGAGACAAACCAAGTCCTTACTAATCCAGAACATGCGATTACCCAGCGCTTGGTAGAAAGCCATTTCTACAAAGCGCCAAGCCACTAAACAGACAGCTCACGAAAAACAAAAAGCCTGCTTTCATGCAGGCTTTTTCTATTGGGTGAAGCGAGTAAAGGCAGATTAACGACGGCTTGCTTGTTTGCGCAGTTCGAAATCAAACTCGTCAGGAAACAACACCACGCCTTCTTCGTTTTGATTCGGGAATACAACAACCGATAGCTCATCATCTTCTAGGCCAGTAGTCCAACGGCTATGCCATTTGTTAAGAGAGATCGCTTCTGGTTCACACTCTTCCCAGTCACCCGTTGCCCACTGCTTGGCAAATTCTTCATTTGGCCACACAGGAACGCAATCATCGTCTTCTGTGTTTAACATGACACAGCCGTGCTCGTCTTTAAGAATCCAAACTTTACGATTCGCGACAATCTCTTTGACACAATACTTTAGGCGCTGCTCTTCGTTGTAGCGATTAATCGTATCAATTTGTTCTTGGGTGAGTTGCTCAGACATATCAGTCTCCTGTTTCCCATAGAAAAATGCCCGCAGCTAAGCGGGCATTTACAGTATATGCTGGTAATAGTGAAATTACGCTAGCTCAGTTTGAAGCCAAGGCCAACCTTGCTTCTTACGGCTTAGTGTATTTTCCATCATTAGCATGCCGTCTTTCTCGTGCTTAACAAGTTTCTCAGCCCACTCACCTTTGTATAGAAGACGAGTTTGAGCAGTTGTGATATCTGTTAGCATAACAGCAGCGAACGCTAGGTTATCTTTCTCACAACGAGATTCTAGGTCTGCTTCTAGTGCTTCGATCATACCGTCAACTTGCTCAAGAGTTGCAAGTTCAACCTGACCAACCACTACGTCACGACCGTTGAATGGGTAACCTTTAAGGTCCTTTTCAACGAGTTGAGCCGCAGATAGACCTTCGATGTTTGTCTTAGCAATTAGAAGATCTTTCGTGAATGCATCCACATCTTGTACGTCAGCGATTGCAGCTAGCTCAGCAACAGCATCTTTGTCTTTTTGTGTACAAGTTGGAGAAGCGAAGCCTACTGTGTCAGATAGGATTGCTGACATCATTAGCTTAGCGATTTGAGGCTTGATCTCGTGACCTTCAATCTTGAACATGTTGAATAGTACTGTGTTAGTACAGCCAACAGGCCAGATCCATGCTTCCATTGGGTTCACTGTCATCACGTCACCTAGACGGTGGTGGTCAACGATACCCGCAATTTCAGCTTCAGCGATGTCGTCTGGTGCTTGCGCTAGATCTGAGTAGTCTACTAGCCAAACGGTTTCACCCGCTACTGAAGTGCGAAGTTCTGGAACTTCTGCGCCAGCTACTTCAAGAATGTGCTGAGTTTCACGGTTGATTTCGCCCTGACGAATTGGCATTGCTTCAACGCCACGCGCCTTTAGAAGTTCTGTTGCAACTAGTGCACTACAAATACTGTCACTGTCTGGGTTCTTATGACCTACAACTAGAATCATGTTTCTTCCTATCCAAGTCAATTTGATACGCTTCCGAACAATGGCACGGTGTGCCGTGGAAGCTGTTTGCTCACAAAGGTCGATACTTTACCTGATTTGAGGGAGTTTGACACGAAGAAAAGTTCACAACCCTATTGCGAATAAATCTCATTTACATATAATGATAATTATTACCATTTGCATTTGAGTTAACGATGAACGCGACCCGATTTTTGCACTCCGCACAGCAGCTATTTCAGCCAACTCAGTTCCAGTTAGCTTATAAGCGACTGCTTATCCCCATTATCATGCTTGTCTTATTAGCGAATGAGAACACCCGAGAGATCACAGTGACCACGCTTTCCGATTCTTTCTGGGCAGTATCTTGTTATGTCGCAGCAACCTTGGCGATTTATCATTACCTCTCCAACTTTATGTCGAAGACGAATCGCATCACTCAACTCTATCATCGTTCTCGTCATCATCAGGTGTTTTTTGCAGCCCTACTCGGTGCGCTTCCGGGCTGTGGCGGCGCTATTGTTGTTACGACTCAATTTATTAGTGGACGAGTAGGATTTGGCGCAATCGTAGCCGTACTGACATCAACCATGGGCGATGCGGCATTCTTGTTACTCGCGGCAAAACCGTCCGTCGGCGTTGGCGTCGTCGCACTTGGCATTGTGGTAGGTACGGTTTCGGGTTTGATCGTCAACGCATTTCATCCTGATGATTTTCTACGCCCCGAGCCAAAGCAAGCGAGCGCTCACCACCATTGTTGTCAGCATCAAAGCGAGCGATACACACCTTTAGAGCAACGTGCGATTAATCTTCAAGGCGCATTCTGGAAGTGGTTGATAGTCCCTGCGAGCATGGTGGCCGTAATGACCTCATTCCAAGTGGATATCAATCAGCTACTGAATTTGAGTCCAAGTAGCATTGAATGGTTAGGAGCGATATTTGCGGTGGTCTCCATGTCGTTGTGGGCAATGACAAAAGAGTTGGGAGATTATCAATCGACGGTGTCAGAAGATGAAAAAATCGTTGATTCACACCCGATTCAAAAAACAGCCCAAGACACCAACTTTGTCAGCGCGTGGGTTATCGTGGCGTTTCTTGCGTTTGAATTAACGACCTATTTTTCAGGCGTTGATTTGGCTGCTACCTTCTCAAATTGGGGCATCTGGATGCCATTGGCTGGCTTAGCCATCGGTATGCTACCAGGCTGCGGCCCACAGATTCTCGTCACCAGTTTGTACATTACTGGTGCCGCACCATTATCCGCGCAGATTGCAAATGCGATTTCTAACGATGGAGATGCACTGTTCCCCGCGATTGCCATGGCTCCCAAAGCGGCATTGATGGCAACGATCTATTCTTCTATCCCTGCGTTCATTGTGGGCTATGGTTATTACTTTCTGTTTGAGTTTTAGTAATTCCGCTCTCAACAAAGAACGCGTAAAAACAAGAAAAGAGCCCAAGTGGCTCTTTTCGTTTAATACGTTGTTTTCAATGATCTTTATGCGGTCACTATTGCTTTGGCATTCAGACCTCTATCGACACTCACTAGAAGCAACTGACAAGGATCTTGGTTGAGCTTTTCTCCGGTCCAGTAGTCATACCAATCAACGGGCTGATCCGCTGTGAGAGTAAATTCAGTCGCATTGTGATTCGCGTAATTGAACAAACAATGTAGATCATTCTTGTCCGTCAGTTTCAAAAAAGCATGGCTCAAACTTAACGCCGTGAACTTAGCAGATTCTTGGCTGCGTCGTTGTCGCAACATCAGCTTCGCCAAGGTTTTACTCGCAAATGGCGTGATTTCCGGGAGAGGGTCGCCAGACAAAAGCAATCCGCCAGACGCCAATAATACGGTACGGTGAAACTCGTAGTCTTCACGTGATGCAGCTTGATTAGCAAGAGAAGTAAACGTCGCGCAGTCTGGGTCAATTTGCCACAATTTACGGTGCTGCCAGCTACGGAAAAACGTCTCTTTAGCGATCTGTTCAAAACGGTGGCTATGGCGCTCGACGTCATCAGACACACGCATCGCATCCACCAGCCCCAAAGATGGCCACATTGGCGCGTTGCAGCCAAGCAACCACGCGTCTCCTGCGCCTCTGGCGATCGCCTCCATCCCTAATCGATACGCTTCGACACCCGTAATACCAGACTGACTACGTTTTCCTTTTAGTGTTCCCCAGTAGTTTGCATCGAGCTTAAACAGCTCTACGCCCCACTCTAGCCTCATCACTGACACAACGTGCGTTAGATGATCTTGCACTTCTGGGTTGGACGTATCGAGAATATACCAAGGCGTGCAACGCCAGCCGCCGTAGGTAACATCTTCGGCTTTAAGGAGCTGACCGTCAGGATGACGAACAAACCATTCAGGATGTTGCTTAAAGACCTCAGATTCTGGCTGCGCTATGAAAGGAGCCATCCAAATCGCCGGCCTTTTGCCTTTTGCGCGAATGTTTTGAATCAGCTCCTTCACACCGCCAGAGAATTTATCCGACGGCGTAAGCCAATCCCCCATGAACGCTTGATAGCCATCATCCAGAAGTACCCATTCTAGGTCTTCGAGCTTGTCTTGCATGCAATCGACATTTTCTAAAACATTTTGCTCGGTCACATCGGCATAGTACGCATACCAAGAACACCAGCCTATCGGTGCATCCTGCGTGACACCGTTGCGAATAGGATGATGCGCGGCAATCATCTCGCTGAACTCTTGATACAGATCGGATAGCGAGTTGCCAGTTAAAATCGTAATGGACTCAAGTTGATTGTGTTCCCAATCCGCCACTTGTGTGTGTTCACCATCAATTGCTGCGGTCAGTATCCACTGCCCATTTCGCTGTTGTATATCAAAGTAACCAGCAAATCGACGGCACGTCGTGAAGCCAAACAAGGTGTAACCAGCAGAATCCTCAATCACTAGATAGTTGTAGTAACGCTTAGGTGCATGTTGCGAGTACACACGGTATGGGGGAATGTTGTCGGGGCATCGACCTATTTCAATCGGGTGCGTGATCGTTCCTGACGTTTGCGCCAACATTTGAAAACCATCACCAATCACGTTGGCTTCGTGCTCGTATAGAAACGGCATTTCGAACAGCACTTCACGGTCAGTAAAGGTCTTATTGTGAAGCCCAGAGAAAGAGAAATGGGCTTGATTACCAATCACATCCACGTGCAGATCGTTATCGATGATCGTCACTTCGGAATGATTGGCTAACTGAATGGTCTGAGCCATATTGCATCTACTCACTGATTATTATTGTTTTGTGTCCAATTGACCCCACGATGCTTGGTTGCGCGTGAAGCCTTTTGAATATGACTTCATTATCCTGTGAATGATGCGAGCAATTCGTTATTTTCGTCACGAATCCATGCACTCTGACGCTCAAAAACGGTTATTGAGATAACGCTCACTGAAATTTTGGTTAAAAAAAATACCAGCCCGAAGGCTGGTATTTCGATTTATGCAAATTGCTCTAATTAAGCAACTTCGATTGGACCACCGAATGAAGTCACTGGCGGTACTTTGCCTGTGAACTTCTCGAAGTCTACGATACATGTGTTCGCAGAAGTCGCTTGAGCAAGCTCAGAAGAGCCGATGTCCTGCGTTAGCGTATTAGGGTCACCGTAAGTACAGATTGCGCCTTCTTTCTCGTTTAGAGGGCCGTACCATGCACCTTCTTCGATACGGATAACGCCACGTGGATAGCTGTCAGTTAAAACAGCACCAGCTAGTAGCTGACCGCGGCCGTTGAATACGCGTACCAAGTCACCGTCTTTGATACCTTTTGCTTTTGCATCGATTGGGTTGATGTAAACAGGCTCACGACCTTGCACCGCGTATGTCGCGCGGAACTCTTCAGACTCACACATTTGAGAGTGCAGACGCTTGTCTGGGTGACAAGACTGCAACCAGAATGGGTATTTGTCTGAACCAGGGCCACCGTGTGAACGCTCTGATTTTTCGAACCACATTGGGTGCTCTTGACAGTGTTCGTAACCGTAACGGCCGATCTTACGTGATGTAATCTCGATGAAGCCAGACGGTGTACCTAGAGGGTTAAGCTCAGGGTCTTTACGGAAGTCCGCGTGACGAACCCAAGGTTTACCTTCACCGAAGTCTAGTACGCTCTTCTCCCAGAACTCATTGAATTCTGGCATTTCGAACTTACCTTCGTTCGCTTTCTTACAATCGTTGTATAGGCTTTCGATCCACTCCATCTCGCTCATACCACGAGTGTATTCTTCGCGGCGACCAAAACGCTGAGTTAGTTCACTCATGATTTGGAAGTCAGGCTTAGATTGGAACAATGGATCAACGAGACGATGCATCGCGATCAGACCTTTGTTCGAGTATGAACCGTACACGTCGATGTCATTACGTTCCCATTGCGTACACGCAGGTAGAACGATGTCAGAGAAACGACATGTTGCAGTCCAAGCAAACTCGATCGTTACAACCGTTTGAAGTTTACGGAACGCTTTCTTCATGCGGTTACGATCTTGATGGTGGTGCCATGGGTTACAACCAGAGATAACCATCATCTTGAAGTCTGGCAGTTTCACTTTACCGCCGTTGTAATTGATCTCTTTGCCTGGCTCAAGCAGACAGTCGATCCAACGTGCAACTGGGATAGTACGGCTGTAACCGTTAAAGTCGTTGTTGTCCCACTTCGGCTTCATACCTTGGTCAAGGTTACGAGGGAAGCCACCAGGGCCAGCGAAACCAGTAGAAGGCACACCGATACTTGAGTAGTGGTGACCGTAAGATATACCACCGCCAGGTAGACCGATTTGACCAACCATTGCCGCAACCACAGCCGCCGCCCAGTATGGCTGCTCACCGTGCTCTTGACGCTGGATACACCAACCCATCAGGATCTGTGTACGGCCGCTCACTAGCATGCGTGCGAATTCGCGAATCTTGTCCGCTTTCACGCCACAGATAGCCGCTGCCCATTCTGGTGTCTTCTCTACTTTGTCTTTTGTCTTACCTTGAACGTATTGGATGAACTCTTCAAAGCCTAGACAGTAAGTATCAATGAACTTCTTGTCGTACAGGTTTTCGTTGTACAGAACATGAGCCACAGCCAGCATGAACGCTACGTCTGTCATCGGGTTGATGTACAGGTGATCGTTCTCTAAGTAGCGTTGCGTTTTGTTCTTAACTGGGTCAACAGACAGAACGTTGATCTCGCCTTTCGCTACTTTTTCTTTTAGCTCTGCAAGGTACTTGAATGATTCGTGAGTTTCACAGTTCCAACCTACTTGTAGGTTTTTCACTGGGTCGTTTGCCCACAGAATGATGTTGTCTGAGTTCTCAAGGATTTCAGACCAAGACGTACCTTGTGCGTAAACTTCGGTTGAACCAAGTACGTAAGGCATGATGGTTTGACCTGCACCAGTCGAGTAGTCGCCTACTTTAGTGATGAAGTTACCGTGCATACCTACTGCACGTTGCATGTGCGCGGTACAGTTGTTGAATGAACCTGTTTGGTTCCAACCAGTTTGACCAGCATGCAAAGCCCAAGGACCGTATTCTTTTTGAACACGTTCTAGCTCACGGTAGAACAAGTCTAGAGCTTCATCCCAAGTCACGCGGATGAAACGGTTGTTACCGCGAGTATCCGCGCTGTATTTGTGTTTCTTCAACCAATCTAGACGAACCATTGGGTAACGAACACGTGAAGGGCTGTAGATAATACCCTTGATGCCGTTCAACATTTCTGTTGGGTTTTTGTCTAATTCTAGCGGTTTGATCTCTTGAACTTTACCCGCGTAGATGTGGGCGCGGAACGCGCCCCAGTGTGAGCCTGTTACTTTCCAAGTACCAGTCGACTCAGCTGCGTTTGCAGAAGCTGACGCCAATAAGCTTGGACCGATAACTGACGCTGCACTTGTGGTTGCTACACCTTTAAGAAAACTTCTTCGTGTAATAGCCATTTAAATTACTCCAATCCGCGCTTATTAGTGGTGGCCTTCAGCATAATCTGAAGAGTGCTTCTGTAGATATTTCAAGATCAGTGCTTCACTGTCTGTATCTAGGTTAACGAACGCAAGCATGCCGTCGAACATACCTGGCCAGGTGTTCGCATCGAAGTGCGCTTCAGCTGGTTGTGTATGACATACAGAACAGTTTGTTTTGTATGCTTCTTTCGATTTTTCCCATACAGGGTTGATGTCGTTCAGCATAGACTCTTTCTTGATCCATACTTTCGCTGCCACTTTCTCCCAAGGAAGACCAGTCAGCTCGTCCACTCGTTTTTCACCAGTCGTTACGATGTTGCTGTCTGTAGACGCTTCTTTAAGTAGAGACGCAGTTGCAATGTTCTTACCGAAATCTTCTTGAATTACGCGACCAAAGCCTTTCGCTTTACGCCAGCCGTCAATTTCGATTTCGATGAAGTCACCTTTATCTTCCAGAACTTTTACTGTTGATGCAGGGTTTAGAAGACCCGCTTCTTTCGCGCCTTGCGCGTCAAAGTAAATTGGAAGGTGACGAATACTTACGAGCTCTTGACCTACTGCGTAGTCAGTACCTGATGTCATTTGCTCTAGATCACCCACGATGCCGCCGATGCTATCCATACCCGCTGGTAGGTTGTGCGCGATACCTTTGTGACAGTCAACACAGCTTTGATCTTTTTCTGCCGCTTGCTTCATCTGGATACGAGCGGTTGGAGACATTTGCTCGAAGTCCATAGACTCGTAGTTGTGACAGTTTTTACACTCTAGAGATTTGTTTGCAGAGAAACGATCCCATTCGTGTTTAGCAAGTTCGATACGACGCTCTTCGAAAACGCCAGGTTCAGAGTAGTTGCCAAAAACTTGCGCAAATACTTCTTTAGAAGCCTGCATTTTACGAGCGATTTTGTCAGTCCAGTTGTGAGGAACGTGACAGTCAGGACAAGTAGCACGAACACCAGAGTGGTTTTTCCAGTGAACCGTGTCTTGCAGCTCAACGTATACGTTGTCACGCATGGTGTGACAGCTAATACAGAATTCTTCAGTGTTGGTTGCTTCTAGCGCGGTGTTAAATCCACCCCAGAAAATAACACCAGCGATGAAACCGCCCATAGTCAGCACGCCAAGGCTGATATGAACTGCCGGGCGCGTCATCGTACGCCACAGTTTAATGATTAATGATTTCATTATTTGCTCTCTTAAAATCTTTTCAAAAGTGTGGTTGTGAGCTCACTGGCTTACATGCCGTGTGCGCCTGGAGGACCAAAGAAGAACACTTGTAGTGCCCAAACGATAAATCCGTAGCCGCCTACGAAAGCCACACTCAGAATTGGGAAGAGAACAACTGCAATGAAGAGGAAAGACTTCCACTCCAGTGAGCGTTTTTCGCCACTCTCAATTTTATTAACATCACTCATACATTTGCCTATTTTGTATCTAGTGTTATTGAAAAGCCCGTGTAACCAAGCTTAAGTTTTTACAATCTCTAATTGAAAATGTTAGACCATACTAATAGTAAGGTTCAATCAAATAACTCCCTTCAAGCCTTGTAATTCAACACTTTTTTGAGCTCATCCGGAGTTGTGTTGGATTGATATTATTTATTAAAAAACATGAACAGATATGAAAAAATAAGTCTTTTAAAACCTTGTTAAACTTACAACATTTACAAAACATAAATTACATTTGAGCGGTAAAATTCGTGCCGAAAAATTACTCAAACTCCTGAGAAAGATAATGACTTGTAAACAAAATGATAAAAACATTTTATAAAACCTCTCGCAATTTCCACCATGAAAAAAGCAAAAATTACCCATTGAGATTCATATAGAGAATGGGGTTGGTTACAATTCTAAGCGGCAATTTCAAGGAGTGATTATGAACAGTGTGGTGGACATTAGTTGGGCAAAATTAGCGGCTTTCAGTTTGATTCTGTTAGTGCCACTTGCGATCAATGCACGCTATAGATTAGGCATCGCGAAAGATGCATCAGTCAGCGTTGTGCGTATGACTTTACAGCTCGTTCTGATCGGTGTTTATCTTGAATATCTCTTTCAATTAAACAGCTTGATCATCAACTTACTTTGGCTTGCGATTATGCTCGTCGTAGGAGCAAGTTCCATTGCAGGGAAAGCACGTTTACCGAAAAAGCCGCTCATGCTGCCACTTCTAACTGGGCTTGTATGTGGCTTGTTTCCATTACTAATTGCGATCACCGCTGGCTTGGTGCGCCCTACTCCGCTTTACAATGCACAATATATGATCCCATTGGCAGGCATGCTGTTAGGCAATAGTCTGAGCAGTAATATCATCGCGCTACAAAACTTATTCTCTGCTTTTGAAGAGCGTAAATCTGAGTACGAAGCTGCCATCTCACTGGGTGCCGCCCCTAAATACGCTTCCTTTCCTTTCGTTCAGGAGGCTCTGAGAAAATCGTTAGCGCCAACGCTAGCCTCAATGACCACGATGGGCCTTGTCACGCTTCCTGGTATGATGACGGGGCAAATCCTAGGGGGCGCAAGCCCATTGGTTGCCATTAAATATCAACTGGTCATCATGCTAGCTATTTTTGTCATGATGAGCGTCTCTGTTGCCATCACACTTGAAATGACATTGAGCTTTGTACAAACAAAAGAAGGCCGTGTTACGGTCAAAGTACGCCCAGTTGATGGAATGAAGCGAGGTCAGTAATTGGCCACATAACCCCCTAATTTTATGAAATTTTCTGGATCTTCAGAGATACTCACGATCTTTGATACAGGTTATCCACAGAAAATGTGGATAAGCCACCAAAAGATATACGCAACCAGAAACATAGCCACATTTCTGAGTCTCCTGTCTTATCAACATGCAATGGTCACATTTTAGTCAACTCAATGACATCTTCGGCTTCTACATTGTGCTTAGAGACAAAATGGAGCAGATATCATGGACGTATTGATCATGGCGGAAAAACACGATGAGTTACTGTCTGACTTGCCGGTTGAATGGCTTGTGCAAGAGCCAAAAGAGATCACTTCTCACTGGTTGCCAAACGAGTTTGGAATCAATGAAGAGCTGATTTAGAAAGCACTTTCACCCAAATACGACGTACAAAAAAGGCGAGCTACCTAGCTCGCCTTTCTCTTTCTTTGGGCTCTATCGCAGATGCTTGTCTTCATCACGTAGATAGATCATCCAGTACCACATACCGACGAACACACCGCCGCCGATGATGTTACCGATCGTGACTGGGATAAGGTTGTTAACGATAAAGCCCATCATGTTCAAGTCCGCATAATTTGCGATATCAGCACCTGTCATTTGCCAGAAGGCTTCTGGCGCAAAGTATTTGATACCAATAGCCATTGGAACTTGGAACATGTTCGCAATACAGTGCTCAAAACCAGCGGAGACGAACATCGCTACTGGCAAAATCATTACCGCGATTTTGTCTGTTAATGTACGGCCACTGAATGTCATCCAAACCGCAATACAAACTAACACGTTACACATGATGCCAAGTGCAACCGCCGCAAAAAAACCATGGTGCAATTTATGTTGTGAAATGGCCATGGCATTCAAACCAACTTGACCGTGATCGAACATGTATTGCTTTGTCACCAACATACACGCCACCAGCAAAATAGCGCCAACCATATTGCCGAAATAAACCACAAACCAGTTTTTAACCAGCGTTTTCCATGAAATTTTGCCACTCGCACGTGCAACCAGAGTCAGAACCGAACTGGTAAAAAGCTCGCCGCCAGTAACCACCACCAAAATCAAACCAAGGCTAAATGCTAGACCGCCAATGAGTCGTGTGATGCCCCAAGGCAGATCGCCCGCGCCTGTCGTTACTGTGGTATAGAAAATGAAAGCAATACCAATATGAAGCCCCGCAGAAATGGCGAGCAGAAAAGATTTGATTGGAGCTTTCGTTGCTTTGCCTACACCTACTTCGGCGGCACGTTCAGCAGCCTGAGGTGGCAATAAAGAGTCAAACTGATTGAAGTTCATGGAAGTGTAACATTTAGAAACAATTAAAGAGGCGCGGATAATCGCTCCATTTCCTGACTTTTTCAAGGGCTATTTTTCATGTTTACTAAAAATGTTGTTGGTGAGACGGAAATCGATAAAACTCAACTATAGTTTGTTGTCTTAACTATCATTGATATTAAACAAGATACTCAGCGTTCGAACAAAAATTCCACGTTATATCAGTCTGATAGCAATGCAGTTAACACTTCTTGTTGTTTTGTGTTGCTCAACACTGGTTTTAAGACTAGCTTGGATAAAAAAGCGCAAAGGAATTATCTATGAAATATTCAGCTGAACACATCGCCGAACTGAACCTTCTTCTTCAATTCGATTTAAGCAGTGCAGCGACAGGCATTAAAGTCCATTCAGATGCCTCAGAAGAGATGCAAGCAGCAGTTGCGCGTCTTTACCAAAAGCAATTGTGTACGCAACCTGATGGTGGTTATCTAACCGACGAAGGCATTGAAGTTGCAGAACACGCAGACAAAATCTTACGCGTACTTTCTGCAGAATAACTACCGCCCACTGACCAATAAAGCCACCGAAATACGGTGGCTTTTTTCTAGTTACTCCAATCGCATTTGGGGAATCTCACTCGGCTACACCAGTAACTTTCTCATTTTCCCAAACGGTTGAACTTTATCGTACAACCAGTTAAAGCCTGTGGCGTAAAACAAGAAGAAGACTAGAAACCCCGCTTCGAGCATCAATGCTTGAAGGAACGTAATCTCCAAGAACCATGCGATCACAGGTATAGAAATAAAGATCAACCCACCTTCAAACCCAACAGTGTGACCAAGGCGCATTGCTAAACTCCTGTCTGCTCGGTTGCTGCCAAACCACTTATCGAAGTACAAGTTGTAAATGTAGTTCCAAACTACGGTGTACAAACTCAAACCGATCCCTACTAACGCCAAATCACTTGAACCTTTGCCTGTGATCAACGCAGCTGCAGGCACAATGATCGCTAACGCCATCAATTCAAAAAGTACTGCGTGGAAAATTCGTTCGTTACGAGTCATGATTATCTACCCATTTGTTCTACTCAATGACTGAAATTTTATCTATGATTGAGATAATAAAAAATTAGATACCATCGGTAAAAGCGATATGTTTACTATCGAACAATTGCAGGCGTTTGTTGCCACATCCGAATCCGGCTCATTTTCCGCAGCAGCGAGAAAGTTAGGTCGAGCCCAATCCGTGATAAGCCAACACATTATGAACATGGAACTCGACTGTGGTGTCGATCTGTTTGATCGATCCGGCCGTTATCCCAAACTGACCGAGAACGGCAATGCTCTGATGCCTTACGCGCAAGCGGCGATCAGTCAACTCGACCGATTAAACAATAAAGCGACTCAGCTCTTTTCTGCGCAGGCGAGCGAGCTTGTTCTCGCGATTGATGAAGGGATTCCGCTGACTCGATTACCGGATGTGCTTAAAAACCTAGAGCAACAATTTCCGCAACTACAAGTCGAATGTTTAACGGCATCTAGCCCAGACATTATTGAACTGGTGAAATCTGAACGTGCGACCACCGGAATTATTCTGAGCGATCTGCAAATGCCTAGGCATATCGATTTCACCAATCTTGGTAATATCGCATTCGATGTGTATGTCTCTTCCGATCACCCATTAGCGGCTCAGCGAATTACCCATATCGATCAACTCAAACAATATCGCCAACTGGTGATACGCTCAAAGAGTGCAGAGCCAGGTAGCCTCAACCAAGCATTGAGCCCAGATATCTGGTACGCTGATAACTACTACATTTTGTTGGAATTAGCGAACAAAGGGTTTGGATGGTGCTTCCTGCCGGAGCACTTAGTCGCAGACTCACCAAACACGTTAAAAAAAGTTGGGGATGATTTCACAAAGCTGGCTTGGCAAGTCAATGTTGACCTGATTCAGCATCAAAAATGGCATTCTGATCCCCTCCATCAACAAGCCAAAGCAGAGCTCATTACTCTCTTTGAGCAAACAATTAAGTAGGATAAATAATGGCAAACACATTGATTGTAGGTGCAGGTTGGCTTGGTACTCCGCTAGCGCAAGCCTTGTTAGTCGAGGGACATGATGTAGTTATTACGCGTCGTAGCCAAGCTCGGTTAGATGAACGGCCATCCACTATTGCTAACGCCGCCCTGCTTGATCTCAACGATGAAAACGCAACGCAAAAACTGGATGAAATAATTCAGTCGAATCATATCGAGCGTATTGTTGGCGCGTTTCCACCTGGGTTTCGTAGAGGGTCTGGTCGAGAGTATGCGCAGCAATGGTCAACGTTAGTTAAAGCGGCAAAACAGAATGCGATTGAAAAGCTCGTCATGATCAGCTCTACAACGGTCTACCCTAATTTACCAACGGAGATGAAAGAAGAATCCGCATCGCTCGCTCTCGCGCAAACCCACCCTCACTTTTCTGACAATGCGAAAATCATGCTCGAAGCGGAGCAATCCGTTATCGACTCTGGCATAAACTACGCCATCTTACGTTGCAGTGGTTTGATTGGCCCAGACAGACACCCCGCTCGCTTTGCCATGCGCCTAAAACAAGTCAGCCGTAAAGCCCCAGCCAACATGCTTCATCAAAGTGACGCAGTCGCTGTGGCACAATTTGCATTGGATCACCTGAGTAATCAGATCATTAATGTCACAACGCCTCACACCGTGAGCAAAGCTGAGTTTTACCAAGCAGCAATCACCAAAAGTGGCGCAGAGATTTCGCTACCTCCCGTTACAGAAGATGCCGATAAACGCATTTTAGCGGACAAACTGGTTTCACTTGGGTATCAATTCCGATTCAATTCAACGCTGGATGCACTATGAAGTTATATCAACATATAGAAACGCTTTGGGATTACATGCAGCTAAAACAGGATTTAAAGCCTGCCGACTGCTTGTTTGTTATGTGCAGTAACGACGTGCGAGTTGCTGAGCACGCCGCTGCGCTTTACCACCAAAAACTCGCACCATTGATTGTGTTCTCCGGTGGTGAAGGCCGTTTTACGGATGGGTTGTTTGAAAAAAGTGAAGCCGAAACATTTGCAGACATTGCGCGTTTAGCTGGCGTACCAAGCGATGCCATTTTAGTAGAAACACGTTCAACCAATAGTGGAGAAAACGTCCGTTTCACCGAGCAGTTATTAAAAGAGAAAGGCATCCAATGCGAATCTATTATTTTAGTGCAAAAGCCATTTATGGAACGCCGCGCCATCGCTACGTTTGAGAAGCAATGGCAATCGCCCTACTCGCAAGTGCAAGTCAGTTCTACCGCTCATCCATTCTTTGAATACATCAACGAAGACATGCCGCTAATGATGGTGTTAGAAGCGCTGATGGAAGATTTTTCCCGCGTCAAAAGCTATCCCGAAAAAGGATTTCAAACTAAACAAGACATTCCAAAGCAAGTGGATTCATCTTATCAAGTCTTGTTAGAGCGATTCGGTTTTGATCTCGTCTGAGCGAAATGAACAATTAAAAAGCCACCGAATTCGGTGGCTTTTCTGTACTGCTTTGAAGCTGAATGGATAGGTTTATTTACCTAGGGCTTCTTTGTAGTGCTGACGGCAAACCGAGACATAACGGTCGTTGCCACCAATCGCCACTTGGTCACCTTCTTTGATTGCGACTCCGTGTTCGTCGGTGCGGATAACCATGTTTGCTTTTCGGCCACAGTGGCAAATCGTCTTCAACTCAACCAGCTTATCAGCCCAAGAGAGTAGGTACTTACTGCCTTCAAAAAGTTCGCCAAGAAAATCGGTACGAAGACCATAGCAAAGTACTGGAATATGCAGCTTATCCACTACTTCTGTAAGTTGGTAAACCTGCTCTTTCGATAGGAACTGACACTCGTCAATAAGAATACAGTGACGTTTTTCGACTTCATGCAGGGCTGCAATCTCTTGGTATAGGTTCGTATCTGGACGGAACAAATGCGCGTCCGATTGTAAACCAATACGAGAACTTACTTTGCCTACACCATAGCGGTCGTCCAACGCCGCAGTGAAAATCACTGGCGTCATACCGCGTTCTTGGTAGTTAAATGAAGATTGAAGAAGAGTTGTCGATTTACCCGCATTCATTGCTGAGTAATAGAAATACATCTGAGCCACAGAGCATTACCTAAAGTTAAAATTTTATTGATGAAATTGGAAAATAAAAGGGCTGAATCATCAGCCCTTTTAAAAGATTCAATTACTTACGACGCCATGTTGTGCCTTCTGGGCCATCCTCAAGGACAATGCCCATCTCCGTCAGCTTATCACGTGCCATGTCGGCGTTTGCCCAATCTTTCGAAGCACGCGAGTCGTTACGCAGTTTGATTAACGCTTCAATTTCAGCGACTTCATCATCGTTGCCAGCATTACCTTTTAGGAAAGCTTCAGGATCTTGGTAAAGAATACCAATCACGTCTGCTAGTTCGCGCATTAGCGCACCAAGTTCACTCGCTTTCTCTACGCTTTCTGTCTTAAGGCGGTTAACTTCGCGCGCCATATCAAACAGAACTGAGTATGCTTCTGGTGTGTTGAAGTCGTCGTTCATCGCCGCAGTAAAGCGAGATACGTACTCCTCACCACCCGCTGGTGCTGCATTTAAATCCAGACCACGCAGAGAAGTATATAGACGCTCAAGAGAAGCGCGTGCTTGGTTTAGGTTATCTTCACTGTAGTTCAATTGGCTACGGTAGTGACCAGACATTAGGAAGTAACGCACGGTTTCAGCATCGTAGTGACCAAGAACGTCACGAATAGTGAAGAAGTTGCCTAGAGATTTAGACATCTTTTCGCGGTCTACCATCACCATGCCACTGTGCATCCAAGTATTTACGTACTTAGTGTCGTGTGCACAGCAAGATTGTGCGATTTCGTTTTCGTGGTGTGGGAACTGTAGATCAGAGCCACCGCCGTGAATATCGAAATGATCGCCTAGGATCGTAGAGTTCATTGCTGAACATTCAATGTGCCAACCTGGACGACCTGGACCCCATGGCGATTCCCATGTTGGCTCGCCTGGTTTAGACATTTTCCAAAGAACGAAGTCTAGTGGGCTACGTTTTGCTGTTTCGATATCAACGCGCGCACCAGCTTGAAGCTGATCAAGATCTTGCTTAGAAAGCTTGCCGTACTCGTCAAACTTACCCACTTCAAACATGACGTCGCCATTGTCTGCAACGTATGCGAAACCACGTTCGATAAGCTTTTCAACCAATTCGATGATTTCTGCGATAAATTGTGTTGCGCGCGGCTCAACGTCAGGACGCTTCATGTTCAATGCATCAAAGTCTGCGTGCATGTCGCCAATCAAACGTTCTGTAAGTGATTCACAAGATTCGCCGTTTTCTGCTGCACGTTTGATGATTTTGTCATCAATATCTGTGATATTGCGAACAAACGTTAGGTCGTAACCAAGGTAGCGCAGATAACGTGATACTACGTCAAAAGAAACGAAGGTGCGGCCGTGGCCGATGTGACAGAGATCGTAGATGGTTACCCCACAGACATACATGCCAACTTTACCGGCTGTAATTGGTTTGAATTCCTCTTTCTGTCTTGTGAGTGTGTTATATATCTTTAACATGATCTCTATCTATGATTGTGAATGAATACAAGAACGTCGAGTATATCAAGTCCGACCTTATTAGGTAATAGCAATTAACCGATAAAACGATAATCGGCTAAACTTCAAGCACAAAACGAAGAATTTACTCTTCTCGAGTTTTTAATGCGTTATAACTTAGGCTAGAATCTCGGGCTCAACACAACACAGTAAAGGAAAGTAGCATGATCACCCTTCACACTAATTTTGGTGACATCAAGATTCAACTAAACGAAGAGAAAGCGCCAGAGACAAGCGCAAACTTCCTTCAGTACTGCCGCGACGGCTTTTACGACAACACTCTTTTCCACCGTGTTATTGACGGTTTCATGATCCAAGGCGGCGGCATGGAATCAGGTCTACGTGAAAAATCAACACGTGCACCTATCAAGAACGAAGCAAACAACGGCCTAAGCAACAAAGTAGGCACAATTGCTATGGCTCGTACGATGGAACCACATTCTGCAAGCTCTCAGTTCTTCATCAACGTAAACAACAACACTTTCCTAGATTTCCGTAGCGAAAGCCTAGATGGTTGGGGTTACTGTGTATTCGGTGAAGTTGTAGAAGGTATGGACGTTGTAAACAAGATCAAGGGCGTTAGCACTGGTTCTTACGGCATGCACCAAGACGTACCACTAGAAGACGTGGTAATCACTGGTACTACAATCGCAGAGTAATTCTTGCGAATTATTCCCAAGAGATAAGTAATTGGGGAGGCTTCGCCTCCCCTTATTTCTATGACGACATTATTTATATCAGACTTGCACCTTACGCCGTCACGTCCTGACATCACAGAATGTTTCATTACATTCATGCGTACGGAAGCCAAAAATGCCGAAGCTCTTTATGTATTAGGCGATCTTTTCGAGTTTTGGGTCGGTGATGATGACAAAACACCGTTTGCAAACCAAATTCGTACCGAGTTCAAAACGCTCACCGATCAAGGTGTCCCGGTTTTCTTTATTCAAGGCAATCGTGACTTCTTGTTGGGCGAACGCTTTTGTAAAGAGACGGGCATCACTTTGCTTGATGACGTTTGCACCATCGACTTATATGGCACAAAAGCGGTGATTTTACACGGCGATACCCTGTGTATTGATGACGTGGAATATCAGAAATTTCGTAAAACTGTGCATCAACCTTGGTTACAATGGATCTTTAAACGCATCCCATGGTGTTTAAAGAAAAAAATTGTCTCTAAAGTTCAATCAGACATTCGCGACGATAAACAGATGAAGTCTTTAGATATCATGGACGTGAATCAAAGCGAAGTTGAAAAAGTGATGTCTCAGAATTGCGTCAACTTGATGATTCATGGCCACACTCATCGCCCAAATACACATTTTTTTGACGCAAATGGTGCTAAAAACACGCGCATCGTCTTAGGGGACTGGTATACGCAAGGCTCAGTTTTACAAGTGAATTCTGATGGTTTTGAACTGCAAAACCGGCCTTTCAACACATAATTTACGCTAAGCATGTCGAACATGTAGAAGATTCGCATTCAAAGCGTAGATATTTTGTAAAAAATCGCTATTATCATATTACTAAGTTAAACAGAACGAAGTACCTAATTGAAGTATTCTTACGTAGCTCGCCAACCGATTCTAGACAGAGAAAAGCGAACCATAGGTTACGAACTTCTCTTTCGAGACGGCCCCAAAAATACCTTCCCTGAAGTAGAACCTGAGCTTGCTACTAGTCGACTGCTATCTGATCATTTTTTGTCGACGCATTACAACACGTTAGGTAACAAACTCGGTTTTGTTAACTTTCCCCACCAAAGCTTGGTCAACCTTGTTCCGACACTGTTTCCGAAAGATTCTCTGGTTATTGAAGTACTCGAAGATTGTGAGCCTACGCAAGAGCTTCTCGATGCAATAAAACATCTGCACGAATGCGGCTACCGAATTGCACTGGACGACTTTGTACCAACTAAGGCTTGGAAACGCTTTCTTCCGTACGTATCGATGATCAAATTTGATATTCGTTTAGTACCAATTGAAAAAGCGGCAATTTTCATCCAAGCATTGAGCCAGTTTAATATCGATTTTTTGGCTGAAAAAGTCGAAACCTATGAAGAGTTTGAACAAGCGCTTGACGCTGGTTTTAACTACTTCCAAGGTTACTTCTTTAGTAAACCAGAAATGATCCAAAAGAAGCGCCTCAACCCGGCGTTTTTAACCGTCATCCAGTTGTGTAAAGAGATTGCTGACAAGCCCATCGACTTCAATGAAGTGGAGCGTCTGTTCTCTATTGATGTGACGCTTTCCTATAAGTTGCTCACTTACGTCAACTCGGGTTACACGCTCACAACCAAGATCAAATCGTTTAGACAGGCGCTGATTTATCTGGGCGAAGAACGTTTACGACGCTTTATTTCACTGGTTGCAATCGCTTCTGTGCAAGAGGACAAGCCCGATTCACTCTACTCGCTTGCTATTCAACGCGCTCGTATGTGTGAAATTTTGCTTAGCCAAATGAACACCAAGTACGATCCTGGACAAGCCTTTCTGACTGGTATGTTCTCATTATTAGGCTCGCTTCTCGATCAGCCTCTGTCGGATGTGATTGAAGACATTCCCGTCGATGAAGACATCAAGCTTGCACTGACAAGTCGAAAAGGTGTGCTTGGGTATCTCCTTTCTATGTGTATTGCTTACGAACAAGCAGATTGGGAACTGGCTGAAAGATACTGCTCCGTATTGAAGTTAACGGAAACTCAGCTAGCTGATGCATTCAATGAATCGACAGAGTGGGCTCAAGAACTGCTTTCTCAAACACCTTAACTCGCTATAATGCTTCTCTCCCACTCTATTGGGATTATTTGTTTCATCGCTTTACCTAACGAGATTTCATCTTATGGCTTCTTCTTGTCCTTGCGGCGCTAACCGTACCTACCAACAGTGTTGCGAAATTGCGCACAACAATCACGCTGACGTCAAAACACCAGAACAGTTAATGCGCTCTCGCTATAGCGCTCATGTGCTAGGCCTCGTTGACTACGTTGTGAAAACATATCACCCAAGTTGTAACGCAGAAGAACAACGTGAAGGTATCGCACAATCGATCGACAGCGATTGGTGCAAACTGGAAGTCGTCAAAGCAGAAGCTGGCAGCCATGAAAATGAAGGCTTTGTTGAGTTCAACGCCTATTTCAATGAAGACGGCCAACGCTACTGCCTGAGCGAGCATTCACGCTTCGTGAAAGAAGATGGGCTGTGGTATTACATTGATGGCACTTTCCCTGAAGAAGAATCCGAGCAAGATCCGCGACTTAATCAATCCATCAGCAGCTTAAAAGTAGGCCGTAACGACCCATGTATTTGTGGCAGCGGTAAGAAATTTAAAAAGTGCTGCGGATAAAATCGCACTATCAAGAAAAAACAAAGGCTTCCACATGGAAGCCTTTGTTTTATTTCTTTGATTTGAACTACTTGTGACGCTCTTTAAGCTTATTCACCACATCGTTCATTGATAAACCTTGGTCTTGTAAAAGCACCAACAAGTGATAGATCAAATCTGCAGATTCACACACTAACTCCGCCTTATCGCCCGACGTCGCCGCAAGCGCGACTTCAACGCCTTCTTCGCCCACTTTCTGCGAAATACGCTTGGTACCACGGGCATAAAGACTGGCGGTATAAGAGGAGTCTGGATCGGCACTCTTGCGGGCAGCCAGTAGCTGCTCAAGTTGATGAAGCCACACCATTTGTGATTCCTCTTGTGCATCGCCGTCCCAACACGTTGTTGTGCCTGTGTGGCAAGTAGGCCCAATAGGGTTCACTCGAACCAGCAAAGTATCATTGTCACAATCTAGAGAGATATTCACGAGTTGAAGAACATTGCCAGACGTCTCACCTTTAGTCCATAAACGCTCTTTAGTGCGAGAGAAAAATGTCACCTGACCCGTTTCACCCGTTTTTGCTAGCGCGTCTTGGTTCATGTAACCCATCATAAGCACTTGGCTCGATTGGAAGTCTTGCACGATGGCAGGTACCAAGCCATCCACCTTTTCCCAATTGATTCGCTCCGACAGCGAACTGACTTCGGCGGCTTTAAAACTCATAGTCGTACCTCAATGCCTTGTTGTTTCAAATACTGCTTTAGTTCACCAATATTGATGACTTGCTTGTGGAATACCGAAGCGGCCAGCGCACCATCCACGTTTGCTTTTTGGTATGCTTCTGCAAAGTGCTCCATGGCACCTGCACCACCGGAAGCGATGAGAGGAACTTTACACACTTCGCGTACCATATTGAGCTGTTCAATATCGTAACCGTTACGCACGCCGTCTTGGTTCATCATGTTGAGCACGATTTCACCAGCGCCGCGCTTTTGCACTTCTTGTACCCAATCGCGCGTTTCCCACTTCGTCGCCTTTGTACGTTCTTCGTCGCCAGTAAACTGGTAAACCTGATATTTACCAGTATCTTTGTCGTAGTAGGAATCGATACCAACTACGATACACTGAACGCCAAATTTATCTGCTAAATCAGTAATAAGCTGCGGGTTAGCCAACGCAGGCGAGTTGATAGAGACTTTGTCTGCACCAAACTCCAGAATACGTGCAGCATCCTCCGCGGATTTAATACCACCAGCCACACAAAAAGGAATGTCGATCACTTCCGCGACACGAGCCACCCAACTTTTATCAACTACACGACCATCGCTTGATGCAGTGATGTCGTAAAACACCAGCTCATCAGCGCCTTCTTCAGCGTAGCGTTTAGCGAGAGGGACAATGTCGCCGATGATCTCGTGGTTGCGAAACTGAACGCCCTTCACCACTTGTCCATCACGAACATCAAGACATGGAATTATTCGCTTTGCCAGCATGCAAATGCCTCCTCTGCTGTGAACTTACCATCTAACAACGCGCGACCAACAATCACGCCTGCCACACCGCTGCCTTTTAGCGCTTCGATATCCGCTAATGAGCCGATACCACCTGAAGATTGGAACTGCACTTGTGGGTACTGTTTACATAGGTCGACGTAAAGCTCTACGTTTGAGCCTTCTAGCGTACCGTCACGAGAAATGTCAGTACACAGCACGTGCTGTAGACCTACCGTCAGGTAATCGTTGATCAGAGCTTCAATAGTCACGCCTGAATCTTCTTGCCAACCAGAGATCGCCACTTTACGCGTGCCGTCTTGGTCGATGTTGATGTCCAACGCGAGAACGATTTTCTCTGCGCCGTATTTTTCCATCCAACCTTTTACTAACTCAGGCTGTTTTACTGCGGTTGAACCAACCACAACGCGCTGTGCACCCGCTTCTAATAAGTCCACAACGTCTTGTTCGGTACGCACACCGCCACCGATTTGGATGTTCGCAGGCGTGCTTGCTAATAGCTTTGCAATCAAATCAAGTTGGCGCGCAGATGTATCTTTCGCGCCCGTCAGATCCACCAAGTGCAGCCAGTTAGCCCCTGCTTGGTGATACAAGTTGAACTGCTCTGCTGGGTCGACTTTGTACTCGGTTACTTGGCCGTAATCACCTTGATAAAGGCGAACCACCTGTCCTTCAATTAAATCAAGAGCTGGAATAATCACACTAAATCCCTTTTATAATTCTAAGAAGTTTTGAATAAGCTTCGCGCCCGCCTTTGAAGAACGCTCTGGGTGGAATTGCACACCATAATAGTTACCACTTTGAACCGCAGCAGTGAATGGATTTCCGTAATCACATTCTGCAATGGTGTAGTCTCCAACAGGCATCGCAAAGCTGTGCACAAAATAGAAGTACTCACCCTCTTCAATGTCTTTGAACAACGGATTGCCTGCTTTTGCAGAAACGGTATTCCACCCCATGTGTGGCAGTGGCAAATCGCCAGTTTGTAGCAGCTTCACTTCGCCATCACAAAGTCCAAGACACTCAACTAACTCGTAGGCTTTCTGCCCTTTCTCTTGAGAAAACTTACCCAATAACTGCATACCTAAACAGATACCAAGCAATGGCTTTTCAACTTGCTTAACGAGATTGATAAGATCACGCTCTTCAAGGTTTTTCATCGCTTCGCTTGCTGTACCCACACCAGGTAGGAACAACTTGTCTGCTGACAGCACCACTTGAGGATCTTTTGAAATCGTTACGTCATAACCTAAGCGTTCAATGGCAAACCTCACCGAAGAAACATTGGCACAGCCCGTATCGATAATGACAACTTTTTGTTCTGTCACTGCTTTTCTCCTTGCTCACATGAGCCTTAAAGGACGCCTTTGCTGCTTGGCAGCTCCGTACCTTCCACCTTGATTGCTTGGCGTAACGTTCGACCAAACGCTTTGAATAGGCTCTCAATGATGTGGTGATCATTATCGCCATCAGAAGAAAGGTGTAGCGTACACGCTAGTGTGTCAGTTAAAGAACGGAAGAAGTGAACCACCATCTCTGTCGACAAGTCTCCAACTTGATCACGGCTAAATTTCGCGTCAAATTTCAGGTAAGGGCGACCAGACAAATCCAACGCACATTGCGCCAAGCACTCATCCATCGGCAGGCTGAAACCAAAGCGACCAATGCCACGCTTATCGCCCAACGCTTCTTTTAATGCCTGACCAAGGGCTAATGCGGTATCTTCAATCGTGTGGTGATCATCAATGTGTAAATCACCGTCGACTTTGCACACCATTTGGAAGCCACCGTGAGTGGCAATTTGATCCAGCATGTGGTCAAAGAAACCAAGACCTGTTGAGATATCATTGCCACCTTGCTCATCCAGATTAACGGCAACTTTAATGTCGGTTTCTTTAGTAGTACGAATCACTTCGGCAACCCGTGCTTTCACCGTCAGATCTTTCAATATCTGCTTCCAGCCCATGGTTTCTGGATTGTATTGAATACCGCGAATTGCCATGTTTTCCGCCAATTGCAGATCCGTTTGACGGTCACCAATCACGACAGAATTTTGGAAATCCACTTTACCGCCTTGAAGATACTCTTTCACCATGCCTAATTTAGGCTTACGGCAAGAGCAGTTGTCTTCTTCAAAATGCGGACAAATCAGCACATCATCGAACTTCACACCTTGAGACTCGAAGATCTCCATCATCATGTTGTGTGGCGCATCGAAGTCTTCTTGAGGGTAGCTGTCTGTGCCTAGACCATCTTGGTTTGTCACCATCACTAGACGGTATCCCGCATCCTGCAACGACAACAGGCTTGGGATAACAAACGGTTCTAGTTTTAACTTATCCAAGCGGTCAACTTGGAAATCAATCGGTGGCTCGACAATCAGCGTGCCATCTCGGTCGATAAATAGGATTTTTTGTTGCTTGCTCACTCGAACTTCCTTATTACTAATCTTGTTTCGTTCTCGGCATGAACCGAGAACGTTGAGAATTCTATTTATGAATAGTAGTTTCTAATGAAACCCAGTGTCTTTTCACACTCGTCGCGGTTACCAACGCTGATACGCACGCAGTTTTCAATTGGTGAGTTACGTAGAATGATTCCGGTATCCCACGCCGCTTTAAACAGCGCATCACCATCTGGGAATTTAACCAATAGGTAATTGCCCCACCCTTCGAAAACTTGCAATCCTGGAATCATCGACAAACCAACCTGCAGATAAGCGCGGTTTGCATTAAGGTCGAGGACTTGGAATTTCGCTCGAGCCAAACCTGCTTCTGACAAGGCTTGAACCGCAATTTCAGCAACAGGCACTGGTACTGGGTACGGCGCGATGACTTTAAGTAGGACGTTGATTAGCTCCTCGTTTGCAAGCGTGAAACCACAACGTAAGCCTGCAAGCGCGAACGCTTTTGATAACGTACGTAGAATCGCGAGATTTGGATATTGAGCTAACAAATCCACCGTTGACGCCTCAGGGCAAAAATCGATATACGCTTCGTCCATGACCACGATTGCTCGGTCTTTTGTCATCTCAAGCAGAGAGACAATATCTTCACGCTTAACGAGGTTACCGGTTGGGTTGTTTGGCGAACAAACAAAAACCAGCTTGACGTTATCGAGATTGGATTCGATGCCAGCAAGGTCAAGTTGCCAATCCGATGTTAGCGGTACAGTCTTACGTTCAACACCAATGGTTTCAGCACTGATTGCGTACATACCGTAAGTCGGGGGGCAGTACAAAATCGCGTCTTGTCCTGGCTCACAGAAAGCGCGAACTAACAGCTCGATACCTTCGTCAGCGCCACGAGAAGTAAGCGTCTGTTCTGGCTTTACACCCGCGTAGGCAGCGTAAGCAGAAATAAGCGCTTTTGGCTGGCATTCGCTGTAGCGGTTTAGGCGAGCAAAATCCGTTTTGTACTCATTATTAAATGGAGATTCATTGGCGTTGAGCCAAACGTCACCCGTGCCGCCAATTCGGCGAGCAGATAAATACGGGGTTAATTCTTGAACTTGTTTGCGTGCTAGCTTTTCCATCTCTTTACTCTCTTATTATCTATTTTTGGTCAGCTTTTCTACTCGGATGGTGACTGCACGTTTGTGAGCGTCGAGACCTTCCGCCTCCGCCATCGTAACCACAGTCGGAGCGAGATTCTGTAAACCTTCAGCCGATAACTCTTGCACTGTCATTCGTTTAGAAAAGTCGGCAAGGCCAAGGCTTGAGTAAGTACGAGTATACCCGTAAGTTGGAAGCACGTGGTTAGTTCCCGACGCATAATCACCTGCAGATTCAGGAGACCAATCGCCAAGAAAGATTGAGCCCGCATTATCTAGTAGTGGAAGTAGCTCACGAGGGTTCTTCGTTTGCACAATTAAGTGCTCAGGGCCGTAGTAGTTAGAAATAGAAACCGCTTGTGTGATTGACTCAGAAATAATAATCAGACTTGAAGCCAACGCCTTCTGCGCGATGTCTGCACGAGACAAGGCTTTTAGTTGACGCTGAACGGCATCCGTTACTTGATCCGCGACAATAGGTGATGGTGTCACAAGAACCACCTGTGAATCAGGGCCGTGCTCAGCTTGGCTTAACAAGTCTGCTGCGATGAAGTCTGGATCTGCAGTTTCGTCTGCAATCACAAGAACTTCAGAAGGACCAGCCGGCATGTCAATCGCAGCACCACGGAAGTCATTGCTTACTTGACGTTTTGCCTCCGTCACATAGGCGTTACCCGGACCAAAAATTTTATCGACTTTAGAGACGCTTTTCGTACCGTAAGCCATTGCAGCGACCGCCTGTCCACCACCGACATTGTAAACTTCATCAATGCCGCACAACTTGGCGACGTACAAAATTTCATCTGCAATCGGTGGAGGAGAACAAAGCACCACTTTACGACAACCAGCGATTTTTGCAGGCACGCCCAGCATCAATACCGTCGATGGCAATGGCGCGCTACCACCAGGAATATACAACCCTACTTTTTGAATGGGACGTGTCACTTGCTCACACATCACACCAGGTTGTGTCTCCACTTTAATTGGTTGTGGCTTTTGTGCTTTATGAAATTTAGCAATGTTGCTGTAAGCCTGCTCCAGTGCTTGTTTCATTTCCGCAGAAAGGCGCTCTGAAGCCGCATTAATTTCTTTGGATGGAACTCGGATTGATTCCGGTTTTACACGGTCAAACTTTTCTGTAAGTTCTAATAGCGCTGCGTCACCTTGAGTACGCACCTTTGCGATCACATCCGCAACTGCAGCGGTAATATTCGCGCCTTCCGCAATGGCAGGACGCTCTAAAATTGCATCTTGTTGCTCTTCACTCAGTGATTGCCATACAACAGTTCTCATTGCCGTTACTCCATCATTTTTTCAATTGGTAGTACTAGAATTGAGCTCGCACCCAGTTCTTTTAGCTGTTCCATGGTTTCCCAGAACAAATTCTCTGTACTCACCAAATGAACGGCAACTTTCTGTTTGTCCGCTGATAGTGGTAAAACGGTTGGATCTTCTGCGCCCGGCAGTAATGCTTTGATTTGCTCCAACTTTCCAGCTGGTGCGTGCAGCATGATGTATTTTGATTCTTTTGCCTGTTGAACGCCTTGCATGCGAGTTAGCAATTTATTGATCAACTCTGCTTTGTCTGCGTCGAACTCACCAATGCGTTGGATAAGCGTCGCTTTGGATCTGAAGATGACTTCGGCTTCTTTCAGGCCGTTTGCTTCTAATGTTGCACCTGTAGAAACCAAATCTGCAATCGCATCCGCTAAGCCCGCTCGTGGCGCAACTTCCACAGAACCAGTGAGCATACAAGTTGAGAATGGCACGCCGGCTTCATCCATGTACGCTTTAAGAAGTTGAGGGTAAGTCGTTGCGATGCGTTTGCCTGCGAGATCTTGTGGACCGTTGTATTCTTCATCTTTATCGATGGCGATGGACAAACGGCAGCCACCAAAATCCAGTCGACGAAGTTGAACAAACTCACATGGCTCACCCAAAGCTTTGCGATCAAGACGAACTTCTTCTAGTTCGTTTTCTCCGATGAAACCAAGGTCAACCACGCCATCCATGATCAAGCCAGGGATGTCGTCGTCACGAACCAAAAGCAAGTCAATTGGCATGTTCTCTGAGTGAACAACAAGACGCTCACCCATTACGTTAAATTTCACGCCGCATTGCTTTAGTAGAGCTTGGCTCTCTTTGCTAAGACGACCTTTTTTCTGAATTGCAATTCTTAAGCGTTGTGTTTGCATTGCTTTATCCCTGTGCAAGATTTTGATATCTAAGTAATTTTTAAACCAGTAAAACTAAAAAACCCTCGAGAGATTGGTGTCTCCCGAGGGTTTAAAATCTGTTCTTACTTTGATTTTCACCTCCGGGAGTTTCCTGCCTCCCGGGTATGCGTACATCTCCCGAAAGACTAGGCTGGGTGATGATGGTGATGAATGTTCATTACAAAATTACGCATACTTATTTAAGACTTTAGTTAGTTGCTTCGTTAGTAACCACACTAACCAAGGATTCTTAATTTTTCAATACCGAAATTGAACTTTTCTTAACTATTTTTTCAAGTCTATGTTTTTTAAATGTTTATTTTTAGTTTCATTGCGATAGAGTGCAAGAAATGAAGTTGCTATACAACGATTTTCCTAGCAAAAAAAGTCCCTAGTATAAATTTTCTCCGAAACAAACATTTAGACTTTACCACCCACAGTAATTAACAAACTTCTCAATAAAGAGACATTCACTCACGATTGAGACGGCTAATTCAAAACTATTATTTCAGTGGGGCAAAAATAGTGATTAATGATGAAACTGCGAAAAGGTAGTACCAAACAAACGGTGCAATTCAGCGAGGCGGAGCTATATCCTCTTATTGGGAATAGCGCTTGTATCCACGAGCTTCGAAATGCCATTAAAAAGTACGCGCAATGTGACGCTGAAGTACTCATACAAGGTGAAACTGGTGTGGGTAAAGGGTTGTGTGCTCGACTGATCCATCAGTTATCTAGTCGACGCTCATCACCCTTTGTAGAGGTTAACTGCGGTGCGATTCCAAGTGGCTTGATTGCTTCCGAACTTTTTGGCCACGAAAAAGGTGCATTTACAGGTGCCATTTCTGACCGGATTGGTTTTATTCAAAAAGCACACAAAGGCACTTTATTTCTCGATGAGATTGGAGATATGCCTTCGGATCTTCAAATACATCTCCTTCACTTTTTAGAAAGCAAACAAATACACAAAGTAGGTGCGGATAAATTTATCGATGTTGATTGTCGTGTGATTGCCGCCAGCCACGTGGATTTAAAAAGCGAAGTCGTACAAGGAGAATTTAGGGAGGATCTATTTTATCGACTCAATATATTACCGCTGACCATTCCTCCACTTCGAAAAAGAGGCAAAGACATTTTGATGCTGTCTGAGCACTTTTTAACAGATTTATCTCATGGTCAAGTACACAACATGTCCGAAGAAGTGAAAGCAAAACTGCTTAAACATCGTTGGCCTGGAAATGTACGTGAGCTGCGTAATGTGATTCAGCGAGCAATTGTCATGTGTGAAGACAATACCCTACTCGTTGCTGATTTAGGGCTTGAGAACAGTGAAAGGCAATTACTCCCTTCAGTTGATCAAATTGACCTCGACTATTTGTTACAGGCCATCGAAGAAAATAAACACAATATGAGCGCAGCCGCACGCCATCTAGGTATTTCTAGAACAACACTTTATCGGCTGATTAAGAAGTACAATATCAACATCTGACAATGTGTACATGTGTAACGCAACACAGTGTAACAACGAAATCACGGCATATCATTTACTTAGCTTTTTCATATAAAACACGTCATGTAAGGCTCTTTTAAATCAATAAGTTAAAATAGGCATACTCTTTGCCTTTGTATCCTGTGTCGTCACTCATGATGACACAGGAGCAAAAAATGAATATCAACAGGTTTTTATCCAAATTAAGGACAACAACTCTTGCGATATCTTCGTTAGCTATCATGTTTGCTGTACCAGCTTTCGCTAGATTAGATGGCGCAATATTCACGACGACACCTGCTGGTGATATCGTCAATGAAAATGTCCGCTACGAGTCTAAACAAGAAGTATTTTTAGATGGAGGCCCAGGGCCTAACGCCCCAAGAACAGCCGCAGCACTGCCTGCTGGTTTGTATTATTTTCAAGTTACCGATCCATCAGGTAAATGTTTGTTATCAAGTACTTTAGATAGCGCAGACACCAACGGTGGTACCTGCTTTCAAGATGTAAAAATCAAAGGCAAGAATGCTAGAAACGCCGAAGAGTTTTACGCAGAACCATTAGCCTGTCGTCTTTTCTATTTCGACGGTGAAGGTGGTGTGACATATATGAATGACGTCGTCACCATCACTCAAGAAGTTAAAGTTCGCGGCAAAATGGTCACCCAATCGATAGACATAGAATGTCGACATCAATTGGGAAGTGAGTATTTAGATGTCGACCCAACTTCTCTGCCTGATGGAGAAACCATACAGCTATTTCCATTTGCCAACACACCTAACTCCGGTGGGGTTTACAAAGCTTGGGTATCCACAGCAGCGAGCGTAGAAGCCGCGTGTGAAGGTACTGACCTGTATGGCGAAGAAACTGGTGAAAACTGTGCCGGGTTCTTTGGATTTATCCCTCGATTCTCGAAAACAGATAACTTCAAAGCGAAGACTGCAGAGCCAGAACCGCCAAACTTTGATATTGCTTTTCGTGCGTTCCACGACAGAAACCTGAACTGCCAATATGATCCTATCATCGATGAAGTTATTCCTAATTGGGAGTTTGGTATTCGTGACTTAGCGATGGAGATGGGCGGTATGCGTAATACTAAACTTTCCAATGATTCTCCTGACGAGCCAATCACGTTTAGTGTTTTTGGGGTTGAAGACCATCAATGGAGCTTAGACCAATTCATGTGGTGGGCGAAAAAAGTTGGCTTTACCGCAATGAACACCCCATTCACTCACTTCACAACCTTCGCAGATTTAAGAGACTTTGCACCGACGTTCGAAGATGGCGATCTACATATAGGCTTTGCAAACGCTCTAGCATGTGAAACCAACTTCGACGAAACCATCAAACGTTCTGCTGGTGAGGACACAGATGAAGCCAGCGGTAATGAGGAGAATGACGTTGGTTTCATGCCTAGTGCTTGGGCTCAACCAACCTTTGATGATGATCCCGTGTTAACCATCCGTTTTGGTTCTATCGGTATTGCCAATCTTAAAGTGTGTAAGTCGTTCGATATGAACGGTAACGGTATTCATGATGAAGGCGAAGGCTTGATTCCGAATTGGCCGGTCAACCTTTACATACCTGACAGTGTACCAGTTCCTAAACCATTCAACCCTGAGTATCCAGAAAATGGTGAATTCTTAGTGATAGAACAACTTCTTCTTGATGCCGGTGTTCTTCCAGAAGGCGAGAATTTAGCGGAAGTCGATACCAATGGTTACGTACAGCGGATGACAGGAGAGGATGGCTGTGCCACATTCTTCGTTCTCGTTCCAAATGTTCGCGGTGAAGATCCCGCGCCTTATGAAGTGAGCGAAAGCCTTTCTGCTGCATGGAACAATACCAGTGATCACACCATTTCGTTCGACGTAAAATCTGTCATGAAAATGGAAAATGGCGTCCCTCTCATTATCGGTGAAGTTTACAACCGCAGTGACGCACTTGATGGTAATGAAGTGCACTTCAATAACATTTGTGAAATCACTGCAGACTTTGACACCAAAGGTTACTGGCACAACAAAAATGGCTTAAGTGAACTAACTGAAGCCGACAGAGTATATGTGAATGGATTAGCCCCTTACGCCTCTCCAAGTAACTACTTTGGAGCTGGTGACGAGCCATTTGACGGTAAATTTACTGGTGGAGAGCCAGTTGAAGCAGCATTTAGCGGCGATTCTGCTATTTGGATGGCCGGGACTTGGCAATCCGAAGTGTCACAATTCTTGGTCGATAGCAATGGCAACGCAGACCTTAACGAGCATAAAGAGCAGCTAGCTCAGCAACTACTCGCATTTATCTTTAACACTCGACATCGTCCAACCTCTGAGGGTTTAACCCAAACTACCGTTATTTGGTTTGGCGATCAGTGGATGTCTATTGGAGATATCATTAGTAACGCGGTCAGTGCTTGGGAAGGTTCAGACATCAATCAAATTGATCAGATTAAGACGGTTTTGGATGGTTTGAATAACAACGATGATGTTCCAATTCTGCCATCGTCGTATGAAGACTGTCCAACACCTGACTTCACACAGCCAGAATCTTAAAGGTTATCCCCAAAAACGCGATTGCCCCCCTCACCTAAATCGCGTTAAAAAAAAGCTCCGCTAGTTACTAGCGGAGCTTCCTCTTTTCAACAAATCATATTGCCATTAAGCGCTCTGACATGATGCTATTTTCGATTTCGACAACCATGATAGAACAGCACAGACGATAACGAATGTAATCGACGCTGCAATGAAAGAGAACGCGATTGACGTTGTCATACCAAGTGCAATAAAGCCGACACATGAAACCAAAGCAACAGACAGCGCATAAGGTAACTGAGTTGATACGTGGTCAATGTGATTACAACGAGCGCCTGTCGAAGACAAAATAGTCGTGTCCGAGATTGGTGAACAGTGGTCACCGAATACTGCACCGGCCAAAACCGCACTTAGCATAGGAAGCATTAGTGCGATGTCAGTTGCACCCGCCATATCACCAGCGATTGGTAACATGATACCGAATGTACCCCATGAAGTACCGGTTGAGAACGCCATTAGACCCGACAACAAGAACAGGATTACAGGTAACCAATGCGGATTAATGTTACCTTGAGCCATAGTCGATAGGTACGAACCCGTCTTCATGTCACCGATAACAGAACCGATTGTCCACGCAAACACAAGGATAAGAATCGCACCAAACATTGATTTAGCACCAATCCACAGTGTACGAGTAATCTCAGTCAGTGGTAGACCTTGTTTTAGAACAGTAAACAAAGCAACGGCCAAACCAAGCAAGCTACCGTAAATAAGAGACGTACCCACATCGGTATTCTCGAATGCACCTAACAATGCAAACTCTTTACCGTCAGCAGCCAACGCTTGACCACCGGTGTACATCATCGAAGCAATTGTCGCGACGATAAGCGTAACAATCGGTAGGATTAAGTCAGAGACTTTACCTTTTTCACTCTCACGAATGTCCAACTCTTCGTTAAGCTCATGCGCTTCTTGAGTGTCGTTCTCTTTGTCTTTGTCAAAACCACGACCTTGAGACGCTGCAATTTCATGCTCGCGCATCTTGCCTATATCTAGACCAAACCACGCTACTGCAAACACCATTAACAGCGCAAATACAGCGTAGAAGTTCATTGGGATAAGACGCACATACGCCCCAAGCGCTGAATACTCAGTAATACCATGTGATACTAAAATACCGCCGATGATAGTAATGATGTAAGCACCCCAACTAGAAGCTGGCATGATGACACACATAGGTGCAGCGGTTGAATCTAGGATGTAAGCCAGTTTCGCACGAGATACATAAAAGCGATCCGTTACTGGGCGTGAAATCGCACCTACAGCAAGACTATTAAAGTAATCGTCGACAAAAATGAATACGCCTAAAAAGGCTGCAAGAAGTTTAGAGCCGCGTTTACTTTTCACACGAGACTGTGCCCATTCAGCGAATGCGCGAGTACCGCCAGAAAGCGTCAATAGAGCCGTTGTCATGCCTAATAGAATTAGGAAACCAACAATGCTCATGTTCCAAGTGTTAATTCCACCATCTTCAATGAAGACAGAAGACACTTGAGTACCTACATAGCTTGCAGTTCCACCAATTGACCAGCTGTTAAGTAGAACCGCACCAAGCGCGATACCTACACCAAGAGAAACTAATACACGTCGAGTCAGAATCGCCAATGTCAGAGCAACAATAGGAGGCAATAATGAAACAGGAGAATGAGAAAAATCTATTAAATTCATGATCTTCAAAAACCAAAGTTTGGCTAGAGATCTACTGCAGACAAGTCACGCCTTCTTTATAAGAAACGTGCTCATGTTGAACTTAGCGACAGGGAAGCGAACACTCCACCCAACCCTACAGTAGCGCTCCATAGTTTAATGTAAATATACTATGGCAGTGTTGTTCCTTTCAGATACAACCCCAGCAAGGCGTTTTGATATACGACTTACTTCGGCAATCTTCGCCTTCCACTATTATTCATTGGCATCACCCCAATAATAGCTACTCTTCGAGACTGCGCCTCTACGGCAACAACAAACAATTAACCGTTAATTGTACAAATTAACAACAAATTATCTGCAATATTGCATCAGGTAGCAGCCATTGTACTTATGATGAGAACCAATGCAACACATCAAACTAAATTAAACTAATAAATAATCGCCAACCCAATTTATAAACGTCGAACAAACAAATTGAGCATTGTGCAACTGAAATCACGTTAATTTGGTTGTTTATGAAACTTTATTACTACCATAAAAATATCATGGATTATCTAATATCGATAATTTAAAGAAATATGAATAACAAATACCGTACACATTACAGCTTTCGTTTTCTGTTGCGCAAATACAAAGCTCGCCTTTTATAAAAAACACCATTCAATAGCTCTCTTGATTAGAATAATCACGTAAAACTTGAATTCACTATCAATTAAGATTTATTTCGAGTTAATTAATATTAGTTTTCAGTCAAAAAATAGCTCAATTTAAACAAAATCATGATTTAGCATTTGCACATAAGGAAAAGATAAAGTTAAATATAAGGACTTATCTTTATTTGTAGATTGGTATTATTTAATCGTAACGATTAAAAATGCCAAACACGTTAACCTATTAATAGGAATCGTTATGTCAGAGCTGACTAAAACACTTCTAAATATCCGTAGCCTTCGTGCATTTTCTCGTGAGCTGACTCTAGAACAATTGGAAGAAGCTCTAGATAAACTAACTACTGTTGTTGAAGAGCGTCGTGAAGCTGAAGAAGCAGAGCGTGAAGCACTAGCACAACAAGAAGCTAAGCTAGCAGAGATTGCAGAAAAAATTGCTCAAGACGGTATCGACGTTGAAGCACTAATTAGCGCACTATCTGGCGAAACTAAGACTAAAGCAAAATCTAAGCGCGCTCCTCGCCCAGCTAAGTACAAGTACATCGACACAAATGGCCAAGAAAAAACTTGGACAGGCCAAGGCCGTACACCTTCTGCAATTCAAGAGCAACTTGACGCAGGTAAATCACTAGACGATTTCCTAATCTAATCGTTCTTGTTTAAAAAAGGCTCCCGTTGGGAGCCTTTTTTATTTGTCTTGCGCAAATAAAAAATGGCGTATTTTTTCAAACACGCCATTTTAACATTAGTTATAAAGTGGTTAATTCGATATGAATTAACGTTCCCAGTATGCTTCTTCCAAACTGTCTTCTCGCTCTGGTAAGCCACGAGACAGACGAGGAGAATGTTGCACGAGAACTTCGTAGCTCGCACGGTTCGCATATTTACAAACCTGAGAAAAAGATGAGTAAGTTAAATACTCATTGCTGTGCTTGCTAGAGTTGGGCACATTTTCTTTATGGTATTTATTCGCCGCCATGTCATGAAGAACAGCAGACAACGCAGCATCACCCGCACCGTTTGTGTTCTTAATTTTCTCTGGCCCCCCCATGTAAGGAGAAATATGCGAATAAACTCGAATTGGATTCTGACAAGCATCTTTTTTAGCCGGACGGCTGAACTCGTAACGATTAAATTCAGCAATCGAGCCAGGAAGTAATGGCAACGTGGTTTCACGCTTCGCACTGTCTTCAGTGTAACCCGCCATAAACAGACCAACAGGACCTGCGGTACATAACACCATATCAGCCCACTCTAGCGTCTTATCAGAAGCGGCTAGCGGATCAGTTTCGCCTGTTAGAGCTTCTGCTTCGTCTTCGTTCATTGCGACAACAGAAACGTGTTCACGAATAAAGTCTTGCCAGTATTTAGGATCGTCTTGAATAACAAACTTAGTACCTAGCGTTAATACAACAGGAACGTCGTTCTTCTTCGCAAACTCAATGGCTTTCATTGTTGCTTCAGGCATTGGATCGCCTTCTTTACAACGAACTAAGTAAGATGTCAGTACTAGTGCAGAAGCATTTTTGAAAATTTTCTCAGGAATGCTGTCTGGATGAAGCTGGTTCATTTGACCTTCGCTGATCGCAAAAGTACGTTCACCGTCTTCAGTGATCAAAGCAAAACAACGACCGATAGCACCATCAACACCTTGCAGGTAATTCAGGTCCATGCGGCTCGATGTATTACAAAGGTAACGATAGCCGTAGCTGCCGATTTTGATATCCTGGCTCATCACACCAAGCAGCGTAGAACGATCGTCTGCAAGAACCGAGTAGTTATGAAGTGTATTGCCAATCGTACCACCAGCGTATTCGTTAGTGATCAGATTCTCTTCTTTTAACTGCTGGTATAGCTCTTCTGCTTTTACATCATCAATAACCAGCGAGTGACCTTTACTCAAACCGTACTTTTCAATCACATCTGACGTTACTTTTGCCTCGATATCCACCAAAGTTTGGTCAATACCGATGATGTGAGTGCGCGTCATCTTCTTGCTTTCTTGTGCTTGGCTCACCAAAGGATCACGAGCATGAACAGGAAAATAGTGCTTCGATTTGCGTTGTCCAGGAAATTTCATATTGTTAGTCTGAGTAAGGGGATGAAAAGGAGAACGGATTCTATACCGCTAATAATAAAGCGGCAATAAAAGCAATTATAGCAAACGTTTGCTGGATGCTTTTTTCTTCCGGGTTACTTATTCGCCTTCCATGAAGCTCAAATCAGGCAGCTGATTTAGGTGTTCAGTGTAACGCTTTAAATTGAACTCCCCTTCGTTTTTCATTACATCAAAGATTTCAATCGACATAGCACATGCCATCATAGCTACCGCTTCTTCTCTTGGTGTACCAGTCATCATCAAACGCATCAATGTTTCTTTAACTTTGATAGGGTTCCCGTCTTCAAGCTGATTCTCAACAATTTCAATCAACTCAGCTTCTTGCATAAATTGGTTTTCGTCACTCATTTATATTGTCCTCTTGGATTTTTGCCAACTATGCCATATATATCCTTTCTATACTTATGAAATTACTATTTAGTGATGCTGTTGCGGAAAAAGGCAGCAAAAACGAATTGTGATTTCGATCTCGGATCTGTCACCGGTCTGTGGATTCTGTTAGAATCTGCGTCCCGTTTATTTTAGTGGTGTTTAGTAATGTCTGATAACAGCCAAAAGAAAGTCATCGTCGGTATGTCCGGCGGCGTTGATTCATCTGTTTCTGCGTATCTTCTAAAGCAACAAGGCTACCAAGTAGAAGGCCTGTTCATGAAGAACTGGGAAGAAGATGACAACGAAGAATATTGCACAGCAGCAGAAGATTTAGCCGATGCTCAAGCAGTATGTGACAAGCTAGGCATCCACCTACACACCATCAACTTTGCAGCAGAATACTGGGATAACGTATTCGAATACTTCCTTGCAGAATACAAAGCCGGTCGTACTCCAAACCCAGACATCCTTTGTAACAAAGAAATCAAGTTCAAAGCATTCCTTGAATTCGCTGATGAAGTGCTTGAGGCAGACTACATTGCCATGGGTCATTATGTGCGTCGTTCTTTCCCTGAAAACGGCGAAAAGCCACAAATGCTGCGTGGCCTAGATAGCAACAAAGACCAAAGCTACTTCTTGTACACACTAAGCCACGAACAAGTTGCTCGTAGCCTATTCCCTGTAGGTGATTTGGAAAAACCAGAAGTTCGCCGTATCGCGGAAGAACAAGGTCTAATCACAGCGAAGAAGAAAGATTCAACAGGCATCTGTTTCATCGGTGAGCGTAAGTTTACTGAGTTCCTAGGCCGTTACCTTCCTGCTCAGCCAGGCAACATCGAAACGCCAGAAGGCGAAGTTATCGGTCAGCACCAAGGCTTGATGTACCACACACTAGGCCAACGTAAAGGCCTTCATATCGGTGGTCGTAAAGGCGGCGGCGGTAACGAAGACCCATGGTTCGTAGGTGAGAAAGACCTCGACCGCAATGTGCTTATCGCCGTTCAAGGTAAAGACCACCCGATGCTAAAATCAGAAGGTCTACTTGCATCACAACTTCACTGGGTAGATCGTGAACCAATTCGCGATGTTATGAAGTGCACAGTGAAAACTCGTTACCGTCAACAAGATATTCCTTGTACAATCATTCCTATCGACGACGAGAACATTAAAGTGATCTTTGATGAGCCACAAATTGCCGTGACTCCAGGTCAATCAGCCGTGTTCTACAAAGATGACGTTTGCTTAGGTGGTGGTATCATCGAGCAACGCATTAAATATTCTCAAGCTTAGGAGTTGTTACGTGGCGAATACACTTTATGACCGTACTATCGCTTTCGCTGGTATTTGCCAAGCTGTTGCTTTGGTTCAACAAGTTGCGAGAAACGGACATTGTGATCAAGATGCTTTTGAAACATCCATGAACGCCATTTTGAACACAAACCCAGCCAATACTATTGGCGTATTCGGTCGCGAAGCCGACCTAAAACTTGGCCTTGAGTGTTTGGTGAAAGGGATTGATAGCACCCCATCTGGCAGTGAAATCACCCGATACATCATTAGCCTAATGGCATTAGAGCGTAAACTAACCGCACGCACTGATGCCATGTCTCAGCTTGGTGATCGCATCCAAATGGCGAAACGCCAAACAGAACACTTTGAATTGCTAGAAGATCAAATGATCAGCAACCTAGCAAGCATTTATCTTGATGTAGTGAGCCCAATCGGCCCTCGTATTCAAGTAGCTGGCACACCATCGGTATTGCAGCAAACCGCCAACCAACACAAAGTTCGCGCTTTGTTGTTATCAGGCATCCGTAGCGCAGTACTCTGGCGTCAAGTGGGTGGCAAACGTCGCCACTTAATCTTCGGACGCAAGAAGATGGTTGAACAGGCTCAAATCCTGTTAGCCAGAATGTAATTCCATAGCTCGCGTTCATCGCGAGCTAATTTTTTTGACTAAAACAAATCTCGCGCAAACGTTTGCGCAATATTCGTGACAATTGCCACAGTTATTGGTATAAAGCTCACGAAATTTAGAAACCCAATTCAGGAGAACATCATGGAACTGTCAGCATTGACTGCTGTTTCACCAGTAGACGGCCGCTACGGAAGCAAGACAATTGCGTTACGCGAAATCTTCAGTGAATACGGTCTTTTAAAATACCGTACTATCGTTGAAATCCGCTGGCTACAAAAGCTTGCTGCTACTGCTGAAATTGCAGAAGTGCCAGCGTTTAGCGCAGAAGCAAACCAATTCCTAGACGACCTTGCTGCAAACTTCTCTGAAGCAGACGCACTACGTATCAAAGAGATCGAGCGCACAACTAACCACGACGTAAAAGCGGTTGAGTACTTCCTAAAAGAGAAAGTCGCAGACGTTCCTGAACTGCACGCAGTAAACGAGTTCTTCCACTTTGCATGTACTTCTGAAGACATCAACAACACCTCACACGCTCTAATGCTAAAAGAAGCGCGTGAAACCGTGATTCTTCCAGAAATCCGCAACCTTATTGACGCTATCAAAGCACTTGCTGTTGAGTACCGCGACATCCCTCTTCTATCTCGTACACACGGTCAGCCAGCTTCTCCATCAACAATGGGTAAAGAAATGGCAAACGTGGCGTACCGTATGGAGCGTCAATACAAGCAAATCGAAAACGTTGAAATCCTAGCGAAAATCAACGGCGCGGTAGGTAACTACAACGCGCACCTATCTGCTTACCCGGAACTAGATTGGCACAAGTTCTCTGAAGAATTCATCACTGAATCTCTAGGCGTAACTTGGAACCCTTACACAACACAAATCGAACCACACGATTACATCGCTGAGCTGTTCGATGCTGTGGCACGTTTCAACACTATTCTGATCGATTTCGACCGTGACGTTTGGGGTTACATTGCACTAGGCCACTTCAAGCAAAAAACCATTGCTGGCGAGATCGGTTCTTCGACAATGCCACACAAAGTTAACCCAATCGACTTTGAAAACTCTGAAGGTAACCTAGGTCTTGCGAACGCCGTGTTCGGTCACCTAGCACAGAAACTGCCTATCTCTCGCTGGCAACGTGACCTAACTGACTCAACGGTTCTACGTAACCTAGGTGTTGGTGTTGGCTACGCAATCATCGCCTACACTTCTACGCTAAAAGGCATCAGCAAACTGGAAGTGAACCGTGACGCGCTTCTTGCTGAACTAGACAAAAACTGGGAAGTTCTAGCAGAGCCAGTACAAACGGTAATGCGTCGCTACGGTATCGAGAAGCCATACGAGAAGTTGAAAGAGCTAACTCGCGGTAAGCGCGTAGACGGTGAAGCAATGCGTAACTTCATTGACGGCCTTGAGCTTCCTGAACACGAAAAAGCACGTCTAAAAGAGATGACGCCAGCGAACTATATCGGTCAAGCAATCGAGCTAACTGACAAGCTGTAATCTCTCAATAATGAGCGAAAAACTAAAAAGGTTGACGTGAAAGCGTCAACCTTTTTGTTTGGAAGCTTACCAACCGAGGCATTCAAATAGAGTATTTTCGCCCAATACGTGTTGAGCATCGCGGATTTAGGGTTGTTTTTGAAAGAACAAGGTTATTGTCCCCACCTCCACGCCAAACTTTTTAATTTTGGTCAGGTTGAATACGTGTTTGTCATCTTGTCGGTAAAGCCAATCATCAAAGGCAACGGTCACTGTCGAGTCGTCCATTTTTAACTCAAAGTCATATTGCCATTGCAGAGCGTTACCCTGCTCTTTTCCGTTTGCGAAACCAATAATGTCATCTGCTTTGCCTGTATACCTGCCATCCTCTGCACGAGAAATAGTCCAAACACGCTGGTCGGTTTCACCATCGTCAAAAACAAAGTCCTCAACAAGAACCAATTCATCACCCGTTATCGTACCGACAATATCAACCTCAAAGCGGCGTGTTTGTTTCTCGGAATAATCTTGCACCATTCCCCATGCCTTCACATTGCCATCAAAATATTCAAATAAATTAAATGGCGGCGTAGATGCTTGGTAATTGTCTATATCCGCCGAGCAGGCACTCAACGTAACAACAACGCACGCAGCAAAGTATCGCAATATCGTTTTAAAGATATTCACCGTCTGACTTGTCCTATAAGTTGTTTACGCAGCTTTGGAAATTCCGTTTTTGGTGACAACCAAATGGACAGGAATGCATCATTCATACGTTCGTCCGTTATTTCGCCAACCATTTTTTGCGTTTTAGTTCCTGCTTGGCGATAGATGATCTGTCCCTTATCTCCATCAGTGATGTAGGTAAGTTCATCGCCATTTTTGATACTTGGGAAGATAACTCTCAATTGAGTAATCCATTGTTGTCGGCTCGACTTAGGGAAGCCCAGTTTTTGCCACTGTTCATCCGTCACCTCAAGCAATTGCTGCTTGCTTATGTCTCGTTGATAGTTGATCTCTAAAGCAAATGGATGCGGAGAAACATCCGTAGAAACAAGGTATTGTCCATTGGGTGCTTTTAGGCGAGATCGATAAATATCAAACACAAACCAAGTGAGCTGCGCTTCGCCAACTGTTTCCCATTCCTGCCAGTTTTCTACATTCAGTCTGTCAGTACTTCCTATATCTTGTGCCTGCGAAGGTATTGCGCCCATTGCAAACACAAACAAAATACTGCTACCCATACCCCTTACGAGTTTTCTCTTTAAGCTTGCCATTGCCATACACCTTGAGAATCACCAGCATTAACACCAACCATTCCACAAACAAGGCCAGTAACGTAATACTTGTATCAAATCCAAACTCTACCGCTTGAAGCTTGTAGCCAGCGAAGTAGCTGAGCATTCCTCCAAGCCCACCTAATATTGATACGTAGATTTTGGCGAAGCGGTGCAAAAGCACTTTCAGTTGGTAGGCATACCATGCAAACAATACCCATAGACCAATCAACCACACAGGGAGCCAAGGGGTAGGGAAAACCAAAAGCGAAAAGTGTTGATTTAGCGTATCGAGAACTAGCCCGAAAATGGTGACAAAGGAGATCGCTTTCACCGAGTGAAACGCCGTCAGAATGGAATACACCAAAGTCGCCAACGCCAGTATCATCATCAACCATTGCCACTCAAACGTACCAAGCACAGCAATAAACCAGCACAGTTGAAACCAAGTCGATGCAATCAACACTCTCATAATTGTTATGGGCGCTGGAAAGTCATGTGAACGGCGCTGATCGTACGTGCAAGAAAACCGCCTTCACAATAACTAAGGTAATAACGCCACATGCGGACAAACCGGTCATCGTACCCAAACCCTCGTACAGCATCCTCTGCGCGGTTAAAACGGCGATGCCACTCATTCAGTGTTTTTGCGTAGTCTAGGCCGATGTCAAACAAATCACGAACCACCAAATCACTGTGCTTAGTGGCCGCTTGTGTCAAAGACGTCACCGACGGCAAGAAACCACCAGGGAAAATGTATTTCTGAATAAAATCGACATTGTTGCTGTAATAGTCGTAGCGCTGATCCGCAATCGTAATCGCTTGGATAGCCATCAGGCCGCTAGGCTTTAATAACGACTCGCATTTTTTGATGTAGGAAGCTAAGAACTGTTTCCCCACGGCTTCAATCATCTCGATAGAAACCAATTTATCGTACGTCCCAGTAAGGTTGCGGTAGTCTTCTTTAAGTAAAGTAATTCGATCGGCTAAACCTCGTTGTACGATTTGCTGTCGAGCATACTCATGCTGCTCTTCCGAAATGGTCGTTGTTGTTACGCGGCAACCGTATTGCTCAGCCATGTATATCGCCATCGCACCCCACCCTGTGCCAATCTCAATCACATGGTCGGTAGATTGAAGATCCAACTGCTGGCACAAGCGTTTCATTTTGTTGATTTGAGCTTGCTCTAAGGAGTCGGCACTTGTGTGGTAAAGCGCTGATGAGTACAGCATGTTGGTATCTAAAAAAGCTTCATACAAATCATTGCCTAAATCGTAATGAGCATGGATGTTCTTCCGAGAATTTTCTTGCGAGTTTCGATTCGTCCAATGGCTAAACTTATAAAGTAACTTGGTAAGCCAACTACCCTGCTCCTCAAGCTTATCAAGGGCCCGCATATTTAGCGCCATCAGCTTCATCAATGCCGTTAAATCTGGACTGTCCCACCAGCCATCCATGTACGCCTCACCGGCAGCGATGCTACCACCTTGTAATATTCTGGAGTAAAAACCTGGGTGCTTAACCTCAATGGTCGCAACGACAGGTTGGCCACTGTATTCTCCGTTTGGCGCAGTAAAACGTTCACTGCGCTCCTTTGTCTCAGTATGAAACGATTCAATAATGGTTAAGCAACCCATTTCCATCTTTTGCAGACATTGAAAAATAACTCCGCGAGCCGCTTTCTGAGTCGTCGTCAGTTTGCGCGGCAATGTTATAGAAGTCGTATTTAACATGCAGAATTCTCCTTGTGCTTATTATTTTTCTTATCTTATTTGTCGCTAGAGGCTTGACGTTCATTGGACGCCAAATATTTAGGGTGAGAATAAAACGGCGCTCCTTTAATCCATAACCTCAACGCATGCCAGTAGATTCCAACCATCACTTTTACTGTTTGAATTGGTGTTCCGATCAAGCACTTCAATAAAGAACCGCTGGAAAATGGCTGTGCTTTCATAGCCATTGTGGCGTCGAAGTGTTTTTCACCTTTATGGCATTCAAGATGGATATTTAACTTGTCTGTAAGCGGTTTTATTTTCCAGCGGTACAATTGGTCTATCGGGTTGAACGGTGACACGTGGAATGCTTTGTCTTGCTCCCAACCAAAATCTTCATCCTTTGGGTCAGCCGCTATCGCGTAATAATGGCGCTCATTCCAAGGTGTATTGCTGACTTCGGCGAGAAGATATTGCCATTCACCATTTTGATCATACAGGTAGTAAAAATTCACCGGACTAAAATAAAGCCCGAGATAACGCAAATGACAGACAGCCAGCACTTTGCCGCTGCAACGTACGCCCGTAAGTTCTGCGACTTTATCTTGCACCGCTTTTTTCAAACTCCCTTCACCGAGGTAATCATCGCGTTTGAATCGAGCCCAATTCCACCAGCGAGTCCCAAAGCCCCAAACTTTTTTCTCAAGTACGCCAATTTCATCCAAATCAATCGCTGGCATAAACATTGAGTAATTCAGCTCGTGCTTAACGGGCGTAAAACGACGATGCCTTACATTGCCTATAAATAACTGGCTTTGAGGAGGGATACTCATATTACGCAGCACCTTGTTCATAAAGAGTGTCGTTTTTCTCGTTATGTTTAGCGGCAATTCCTTTCACAACATCCAAAGCACTGCGCACGCCATCTTCATGGAATCCGTTGTACCAATAAGCGCCACAAAACCACGTATGTTGAGTTCCTTGTATTTCTTCTTTGCGTTGCTGGGCAGCGATAGACTCCATCGTAAAGACAGGGTGATGGTAGGTGAACTGACGCAGAATCTTGTTCTCGTCGATATCTTCAGTACGGTTTAAGGTGACGCAGAATGTGTGTGAAGAGTCGATATGCTGCAAAATGTTCATGTTGTAAGTCAGGGACGGCAATCGTTGCTGCTCCTCTTCGCCTCCTTCCAGCCAATAGTTCCACGATGCCCATGCAGATTTTCGTTTCGGTAATACACTCGTGTCAGTGTGAAGAACCACATCATTTGCTTGGTAAGCCATATTAGACAAAATGTCGTTTTCACATGACGAGGCATCACTGAGCATCGCTAAAGCTTGGTCGCTATGGCAAGCAAAAATGACTTCATCAAACCACTCACACTGCCCATTTGCATAAATCGCTACACCTTGTTCACTGCGAACAACTTTTTCAACCGGACTATTCAATCGAATCTTGTCTGCAAATCCTTGCGTTAAAGGTGGAATATAAGCACGTGAGCCACCCTTGATAACATACCATTGCGGACGATTCGTCACGTCTAACAAACCGTGATTGAGGAAAAAGCGTAAGAAGAACATCAATGGAAAAGCGCGCATGTCAGCGAGGGAAGATGACCAAATCGCCGCGCCCATTGGCAGAATATAGTTGTCAGAAAAGAAATCACTAAACTGGTGCTCATCCAAAAATGCACCCAGCGTTTGAGAACTCGATATTTGCTCAGTAGTAGACGCTTTTGCTAGTTTATTGAAGCGTAAAATCTCAAGAATAAAGCGATAAAATTTTGGATTAAGCCAATTTCGCTTTTGTGCGAACAATGTTGTTAATGTGTGGCCATTATATTCCAAACCGTTGCCATCGTTTCTCACGCTGAAACTCATTTGCGTCGGAATACCTTCCACGCCAATTTCGTTCATCATTTTGATAAAGTTTGGATACGTACGGTCGTTGTATACAATGAACCCTGTATCAATAGCATAATCCTCATTCCCGACACGTACATCAACCGTCGCCGTATGACCACCAATATAATCGTTGGCTTCGAACAAAGTGATATCGTGTTGTTGGTGCAGATAGTACCCACATGTCAGTCCAGAAATTCCAGTGCCTACAATAGCGATTTTCATGCTTCTTCCTTTTAAGATACGAGTTTAGCCGTCAGCCTTGCTTGCCAACTGTATGGAAGCAACGAGATAAAGCGGAGAATGCCTGTGAATCTCGCCGGAAAATAAATGTGGCTTTTATTCGCCGCTAGCTGCTTTCTCAATAATTGAGACGCTTGCTTAGTTGAAATGATCATAGGCATCTCAAAGGTGTTTTTATCCGTTAGGGGCGTTTCAACAAACCCAGGAAACACAGTAATCACTTTGATGCCTTTCTTCTTAAGATCCACAGCGAGCGTGCGCGCAAAGTAGCTTACTGCCGCTTTTGACGCGCCATACGCTTCCGCTCTTGGCAGCGCGACTTCGGAGGCAATGGAGCCAACAATGACAACGCGGTGCCCTCGCTGAAAATACGGTTGGCAAGCTTCTATACAGTTAGCTACACCTACGACATTAACATTCATCACGCGCGCCATAAGTTGCGCATCTACAATGCCATCATCCATGTATTCGCAATCACCCGCGTTGAAGATCCATGTATCCGGAATCGTCTTAAGCGAAGACAGTACTCGCTTCGTCTCCTCATAATCGGTTACATCAAACTTCAGCGTTTCAATAGATGAAGAAGTTGCCGCTAGCTCGGCAAGTACAGCTTCATTGCGTCCACATGCGATGACACGCCAACCAGACTCAGCAAAATCGAAAGCCAGCTGTTTACCTATCCCCGAAGTCGCCCCCGTAATTAAAACGACACTATTCATCGCCCCAACCTTTGCTTAATGGTTTTGATGACAGAGCCAAGCAAAGGCAAATGCTCATAAAGCATTTCACCCAAATCAAAGTAATCTCGGTGATAAATGACTTGGCCATCGGAGAACTTCATGTGGGAAACACCGCTCACAGCGATTGGAGCCCCTTTGTGTAATTTCGGATGTTGAAGATCCATAGTCCAAGTCAGGAAACCCGTGTCCCCAACCTGCTGATGATCATGGATGATGAAATCACAGCGAATCACATTCGCGTACAATGACTGGAAATAATCAGAAAGAGCAGGCAGTCCTTCTAAGCGATGAGCCGAATCTTCAAACACCACATCTTGGTGATAAACGTCTTTCAGAAGATGCAGGTTCGCTTTGTTAAGCTTCTGGTAAATGTCTCCAACCGACTGTATGTCCATTCTTTCGCTCCCAAACGTCACTGATGGTTATACAAAAATATTATATGTACAAGATAGACCAATTAGAAAAAGTTGTACAAAAAAAAACTTGTATAACTTTGTTTCTGCGCTTTGATTTTTAGAAAGTAGTACGTAATCAAATTGGTGAGCGATCATCAGGCAAAAAAAAAGGCTTGGTAAAAACCAAGCCTTTTCAAAAAACTATGTAAGTCGTATTACTGGTTACGTAGCGCCGCAATACGTTTATCTAGTGGTGGGTGGCTCATCAGTAGCTCTGTTAGAGACTGCTTACCGTTGATACCGAACGCCATCATTGTGCCATCGAGTTTCGATTCTTGGCTCATCTTCAAACGCTCAAGAGCAGCAATCATTTTCTCTTTACCTACTAAACGCGCTGCACCTGCATCGGCATGGAATTCACGGTGACGGCTGTACCACATAGTGATGAAGCTTGCTAAGAAACCAAAGACAAGTTCCAACACCATAGACACACCAAAGTACACCATCATGTTCGTGCCTTGGCCTTCTTCATCGTCGTTCGATGCCACGATATTGGCGATAAAACGCGATAGGAAGATAACAAACGTGTTCACAACACCTTGCATTAGCGTCATCGTGACCATGTCGCCATTCGCAATGTGGCTCACTTCGTGCGCCAGAACGGCTTCAGCTTCATCACGCGTCATGTTGTGTAGAAGACCAGTCGATACAGCAACCAGTGAATCATCACGCTTAGCACCTGTCGCGAATGCGTTGATGTCTGCAGAATCATAAATCGCTACTGTTGGCATACCAATGCCCGCTTGTTGCGCTTGGCGGCCTACCGTCTCAAGCAACCAATGCTCTGTTTCGTTACGTGGGCTTTCAATCACCATGCCGCCAACTGAGCGTAGTGCCATGCCCTTTGACATCATTAACGAAATCAATGCGCCACCAAAGCCAAATACGGCTGCCATGACAAGTAAACCAGACAGACTGCCTGGTTGCATTCCAGTGGTCGCGTAAACAATATTCAGAACAACACTAAGAACCAGCACAACAGCTAGGTTAGTTGCTAGGAATAACATAATTCGCTTCATTACTTTTCTCCGAGGAAGCTTATCGTTTTTTTAAAACGGATTGTTATATGGAACATCTTTTAAGGGAAATCAAACGCTATAAAAGCCGATTCCACTTAGTTTCGTGCTCCGTTGCGTTATAGATATAGTCTATCCGCGATAAAAACAAGGTTAAGCAATAAATTGCAACATTTGTTTTCGAGACTGAAAAATCATAAACAAGTTACCAACCTAAAAACAGCACCTTAGGTTAAGTATAGACTTTGGTCTTATTGTGATGACAAATGAACATGCTAGATTCAAGCGAGATGAACAAAACAGAGCACGCTCTAAGAGCGTTATTGAAGCTCGAAACTTCCATGTCTTGAGGGAAATATCATGGTAGAAACTAACGACTATCAAATGGCTATCGATTTACTACGTTGTCACCTAGGGATCTCAGAGGATGAGGCCAAACAGCAACTCGGTATTTCAACCGATCATCACTTGTCTAAACGTGTTGCTGAGACACAGCAAGCGCTGATGGGACTTAGCCAAGAAAAGTAGCAGTAATCTTATTAAGCTACACCAATAGAAAGGGCTGCAAATTGCAGCCCTTTGGTTTTGAGTACGTTTACAAGAAATGCTCTTAATCGATGTTCAGTAATGGCTCAACGTTAATGTATTTACCCAACTCTTTGCGCTTCGCACTTGGAATGTAAGGGATCTCACCTAACTTCGGTGCATCAATGCGCGATTCAAGCATTTCAATAATGTCCGCGTAATGCTCTGTGCCTGGGTTAACTCGGTTCGCAATCCAACCCACTAGGTTTAGACCATCTGCTTTGATGATTTCCGCCGTTAATAAAGCGTGGCTCAAACAACCCAGTTTAATACCCACGACAAGTACCACTGGTAGCTGCTCTTGCTGTACCCAAGTAGACAAGCTGTCTGTGTCTGACACAGGAACACGCCAACCACCAGCACCTTCTACCAATACAACATCGGCTTGCTCTTTATGTTGAGCGAGCTTTTCACTCAGCAAATCGTATTCGATTTCAACCTGCTCGTGCTTGGCTGCGATGTGAGGAGAAGCTGGTAATTCCAAAGCGTATGGGTTCACATCTTCATAAGCCACTTCTAAGGTTGCGGCTTTTTGCAAGTGCAGTGCATCTGAATTGCGCCAACCTTGCTCTGTTTTTTCGCTTCCTGCAGCCACTGGTTTGTAGCCAATGGTATTTAGTCCTTTTGCTGCGAGTGCTTGCAAGACGGCTTTCGACGCCACCGTTTTGCCTACATCAGTATCCGTACCAGCAATAAAAAATGCATCAATCATAAATGTATGACTCCAAAACAAACCTGATAAGTTGCAGGTAGAAGACCTTGATCGTTTTTGAATGCTTGGTACGCGCGCTCGACTTGCAACAAAGTACGACGACTTGTTAGACCATGTGAGCGCCCGCTTACGTGATTTGCACCAATACCTTTGAGATCACGCATAACAGAAAATGCTGAGTCGTACCAAACTGTGATGGTGGTCGAGTCTAGATGATGGTTATGGCATCGAGATTGCGCTAACGCAATTTTTACCTGATTGAGAGTAATAAAGTTATTCACGTGTTGATATGTGTCAATTTTTGCCCACGAATCACGCAGTTCGCGTAGCGAGCCATCAACAAGTGTTGAGAAGCACCCTTTCCCATTAGCAGTTAATATTCGGCGAATTTCTCTCAACGGATAACTTAAATCGACACACCACTGTAGCGCGAGACTTGAAAACACATAGTCAAAACTAGCGTCCTCGAATGGCAAGCTTTCCGCGTCTGCTACCACATAACGAACATTATGGTCACCACAACGCTCGCGCGCTTTGTCCAACATTCCTTGCGAAAGATCGGCACAAACAACGCTTGCGCCTCGCTCTAGCAATAGCTGAGAAAAATATCCGGTTCCACACCCCAAGTCCAAAACGCGCTTGTTGCTAAGATCGCTTGGGAGCTTTTCCAACAAACGATGGCCAACATCTCGTTGAAATGCAGCATGTTTGTCATAGGTGTCAGCCGCTTTGCCAAAAGACGAAGCAATCGCCTCTTTGTCTTGGTGTACGTTGTCCAACACCATGTTTTCGGCATTATCCATTACAGCGCTCCTAATGCTTGTTTCAATGCGATTGAAAGCGTTTTAACTTGTTCTGTACTATGGTTCGCAGTGAGCGTGATACGAAGGCGTGAGGTACCTTTCGGAACGGTTGGTGGACGAATCGCGGTGACCCATATGCCATTTTGTCGACAAGCGTTCGCAACCTGCAAAGCAAGTTCTGATTCGCCAATCACAAATGGCTTGATCGGGGTATCTGTTTCAACAAAGCCATCCAGATCGCTTAGATTCGTTTGATAAACCTCATTTAGCTCCACCAGCTTTTCGCGTCGCCAAGACTGCTCTTGAATCATAGAAACCGCATGTGTCAACGCGTAGGCCTGCGCAGGTGGCATTGCTGTTGAATACACATGGTGACGAGCAAACTGGGTCAAAAAGTCACCCGTTGCTTGATCACACAAAATCGCCGCGCCGGACATGCCAAACGCTTTACCGAAGGTCACGACTAAAATCTCTGGTTTGACATTAGCAAGTTCACAAGAGCCTCCACCCGATTCGCCGAGCACGCCAATACCGTGAGCGTCATCCACTGCTAACCATGCTTTACGTAAGCGAGCTACTTCCGCAATGTCTTTCAACGGCGCGCAATCGCCGTCCATACTGAAGACACCTTCAGTCACGACCAGATGATTGCCTTCGTTAGTAAACAGCGTTTCTAAATGCTTAATGTCATTGTGCTTAAAACGCTTCATTTTCGCCGTTGACAGTGCGCCGGCTTCCATCAAAGATGCGTGGTTTAATCGGTCTTGAATCAATACGTCTGATTTTTCTAGCAGAGTAAAAAGCAACGCTTGATTAGCACTGAAACCAGAGCCAAATAATATCGCCCTCTCGAAGCCCAACCATTCAGTTAACGCCGTTTCTAAGTTGCTGTGCGCAGCACTGAAGCCAGTGACCATGGGTGATGCCCCACTGCCACTACCATAAACGCTCAGACCTTGCTGCCAAGCACGTACAAGCGCTTGGTCATTGGCTAAGCCCAAATAATCGTTGCTTGAGAAGTTGATGTAGCGTCTGCCATCATGTTCTAAAATCGATTGGTTTCCGGCGAATACCACATTCATTGAACGATTCAGCCCTTGCGCTTTACGAGCAGAAAGAGCAGATTCGATTCGAGATTTAAAGGCTGGCATCGTAGAAAAGATCGTCTTTAGTTGGACGTGCAGCAACGCGCTCTACCACGCGATCCAGCAATTCGTTTTCTTCGATTTCATCAGGTTTTTGAGACACTTCTTGGCTGTTAATGCCCAGCTTCTTAAACAGCATCATGTCTTTGTCTTCAGAAGGGTTTGGGGTCGTTAGAAGTTTGCAGCCATAGAATACTGAGTTTGCACCTGCCATAAAACACAGCGCTTGCATCTGTTCGTTCATGTTTTCGCGACCAGCAGACAAACGCACAGCCGATTGAGGCATCATGATTCGTGCGATCGCAATCAGGCGGATAAAGTCGAATGGCTCAACATCGTCCACAGTCTCCAGCGGTGTGCCCTTCACTTTTACCAGCATATTGATTGGTACGCTCTCAGGGTGTGTAGGAAGGTTCGCCAATTCAACCAGCAAACCTGCACGATCGTTGGCACTTTCACCCATGCCGATGATACCGCCAGAACAAATCTTCATACCTGCATCACGAACGTGAGACAGCGTATCCAAACGGTCTTGGTAAGTACGAGTGGTAATGATGTTGCCGTAAAATTCAGGCGACGTATCGAGGTTGTGGTTATAGTAATCCAGACCTGCGTTTGCCAGCTGCTTCGCCTGCTCTGGCGTTAACATACCTAACGTCATACAGGTTTCCAAACCCATGTCTTTTACGCCTTTGATCATATCGGTCAAATGCGGCATGTCGCGCTCTTTCGGGTTCTTCCACGCAGCGCCCATACAGAATCGCGTCGAACCTGCATTTTTCGCTTTTTGAGCAGCGTCGAGTACACGTTCGACTTCCATCAGACGCTCTTTTTCGATGTCTGTGGTGTAACGAGCGCTCTGAGGACAGTACTTACAATCTTCTGGACAAGCACCCGTCTTAATCGACAGAAGCGTGCTTACTTGAACATGGTTGGTTTGTTGGTATTGACGATGAACAAGCTGCGCTTCAAATAGGAGATCCATGAATGGCTTTTCCATGAGATCGCGCACTTCAGCATGCGTCCAGTTATGACGAACTTCCACGTGTATTCCTTTAATCACTTTTTTGTTGTGTTGACAGTCTACTTAGTCTCGATAAACTGTCAACACAACAAGAAACAACAAAGTTTACATTGGTTTATTTTTTAACCTTAGCAACTATTGGAATAGAACATGGATCTCGCCTTCGACCGCCATCACATCTGGCATCCTTACACTTCAACGTTGACACCTCTGACCTGCTACCCAGTGGCCTCAGCAAATGGTGTACATATTAAATTGGAAGATGGGACAGAGCTTGTCGATGGCATGTCTTCTTGGTGGTCGACTATCCACGGCTATAACCATCCCCACCTAAATCAAGCGGCTCACCAGCAAATCGATCAAGTGTCACATGTCATGTTTGGCGGGATTACCCACCAGCCTGCAATTAGTTTGTGTAAGAAGTTGCTGTCCCTCGCACCAAATAACCTTGAGCATGTATTCCTTGCCGATTCAGGTTCCGTTGCCGTAGAAGTTAGCCTAAAAATGGCTCTGCAATATTGGCATGCGAAGGGCGAACGCCGACCGAAGTTTCTGACTTTGCGCCACGGTTATCACGGTGACACCTTTGCAGCCATGTCGGTTACCGATCCAGATAACTCAATGCACTCTCTCTACAAAGGCTTTTTACCTGAGCATATCTTTGCCCAGTCACCTACTTGTGGTTATTGGGATGAGTGGAAGCCAGAAGACCTTGCTGACTTTGAACACAAGATTGACTCGCACCATCAAGAGCTTGCAGCGGTGATCCTAGAGCCTATCGTTCAAGGTGCGGGCGGCATGCGTATCTACCATCCAGAATTTCTCAAAGGCGTTCGTAGGCTTTGTGATAAATATGACTTGTTATTGATTGCGGATGAAATCGCAACAGGGTTTGGACGCACTGGCAAATTGTTTGCCTGCGAACATGCAGATATTCAACCAGACATTCTGTGCGTCGGCAAAGCACTCACTGGCGGCTACATGACCCTTTCAGCGACGCTGGCGAGTAAACATGTCGCTGACACGGTTTGTGGTGGTGACGCAGGTTGTTTCATGCACGGACCAACCTTTATGGGTAATCCCCTCGCCTGCGCTGTAGCAACGGCGAGTTTAGAATTGATCGAACAAGGTGACTGGCAGCAGCAAACCCAGCAAATCGAAATGCTGTTTTCTGAATTACTGCCAAAACTTGAAGAATACGACTTGGTGAAGAATACCCGTTGGTTGGGTGCCATTGGCGTCGTAGAAACGCATCGCCCAGTGAATATGGAAACCATCCAAGCACTGTTTGTTGAGCACGGTATTTGGATTCGTCCATTTGGCAAACTGATTTATATGATGCCGCCATTCATCAGCAAACCAGAAGATATTGAAAAGTTAATTAATGCGATTGATGCAGCGTTGCAACGTAAAGACTGCTTCGCTTCATAGTTCAACTCAACACGAAAACGGTTTGAGTATGAGACTCAAACCGTCTCTTTATTTACAAGAACAGCAAAGCTATCGAAGTTGACTGTCTTTACTCGCTCGTCGATTAAATAATGCTTGGCGTTGAGACACCAATTCGATTGTTGACTGACATTCGATACAAAGACGAACACCTTTCATTGCAACTCGACGCGCTTCAGGTATCTCGTCTCCACATTCATCACAATAGTGAGCACTTACGCCCCCTTTAATATTGCCACGAACACGGGAAATCTCGTCGTCGATGGTATTTTGAATTTGTTGGCTAACGCTATCGTCACTTGCCCACCCTACGGCCATAAGCCCTCCTCGTTACTTGAATGAGAAAATCTACTTACCGTGGTAAGGGGGATGATTATATCGATTACAAATAACAAGATAATTAGGGTGAATTAGAAAACACTATTGCAGCTTAGTAATAATCAATTTTCACTCGACGCAGATAACAAAAAACCCAGCGCTGAGGCTGGGTTTTGGTGTTCTAGTGGCTAATGAATTAACCGATGTGCGTTGCGCCGCCCATGTACTTCTGAAGTACTGCAGGGATTGCAATGCGACCATCTGCTTCTTGGTTGTTTTCTAGGATAGCAACCATGGTACGACCAACTGCTAGACCAGAACCGTTTAGCGTGTGTACAAGCTCAGGTTTCTTCTCACCTTTACGACGGAAACGCGCTTGCATACGACGAGCTTGGAAGTCCCACATGTTAGAACATGAAGAGATTTCACGGTAAGTTTCTTGAGCAGGAACCCAAACTTCTAGGTCGTAAGTTTTACGAGCGCCGAAGCCCATGTCGCCTGTACATAGAACGACTTTACGGTAAGGAAGTTCAAGAAGTTGTAGAACTTTCTCAGCGTGACCTGTTAGCTCTTCTAGCGCGTTCATTGAATCTTCTGGCTTCGTGATTTGTACTAGCTCAACTTTGTCGAACTGGTGCATACGAATCAGACCACGAGTATCACGACCGTATGAACCCGCTTCTGAACGGAAACATGGCGTGTGTGCTGTCATCTTGATAGGTAGATCCGCTTCGTCAGTGATAGTGTCACGAACTAGGTTCGTTACTGGTACTTCTGCTGTAGGGATTAGAGACAGTTTACGTGGCTCTTCGTCGTTTACTTTTTCCGCTAGAGGCTCAGTGTGGAAAAGATCTTTACCGAACTTAGGAAGCTGACCAGTACCGAATAGGCTGTCAGAGTTCACTAGGTAAGGTACGTACATCTCTGTGTAGCCATGTTCTTCTGTATGAAGATCTAGCATGAACTGAGCAATTGCACGGTGTAGACGAGCAAATTGACCTTTCATCACGATGAAACGTGCGCCAGTGATCTTAACTGCACTTGCGAAGTCTAGACCGCCACCCATTTCGCCTAGGTCAACGTGGTCTTTCAAATCGAAGTCGTAAGTCTTAGGCTCACCCCAACGAGAGATTTCAACGTTGTCATTTTCGTCTTTGCCATCTGGCACTTCATCTGCTGGGATGTTTGGTACAGAAAGCGTGAATTCGTCTAGCTGAGCCATTACTTGCTCAAGTTCAACTTTCTTCGCGTCAAGATCGCTACCTAGAGTACCGATTTGTTTCTTGATCTCTTCTGCGCCTTCTTTGTCGCCAGCCGCCATTTTTTGGCCGATTTGCTTGGAGATGGAGTTACGCGTGGATTGTAAATTTTCTACTTCTACTTGAATGGACTTACGTTGTTCTTCAAGTTTACGAATAGTCTCTACGTCTAGCTTAAAGCCACGACGCGCCAGTTTAGCAGCTGTTTCATCCAGCTCTGTACGAAGTAATTTAGAATCCAGCATTGTTAATCCTATGCTTTTTGTTGTGAAATCACGCGCACTTTCCAAGCGTACGCGTTAAAAAAATTTACTGAACAAATGTATCCAAAAACGCCTACTTTTCATAGCGCTTTTGTTGGCTATTTGCATCTAATTTAGCCAAGTAATCTAACTTTTCGCCGATTTTGGTTTCTAGACCGCGATTTGTCGGCTGATAGTACTTACGATCCGCCATTTCTGGTGGCAAATATTGCTCACCCGCTGCATAAGCACCCGGCTCGTCGTGAGCATATCGATATTCTGCGCCATAGCCCATGTCTTTCATCAGACTGGTGGGTGCATTACGCAAGTGATGCGGCACTTCATATTCAGGCAAGTTATGTGCGTCAGTGAGCGCTTGTTTCCAAGCAACATAAACGGCATTACTCTTTGGAGCGCACGCGAGATAAACAATTGCTTGAGCAATCGCACGCTCACCCTCTGCTGGACCAACGCGTGTAAAACAGTCCCACGCGGAGAGTGCAACTTGCATGGCTCTAGGGTCCGCATTGCCGACATCTTCCGATGCTATCGCAAGTAATCGACGGGCAATGTAAAGTGGATCACAACCTGCAGCTATCATACGAGCAGCCCAATACAAAGCGGCATCTGGGTTTGATCCACGAATAGATTTGTGCACAGCGGAGATCAAATCGTACCAAATGTCGCCTTTATTATCGAAGCGAGAGACTTTCTCCCCGGCTACTTCAGCAAGCAGTTTGAGTGTTATCTCTTTTTCACCCTGCGCATTGTCCTCTGCCATATCGTAGAGAAGTTCAAGGTAGTTAAGCGACATGCGAGCATCGCCGTTCACCAACTCGGCTAGACGGTCTAACACATTATCAGCAAAGTTCGCTGGCGTATCGCCCAGGCCTCGTTCTTTGTCGTTAATCGCTTGATTTAGTGCGAGTGAGATCTCTTCTTTATCCAGTGAAGTCAGCTTGTAGACTCGAGCACGAGACAACAATGCGTTATTCAGTTCGAAAGATGGGTTCTCTGTCGTTGCGCCAATAAACGTGACGGTTCCATCTTCAATATGTGGTAAGAAAGCATCTTGTTGCGATTTATTGAAGCGATGAACCTCATCCACAAACAAGATGGTGCGGCGACCCGCCATTTTGTTCTCGCGCGCTTTTTCGATTGCAGCACGAATCTCTTTCACACCGGACGTCACCGCAGACACGCGTTCAACTTCCGCATTGGCGTAATTAGCAGCGACTTCCGCTAACGTGGTTTTACCTGTACCAGGAGGCCCCCAAAGGATCATTGAGTGGACATGGCCAGCCTCTAACGCGCGACGCAGGGGTTTACCCGGGCCAAGAATGTGTTGCTGACCGATGTACTGCTCAATAGTTTGCGGTCTCATACGAGCAGCAAGGGGACGAAAATCTTCGTCCCCCGAGAAATCTAATGTGTAATTACTCACTACCTATTAATTCCTTTGATCGTCCACTTCCACGCCTTTTGGAACTGTGAACGTAAATCTGTCTGCTTTTGGTTTGCCAAGCTTAACATTACTGAATGTAAAGAGCCCTTTCTGACCATCTTGCTCGATGACGTTAAAGCCTTTCACTACGCCTTTCGCGTCAATATTGATCTGGAACTGACCTTGAGTAGAGTCTACTGCAGTTGGGATAAGCGTAAATTCATTCCCTTTCTGGGAGATCTTATAATTATCCCAATCACTTGCTCTGTTGCGAGTTAAGAGCACAAATGGTGTTTGCTCGGTCGCTTGCTCTTGCCAGTAAATGCTGACTTGCTCAATAAACGGGCTGTAGTACCACAAAGTTTTACCGTCTGAAACCAGCAAGTTCTCATCTGGGAATGTCGTGCTCCAACGGAACAGGCTTGGACGAGCGATTTCAACCGTGCCTTCCCCTTCCATGACCGTTTCCCCTTCAGGGCTGATCACTTGCTGAGAGAAATCGGCACTGAAGCCCTCATTCATCGCGAGGCGTTTGTTCAGTTCATCTTTTGGAGAGGCTGCATTTGCAGCAGAGAAGAAAGAAATGCTTAAAACTAGCGCTGAGAAAAGTTTCGCTGAAAATCGTTTTTTCATTCAGATACCTATCAGAGGGTCAAAGACCTAAAGTTACTCACCTCAGTTGGACTAAGGTGAGTAAAACAAGTTCATTAATCTTTTGGTGGCGCAGGAGCCAAGACTTCACGGTTACCATTGTGACCCGGCGCACTCACGATGCCTTGAGCCTCAAGCTGCTCGACAATTCGTGCGGCACGGTTATAACCGATTTTGAATCGACGCTGCACGCCAGAAACCGAACCACGGCGCGACTGAACCACGTGCTCAACCACCTGATCAAACAATGGATCCATCTCTTCATCTGATTCCATTTGTTCGCCCGGAAGCAAACTTTCTGGGCCTTGGTCACCACTGATGATTTCATCGATGTAGTTTGGCTTACCACGCGCCTTCCAGTTGTTCACCACAGCATGTACATCATCATCCGATGCAAATGCGCCGTGAACACGAATCGTATGGCTAGAACCTGGAGGCAAGTACAGCATGTCACCCATACCAAGTAGCGATTCCGCGCCGCCTTGGTCAAGGATAGTACGCGAGTCCGTCTTCGTTGATACAGTAAACGCCACGCGTGTTGGAATGTTTGCTTTAATCAGACCTGTAATAACGTCAACCGATGGACGCTGAGTTGCAAGAATCAAGTGAATACCAGCCGCACGCGCTTTCTGAGCCAAACGAGCAATCAGTTCTTCAACCTTTTTACCCACAACCATCATAAGGTCGGCAAATTCGTCAACAACAACGACGATGTATGGCAATTTCTCAAGCAACGGCGGTTCTGTATCCATACTGTCGCCTTCTTGCCAGAATGGATCGTGAATTGGGTGGCCGGCTTCAGCTGCCATCTTCAACTTCTCGTTAAAGCCTTTCACGTTACGTACACCCAGTGCCGACATCAGTTTGTAACGGCGTTCCATTTCACCCACACACCAACGTAGAGCATTGGATGCGTCTTTCATATCAGTAACAACTTCGGCAAGAAGATGAGGGATACCTTCGTAAATAGAAAGCTCCAACATTTTCGGGTCGATCATAATGAAGCGTAGATCTTCTGGAGAAGCTTTGTAGAGCATACTCAAGATCATGACGTTTACACCGACCGACTTACCTGAACCTGTCGTACCCGCAACAAGTACGTGAGGCATTTTAGCGATGTCAGCAATGACAGCTTCACCCGCGATATCTTGACCAAGTACCACCGTCGTTGGCGATTTAGCTTGCTCAAATTGAGGGCTGCTGATGACGTCTGATAGATAAACCGTCTGACGACTCATGTTTGGCAACTCAAGACCGACATAAGGTTTGCCTGGAATCACCTCTACAACACGTACCGCCATCGCCGATAGAGCACGCGCCAAGTCCATAGACAGACCAGAAATTCGACTTACTTTCACACCTGGCGCCAAATCGAGCTCGAATCGAGTGATGACTGGGCCTGGGTAAATGCCGACCACGTCAGCTTTAATTTTGTAGTCTGCAAGCTTGCTTTCGACTAAACGCGCGACTTGCTCAAGCGCTTCACGATCGATGAAGTTTTCACGTTTTTCCGGATGGTAAAGCAATTCAAGTGTTGGCAGCGGCTCTTCTGGCACTGGTAAATTCTGCTCTTGCTTCATCAAGAATGGGTTTTGCGTCGCGGCAACTTTTGCTTGCGCGCTGGATACCATGCTTTGGAATGCGGCAACATCTTGATCGCCATCTTGCACTTCCTCAACCTCAACTTCTTGTGGCGCTGGTTCAAACACTACACTCGGCTCAGGTGCCTGTTCTGGTTGAATTTGAGAAACCGATTGTGGTTTAACTATAGGTTGAGGCTCTGGTGAACGCGACTGAGGTTGAGGAGCAACATATGCCTCCTCTTCATCTACTACATCAAAATCAGAGATGGTTGGTTCAATATGTTCACTTGGCTCAGCGTGGTCGGTAATGTCATCAAGCGCACGAGTGTCAATAACAGGCTCTTCGTGTGGCGTTGGTTCCACATGGCGTTGCTGTTCTTGCTGAGCAGCAAACTGTTCATACTCTTCATAGCTTGATTCTCGTTGAGGCGTATCGTGTTCAACAACCTCTTCATGCTTGGCTTGCACCTGTTCTTGATAGACTGCGTTTGTATCCGCATAAGATTGGCTTGTTTGTTCTTCTGACGCCCAATCATCTGCTTGCTGCGCTGCAGCTTCCAACTCTTCGATGGTTACATTCAGCTGCTTGGTACGCTCAACCATTGGATCCACGTTATCTGTGCTGACCGCTTTAAGTTGTGGTTCTGGTTCAACATACGTTGGCGTCGCATTTACTGCCGCAACTCGTTGAGTTTGGGGCTCTGGCGTCGGTTTTACCGTAGACGTTTCTGATTTGGCTTGCGGCATATATATAGGATATTCGTGTACTGCCGCTTTCTCTTTTGGCTCTTCAACTTCGTAAGCCGTTAAGTGAGGAAGCGTCTCGTCGTCTTGTTGATCGTCTTCAACGTGTTTTGTTGATACTTTATCCTCAACAAACTCATCAAGCTGAGGCTCTAGCGTCTCTTGTTCTGAACCTCTGAACTTATTCGCGATGGCAGCCAATACCGCTAACGAGCGATCACCAAGCCATTCGACGATGTTCAGCCAAGAAATCCCCGTAAACAGAGTAAAACCAGCCCCCCACAGAAATAGAAGGACGAGTGTTGTACCCAGTACATTCAACGTCGGCAAAGCAAGGCTTGATAGAACATCGCCTACTACACCGCCCGATGAGAAGTACCAAATATCATCGAAGTTAATATCGGCAAGGCCGCAACTGGTCATGATAAGAACAGTTAGGCCCAGTAAACGGGTTCCCCACAGCATAAAATCAATTGGCTCATCTTCCCCTCGCTTACGACAAATCACCCACGCAGCGGCAGCCAGTAGGAAAGGAATCGGATAGGCGAGAGAGCCAAAAGTGAAAAATAGAGTGTCGGCAAGCCATGCGCCAAACAGGCCACCAGCGTTATCGATCTCCCCACCCCATGCAGTTTGGGACCAAGATGGATCAGCTGGACTAAAGGTAAATAGTGCTACAGCGAGCAATACCGAGCTAAGAACGCCAACGATAAAGCAGCACTCTTTTAAGCGTTGGAAGCCATTTAAGCGTGAAGACTGAGGCTCTTCACTGGTTTTAATGATGGTTTCGACTTTCTTTGCGTTCTCTTTGAACATAAATCAACTTGAATATGGAAATGAAATAGGAATTTGCAAAACATTCCGAGCGGCATCAAGCCGCTCGGTAAATTGATTTAACCATATCAAAGAGAAAAACCCAATTACTCTATGGCGAAAGCGGAAGCATATACCGCTTTCTTTGCAAGAAATTAACGAGTTTTAATCACAAGCTGGTTAGATTGTTTCACTTCTTCCATAACTACGTAGGTGCGAGTGTCATTTACGCCAGGTAGACGTAGTAACGTATCGCCAAGTAGTCGACGGTAAGCACCCATATCAGATACACGGGTCTTCAGAAGATAGTCAAAGTCACCTGAAACTAGATGACACTCTTGAATGTCGTCTAGCTTTTGAACAGCTGAGTTAAACTGTTCAAACACATCTGGCGCACCACGGTTTAACGTAATCTCAACGAATACCAGTAGTGATGCATCTAGGAACTGCGGATTAAGTAGCGCAGTATATCCTGTGATGTAGCCTTGACGCTCTAAGCGACGCACACGCTCCAAACATGGCGTTGGAGAAAGTCCTACACGTTTTGAAAGCTCAACGTTTGAAATACGACCGTCTTTCTGCAGTTCATTAAGAATGTTGCGGTCGATACGGTCTAGTTCCTTGGACGGCTTTTTATAGTTGTCTGCCATTTTTTATTCCACCTTATTACTTCCTTGCAAAAAAATATACTACAACTTTTTAATATTTGGTGCCAAATTTTACAAACCTATAACTATACTAGTTACAAATTCGACAATAACACCCTACAAATAGTTTTTACAACCATTATAGAAAGAGGATACAGGATGATCATTGGCGTACCTAAGGAAATCAAGAACCACGAATACCGTGTGGGTATGATCCCTGCTAGCGTGAGAGAACTCATCTCACATGGCCACCAAGTTTTAGTTGAGACCAATGCAGGTGCCGGCATTGGTTTTTCAGACGATGATTACATCGCCGTCGGCGCATCCATTCTCCCTCATGCTACAGACGTTTTCGCGCAAGCAGACATGATAGTAAAAGTAAAAGAACCCCAAGCAGTTGAGAGAGCAATGCTCCGCGAAGGGCAAATTTTATTTACTTATTTACACCTAGCACCAGATTTTCCACAAACTGATGAGCTAATCAAGAGCAAAGCTGTCTGTATAGCCTATGAGACTGTAACAGATAATATGGGTCGTTTGCCACTGTTAGCACCAATGTCAGAAGTGGCAGGTCGGATGTCTATCCAAGCGGGTGCGCAAACGTTAGAAAAATCACACGGTGGTCGTGGTTTACTTCTTGGCGGCGTACCTGGTGTTGAGCCTGCTAAAGTCGTTATCGTTGGTGGTGGTGTCGTTGGTGCAAACGCAGCTCGTATGGCTGTTGGCCTTCGCGCAGACGTAACAATTCTTGACCGCAACGTAGACACTCTGCGTAAACTGGATGAAGAATTCCAAGGCCAAGCGAAAGTCATTTATTCTACAGAAGACGCTATCGAGAAGCATGTTCTAGAAGCAGACCTTGTTATTGGTGCAGTTCTAATCCCGGGCGCGGCAGCTCCGAAACTGGTAACAAAAGAGCATATTGCTAAGATGAAGCCAGGCGCAGCAATCGTTGACGTAGCTATCGACCAAGGTGGTTGCTTCGAAACGTCTCACGCGACAACACACGCCGAGCCTACTTACGTGGTTGATGATGTCGTTCACTACTGTGTAGCAAACATGCCTGGTGCAGTTGCACGTACTTCAACTTTCGCATTGAATAATGCCACTCTCCCTTACATTGTGAAACTTGCAAACAAAGGCTATCAACAAGCTCTTCTGGAAGACAAAGGCTTCCTAGAAGGTCTAAACGTGATTCACGGTAAAGTCACTTGTAAAGAAGTCGCAGAAAGCTTTGACCTTGAATATGTAGATCCTGAACAAGCTATCGCCATGTTCAACTAACAACAAAATTAAGCAATTTTGTCACGTTTTGTTTACAAAAGCCCGCAGTAAAGTGGGCTTTTTCATATAGTCGATTTAGATATAAAAAATAACTAATTCTTATATGCACAAATTAAAATATTTCTCGGCGTGACTGATTTAGGGCAAAACTCTGCCAATCTAACACGATAACCACGTTCTTCAAGATAAAGCACTTTGTCTAATGCGAGCCAGATCTCCAAAGGTCGCTGAAAAACCAGTTGCACTAAGCTCATCCTTTCCATATGCCAAAAACGTTTTATTGCCCGCTTTTCAAACTCGGCAAAGTCAATCGCTTGGTTAATCTCGATACCTTTTTCTTTCGCAGCCCAGAGACACAATGCCTCAAAACCATCACTTAACTGTGATTTTCGAATGCTTGGCACGGGTTGATACTCATCGACTCCCAAAATCTCACGAGTCAGTAAATCAAAGCCAAGCCTGAAGACCATCTCTTGTTGACGATGACGACGCACACGTTCACCGCCTGTCACCGTCTGTTGCAGTGGAATGCGCAGTTCATGCTTAGACAAAATGAGTTCAGACGCTCGTACTGATTGGGATAATGCCTGGTACGTCTCGCTTTGAATCAAATGATAACAGCAAGGTGAAATCGTCATCGCCGCGATGCCAGCTTCAGTTCCATATTCCATCAACCGAACATGAAGGTCACCACAAGCATGCAGTGCGACAGCATGTTGCGTGGGTTTGAATACTGCCTTGTTTTGAGGATCAAACGCGTCACCTTGGATAAAGGTCATTTTCCAATGATGTTCATTCGCGGCTTGTTGGCCGGAGTCGCATAACGCTTGTTGATATTCAAAACTGGTCACTGGTTGATCGGTTTGCGTGGTTAAGATCCGACCTAAGTATCCTTTACCCGAGCACCACTCTAACCATTCCTCACCTTGATGAGATTGAATCGCTGCCTCCCCCATCGCTGTGATCTGTTCTAGCTTGCGCCCTGGGATTCCACTGTCTAACCCTCTTTCCAGCGCTAGGCCATCTAATGCCATCGACTCTAACTGTGTATGCCTAAGTAAGGATGGTAAATCTGGCAAAAACACACTGATTTCAGCCAACGCAAGGTCTGGGTCAGCTTTGAGAGTTTCTATTTGAGAGGGAGAAAGCGATTCTAACCATTGGCAAAGCTGAGGGTGTGTTTCCTGCCAAGGTAATGATGGTTGAATGCTACTTTGAAATGGCTCGAATCGCCATAATGGTTGATTCTCAATTAAGCAGTCATTAATAAATTGAAATTGCGTTTGCATAGCCCCCCCCTACAATTTGGGATGGATTGTAGGGGGAATCATCACTTGAATGAAGTGTTATCTTACCGGAAGCTCGATGTCTTTAAACATCTCTTCAATTTCAGCATTCGACTTAAGAGAAATCGCCTGTTCTACAACAGGGCGCGTTAAGTGCGGTGCGAAACGCTCCATAAAGTCAAACATGTAAGAACGCAGGAACGTGCCACGGCGGAAACCAATACTGGTTGTACTTGCACCAAACAAATGGCTCGCATCAATAGCAACCAAATCGCGGTCTTGCTCTTCATCGACGGCCATGCTCGCAATCACACCAACACCGATACCCATGCGCACATACGTTTTGATCACATCCGCATCGGTTGCAGTGAACACGACTCGCGGCGTCAAACCTTCACGGTTGAAGGCCGTATCTAACTCAGAGCGACCAGTAAATCCAAACACATAAGTCACCAAAGGATAAGCTGCTAAATCGTGAATAGTAACTAAGTCTTTCTTCGCCAACGGATGATCTTTTGGCACCACAATCGAGCGATTCCAGTGGTAACAAGGCAACATGATAGCATCTTGGTAAAGATGGAGAGCTTCTGTCGCAATCGCAAAGTTGGCTGTACCTTTTGCAATCGCTTCAGACATTTGAGAAGGCGTACCTTGATGCATGTGCAAAGACACTTTAGGGTAACGTGCCGTAAAACCTTTGATGACATCGGGCAATGCATAGCGCGCTTGAGTATGGGTTGTTGAAATATTTAACGTGCCCATTTCAGGGTGAGTATGCTCGCCCGCTACCGCTTTGATACTCTCAACCCGAGCAAGGATTTCTTGGGAAATACGTACTATCTCTTCACCTGCTGGTGTCACTTGCGTTAAATGTTTACCACTTCGTTCGAAGATCTGGATTCCCAGCTCATCCTCTAGTAAACGAACCTGCTTACTAATACCAGGCTGAGAGGTGTATAAACTCTCTGCCGTCGCAGAAACGTTTAGGTTATGGTTCACAACCTCAACAATGTACTTCAGCTGCTGCAGTTTCATCGTAATCCCTTACTCATTCACGAGATAATAATGTCATAACTAAATTGACCGCTCTTACGAGCGATATAATGATTAGTTATAACGCGATCACAACGAAATGAACAGTAATTTCTAACATATAGCTGATAACCTTAAGCAAAGAAACAATATGCACAATGTTGAGCTTATAAAAACATCGATTTTAGTGATGTTGGTTCTATCAGTAACGAAAACGTGGGTGAGGCAAAATAATCAAACAAATAAGGTGCCGAGTAAGATAAGATTCATGTATTCTTGAACGCTAGCCGTAGAAAAGTAAAAGCAGACGCAAAGATATGAATATTGGTTTAATAATCGCTTTGGTAGCCATCCTACTGGTATTAATCCTAGGCTATAACATCATGTTGCAATACAAGGTTAAAGTTGAAACCGCCAAAAGGCAGGAATCGGCACGCTATGTTGCACTTATTGATGGCACTGAAGAACTGATTGGTCACGCACACCATATTCCTTTTAGTAAGGAGCTTCTGCTGTGCCTAAACAATCGTATTCTTGATGCACTAGAAAGCATGCATGAGCTTGACCCGAAAAATAAGCAACTCACTCAACGCATAGAGAATATGAAGCAACAAATCGGACAGCTAAAAGAAAACGGTCCGACTGGTGAAAGTACCTCTTTCAAAATGCCAAGCAGCGATAAGCAAGCCATCGTGATGCTTAAGCTGGTTAAGCGCCTGCGTGACACCGTTCGAAACGAGCACAACAAAGGCCGATTAGACACCCAGACTTACGTAACCGAAAATGCGCGTTTGGAAACGATGCAAATTCGCATCAACATCGAAAACGTGATTAAGCGAGCGAACGATTCCATTGCTCGCGGCCAACCGGGCACTGCGCTACAACTGCTTCGCAAAGGTATCGATGCGCTGAGTACAAAAAGCGATCCGTACTCCATCCAAGCAAAACAAAAGCTTGAAGAGATGCTTGGCGACTTAGACAAAAAACGCCAAGACAAAAGCGATGCAGAAATGCAGCAAATGGCAGACAAAGAGCGTGACAACGACATGGAAGCACTCTTCGGCGAGAAGAAAAAGTGGTAATATTCCCACCAGCTTTTCGCCCTATTCCGATTAAAGGCTGCGTTTGCAGCCTTTTTTCTATCCAGATTTCCGTTTTACTTATGCTCTGGATGAACCAAATTTGAACGTAACGTACTAAAAATAAAATGATTAATCTCGACGCCTATCAAGATCTTCTTGCTCCTATCAAGCAATTTCTGCAATGCAGCACACCCAACGAATGGGTTGAAGAAGCAAAGAAACCAGAAAACTTGCAAACCATTTTATTGGATCACTTACTGTGCGAGCTAAAAGCAGGTCAGTCAGCCATGTTCTTGATCCGCAAATACGCAGTAGATAAAGACAGTTCACATGCCTTACTTGACTGGTTCAAACCGTATGAAGATTTCGCTTACCGAAAAATCGGCTCATTAGAGACATTAAAAGGTAAGAGCAATATTTCGAAAGCCATCATGGCAAAATCGAATTCGCCGTATAGCCAAGATCTGATCGATAAAATGGTTCTCTTGATCAAAGAAGAATTACATCACTTCTATCAAGTACTGGAAATCATGGAGAGCCGTGGCGTGGAATACAAAAACATTCCCGCAAGCCGCTACGCAAAAACGCTGATTTCACACATGAAGACTCATGAGCCCGAGACGCTTATCGATAAGCTCATTATCGGCGCTTACATCGAAGCTCGCTCATGTGAACGTTTCGCCAAACTTGCGCCGCACATGGATGAAGACATTGCGAAGTTTTATGTTTCCCTACTCCGCTCTGAAGCACGCCATTATCAAGACTACCTTGTACTGGCTGAGCAGATTGCAGGCAAAGATATTAGCGAGCGTATTGCATACTTCGGCCGTATCGAAGCTGAGCTGATTTCAACCCCCGACGAAGACTTCAAGTTCCACAGTGGCATACCTGCATAGCCGCGCTAAACCGTCACAAAAAAGCCAGATGTGAGTCTGGCTTTTTTGTTTTACATCTCACCATTTCAACGTACCCCTCCGTCTGTATAAACCGCGCCTGTAACTTCATTTTGTTTACAACTCAGTTAGAACCAAGGTCACAAGTAGCGAACTATTTTCATCGAACCATAGGCTGTCATCCATCTTTAACGCTCGAGTAACATTTATAAATAAGAATGATTGCTCTAACACAAATCATGGATAAACAAGATGAAATTTTCGCAGTGGAGTCTTTTGCTGAGCACTTTAGTAGCATTGCCGAGCTTGGCTGATACGGACGTATACCTCACCAATAACTCAGACCAACCATTAACCATTCAGGTCAAACACAATGGCAGTGATTTGCTGCAATACGGAGAAGAATGGCAGCAACACGTAGAAGTATTAGGCCCTTGGGAAACAAAGCCCGTACTGAGTTTTAATCGGTGGGAAGGAGTGAAATCGGGTCAGAACTATCGCTTTGAAACTGTCGTATCTAACCCGCAAGGTGAAAGCATTACACTCCACCAAGTCATGGAAGGACATTGGTACAACTCGACCATTGAATACGGTTTGTCAGCCGCCGACGTGAACTTGGCATTAAAAGACGATCGCACGATTCATCGTTCAAATACCGAGGCGTTTGGCTCTCGCAGCGCAGAGATAGCGTTTAAATCGGATAGCACCGCGCGTTATGACGATTTGTACTACACCGTCACACCAAGCAAAGTGGATGAAGCCGTCGATAACAACGAGCAAAATCTCAAACTGATGACTTACAACATTTGGGCCTTGCCTGCGATTGCGTCACATATTGGTGACCGTTACGAGTTAATCCCCGATTACGTAAAAGGCTATGACGTACTGGCATTGCAAGAGGTTTTTGCTAGTGGTCGTGATGCATTTTTACGTGAGCTTGCAAAAGAGTACCCATACCAAACGAAGATGTTGGATAAAGATGGCTTCAACGTTTACGACGGAGGCGTAATCATTGTGAGTCGTTACCCTATCGTCAACGAGGCACAATACGTGTTCCCAGATTGTTCGGGTACCGATTGCTTCGCTGATAAAGGCGTAAACTACGCAGAGATCATCAAAGGTGGTCAGGCCTACCATGTTTTTGCTACACATACCGCGTCTTTCGATACTGATACAGCGCGTGAGTATCGTCAGCGTCAATTTCAACAAATGCGCACTATGGCGCAGTCTCTCAACATTCCGAATAACGAAACGGTCGTTTACAGTGGTGACTTTAATGTAAACAAGCTGAAGTTCCCTGGAGATTACCAGCAGATGATCGCAAACCTAAGTGCGATGGAGCCTCAATACTCTGGCTATACAGCGTCTACGTTCGACCCTCGTATCAATAACTTCGCAGGCGAAGCGCTATCTGGTGGCGAAAATGTGGAATACCTCGATTACGTCATGGTGAGCAACGAATATGACGTGAAATCGTTTAACGACAACCGCGTTGATGTTCCACGTTCAACGGCTGAGGGGTTGTGGAAACATTACAACCTGTCGGATCACTTCCCTGTCAGCGCCGTGATCAAGCCATGAAGCTTAGCTTACTAATCACTGTGTCCGCCGCTTTGGCGGGCATAGTTTGGTTTTCAGTCAATGTCGACGAGCGCGATCAGTTAACGCAGCTTTCTTCGGAGTTGCAGGATAAATCAATCACATTGGTTGATAGTGATTCGACGCCACCCCAGCGCCAAAGCAGTACACAAAAGTCCAAGTCAAAATCAGACAACATGCCCACTGAGACTCAAGATCTTGCAGAGCGACTAAACCGTTCTAAAGGTCGAGCATTGAAAGCAGAAATCGAGACGTTTTGGCACACCTGTATGTCCGAGCTTAATTGCGAATTCAAACTTAATGAACTTGCCACAGATTTGTCTGCAGAGCGCTTTAATTTGTTAGCGAACTACCATCAACTCGATGATCTTTGGCAGCAAAGCGTTGGCAATCTGTTGTTTGATGAGCAGCAACCGCTCGCCTCTCGTATCGCGCGATTAAAATCCGAAGCGAGAAAGATTTGGGGAGAGCTCGCTGAGGTTATTTTCGCCGATGAGTTCGCACTTTACGACTTCAGCTTACAAGCCGAGCAACTTGACGCCGTATCGGCTCAAGATTACGTGAAAGCATTCGAGGATTTAATCACCGAATGGCAGGGGAACGAAAATGCCTTGGGGTTAGACAGCAACCAAACAAAATATGAACGAGCGGTGGCTCTGATCCCTGCAAGTATGAAGGGGATCGAGAGACAAACCTTGATTCAAGAGTTGCAGAAAAACTATCTGTCGGAACAAGAAAGCAACCAAATCCGCACTCGTGAACAACAAATAGCAAAACAAAAGCAGCAAGTTCGCAGTTATCAAACCGAGCTAAAACAGCTCGAATCCAGATTGGCAACGCAAAGAGCCACCAGCCACGCGAGTTGGTCTGAATCTGACTGGCAGCGTTACTATCAACAAGAGATAGCGAATTTTCGTCGCGAGTTCTTTGCTTCATAAGGTGGGCATACAAAAAAGGCACGTAGCAGGTTAGCTTTCGCGCCTTTTTACTTTGTGTTCCCGAACCTATTTCAGAACAAGTTCAAGCCAAACACACTCTTAACATCGGACAAAACTTGTTCTGTTTTTTCTCGAGAGACTTGGCTGCCATGTTTAAGAATCTCAATAAGTTGCGCTTTGTCGTTCAAATACAATGCCCGTTTCTCTCGAATCGGACGCAGCATTTCTTGAAGGCATTCTTCCAATACTTTTTTCGTGGTTCCATCTCCTAGCCCGCCACGGCGATAGTGCGCTTTGAGTTGCTCGACATGCTCTTTGTCAGAGTGAAAAGCATCGAGATAAGTGAACACAATGTTGCCTTCTACTTGACCATGATCTTCGATGCGCAAATGGCTTGGGTCGGTGTACATGGATTTCACTGCAACTGAGATTTCCTTTTCAGTCGCCCCTAAGTTAATGGCATTGCCCATGCTTTTCGACATTTTATTTTTGCCATCAGTACTCGGTAAACGTGGCGCATCACTAAGCAACGGACGGCACTCTTTTAGGATCTCTTGTCCGCCAAGGTGGTTAATCTTTCTCACGATTTCATTCGTTTGCTCAAGCATTGGTAATTGGTCATCCCCAACCGGAACAAGTGTAGCGCGAAAACCCGTTATATCAGCGGCTTGAGAAATTGGGTAAGTCAGGAACCCTGCAGGAATTGAACGCTCAAAACCTTTGCTTTGAATTTCATTTTTTACGGTTGGGTTACGCTCTAAGCGAGCAATGGAAACTAAGTTGCTGTAATACATCGTCAATTCTGCGAGGGCTGGCAGCTGAGATTGCAAACAGATAGTGGTTTGAATGGGGTCGATGCCAACTGCAAGGTAATCTGCGACTACGTTTAGAATGTTCGAAGATACCTTTGAAGGATTGTGCGCGTTGTCGGTCAGGCCTTGCATATCGGCGACCAGAATGGTTTGGTCATGCTCCGATTGTAATGCCACGCGCTGTTGTAACGAACCGATGTAATGACCAAGGTGTAAAGGCCCTGTAGCTCGGTCCCCCGTGAGAATGATTTCGCGTTGTTGATGCGTTTCTTTGATGTTCATGGTTATCTCCTAGTCAAAATAGATCGCTACTGGAGATAAAAAGACAAGACACTCTTCGCTACCTTCCAGCAGCGTAAGAATGTAAGAATTCCGCGCCGCTCTACATAGAGCGCCACCAGAAAAAGTATGATGATGAAGGTGTGAAGAATAAGTTCATGCGTCTTAAGCTAACAGGGACTAAGACAATGCTCAATCCCAATGTGAAGAAAATGCAGTGTGTGAAAATTTGCCCGATTACATCGGCAAGGACATTGCGATAACGAGAACAGCACCAAATACCGAACCAGAAACAAATGCACATAGAACGGTTTTGTTGTGTTTACTTTTCATCGATGGACTCCTATTTATCACCACCAGAGCCGCACAAGGAATGAGCGCGGCTCAACTTCATTTCACTTGTCGGCGCTGGAGCTCTGTTTTATCTCCAGTGCGATAAGTCGGAGTAGTAAACCAATATATGCAACCTTCGACCAGTCGAGCTTGGTCAAACTGAGATATTAGGCTCATATCGGAATGCAACGTACATCCTAATCAACATAAGAATAAAATTTCATCGCTTCCCTATTCCCCGCCCCCTAGTTTGTGGCTTAATAGCGAAACAATAATGACTTTTTTCTTTTTTGCTGCGGATACTTACATGGATTCTGTTTTACATCAGTTGCAATTCTCTTTGTCGATCACCGGCCCCATCTGCTTAATGTTGGTGCTTGGCGTTATCTTTAAACGGTTTGGTCTCATCAACGATAACTTTATTGAAATAGGCTCTAAGCTGGTTTTTAAGGTCACGCTGCCAGCCATGTTGTTTGTCAGTATTGTGGCTTCTGAGCATGATTTTTCTGCCGCCAGTGGTTTCATCAACTACGGCGTAGTCGCGAGCATTCTGTTTTTTATTTTCACCTACATATCCGTTTCTGTTCTGTTTAAGTCTTCTCCCGATCAGGGCGTGTTGATTCAAGGTGGGTTTCGCGCCAACACTGGCATTATCGGCATTGCATACGTTGCTAATGCTTATGGTTCACAGGGTGTCGCATTAGCTGCTCTTTATGTCGCCATCACCACGTTTATCTACAACGTTCAAGCGGTGATCTGCCTGTCACCCAAAGGCGCTACGTCTGCCTCTCAAGCAGCAAAAATGATGGGAAGAACACTGACGAAGAACCCGCTTATCATCTCCATCGTTTTAGGTATGCTTTTCTACTTGTTGTCGATTCCGGTTCCAAACGTAGTCATTGATGCGGGTAACTATCTGTCGAAAATGACGTTGCCGCTCGCATTGTTATGTACAGGTGGCTCGTTGGATTTTAGTTTGATGAGAAAGGAAAAAGGCCCGTCTTGGTTTGCAAGCAGCTACAAGTTGATTGTTGCCCCAGTGTTTATCACGTTAGGCGCGTATTTTGTTGGTTTTCGAGGTATTGAATTGGGGATTTTATTCTTCATGAACGCCTCACCCGTTGCGGCAGCGAGTTACGTCATGGCCCGCTCAATGGGAGGAAACGCGGTACTGGCAGCCAACATTATTGCTTTGACAACAGTGCTTTCAACCGTCACCTGCACGTTCGGTATTGTGGTTCTAAAATCGTACGGTTTGATCTGAAAAATGAAATAAAAAAGCCTCAGAATATAGCTGAGGCTTTACAAAAAGGCTTAGATTTAACGCAGAGAAAACGCTTACGAATGATTGGCTAATGTCATTTTCCTTACCAAACGAAAAAACTCTGCCGACTCATCTTCTGATAAACAAGAGAAGAATTCGCGCTGCAAGTTCCTCATTATTTGATGAACTTTCTTTATCGTTGCTTCACCTTCTTTCGTCAAACTGAGCATTTTCAGTCGTTGGTTCGCCTCACTCTTCGAAACGCACACAAAACCACGTTTTTCCAAGTTATCGACCATGCGCTTTGCAACGCTTCGTTCGGTCAAAACGGCATCGGCTAACGCTTGTTGACTCATTGGCTGAAACTCTTCTAACGCTGCCAACGCACTGGCCATCTCTAAGGTCATCTGATTTTGACGACATAACTCTGCTTGCGCTCGGTTGCGATACATCCGTTGCATCACCCCAGAGACAAACATTGGGCTTTGATCCAAAACGGAGATAGGTGAAATTTTTTGCTCTTTCATAGCCGCCTATTTAACTTATGGCTTCATGTTATGCTTTCTGACCTTTTTATGAGGAATTCGAAACGTGATCACTCTTCCTAGGCTTGATTCAAAATCGGTGGCGTATTAAACCATCGAGTTGAAAGCATAAACAAAGAGCGCTTACGCGCCCTTTTATTATGTTTATTGTTATTAGTATAACTCAGTTAAGCTTACGAAGTCTTACTCCGACTTTTCCGTTGCTGGAGCGAGTTCTTGAGATCGCTCTTTCTGCGCTTCTTTTTGGGCACGGCGATCAAACAAACGCTCTACCACAACAAAGAACACCGGAACAAAGAAGATACCAAGCAAGGTTGCACTGATCATGCCGCCAAGCACACCAGTACCTACCGCGTTTTGACCAGCAGAGCCCACGCCAGCACTGATTGCCAACGGAACCACACCCAAGCCAAACGCCAAGGACGTCATGATGATTGGACGAAGACGTACACGCACGGCGTGCAGTGTAGCTTCAATCAGACCTGCACCTTTCTCGTAATATTCTTTCGCGAACTCAACGATCAAAATCGCGTTTTTCGTAGCCAAACCCACTGTGGTTAACAAACTCACTTGGAAGAACACGTCGTTGTCCATTCCACGACCAAGTACTGCGAGCACAGCGCCTAATACGCCCAAAGGTACAACCAACACGACCGCAAGCGGTACAGACCAGCTTTCATACAACGCAGCAAGTACTAGGAACACGACCAAAATGGACAACGCGTACAACATTGGAGCTTGGTTGCCGGACAAACGCTCTTCATAAGAGATGCCGTTCCAGTTCACCGTAAAGCCTTCTGGTAACTGCTCAACCATCGCTTCAATCTCAGCCATTGCTTCACCCGTACTGACACCTGGAGCAGCGCCACCTTGAATGTTCATCGCGGCTAGGCCATTAAAGCGTTGAAGCTGCGGTGAACCATACGTCCATTCACCACTTGCAAACGCCGAGAACGGCACCATTTCACCTTGTGCATTGCGTACATACCATGAGTTAAAATCTTCTGGCTGCATACGGAACTCTGCGTCACTTTGCACCATCACTTTTTTAACGCGACCACGGTCAATGTAGTCGTTGATATACGCTCCACCCCAAGCGGCGGATAGGATTTGGTTCACGTCGTTGATGCTGACATCCAGCGCGCGCAATTTAACGTGATCTACATGCACTTGGTACATTGGCGCATCAGATTGGCCATTCGGACGAACACCAACTAGTTTTAGATTCTGCGCTGCCATTCCCAGTAATTGCCCTTGTGCAGCAACTAATGCTTCGTGACCAAGGCTCAGGGAGTCTTGTAGATAGAAATCAAAACCCGTTGCGTTACCCAACTCTTGGATGGCAGGAGGCGCAAACGCAAATACCATGGCTTCTTTGATGGTTGAGAAGTAACCCATAGCACGGCCTGTCAAAGATGCTGCATCCGAACCCGGCGCTTCGCGCTCAGACCAATCTTTCAAGCCAATAAACGCCATACCCATGTTTTGGCCTTGACCAGCAAAACTAAAACCAGCCACGGTAAACACGGATCTCACGTTGTCTTTTTCTTCTTCCAAGAAATAGCTACGCACTTTATCGAGTGTTTTTTCTGTCTGCTCTTGAGTCGAGTTCGGCGGCAAAATTGCCATCGAGAACACCGTACCTTGGTCTTCATCTGGTAGGAAAGACGTCGGCAGATTCATAAATAACCAACCCGCACCAGCGCTCATTGCCACAAACACCAACAACATGCGCCCAGTGCGTTTTAGCAACTTGGCTACACCAGCCTCATAACCTGCGGTCATCGAATCAAATTTACGGTTAAACCAACCGAAGAAGCCTTTTTTATCCGTAAATTCAGCGTCACCTTTTTTCAGTAACGTAGCACACAGCGCGGGTGTCAGGATGATCGCAACCATCACTGACAACGTCATCGCAGCAACGATGGTGATCGAGAACTGACGGTAAATTACCCCGGTCGAACCTGACATAAATGCCATAGGGACGAATACTGCCGATAAGGTCAAACCAACACCAATCAACGCGCCAGTGATCTGCCCCATCGATTTCTTAGTTGCTTCTTTTGGATCGAGCCCGTCTTCGTGCATCACACGCTCAACGTTTTCTACCACAACGATGGCGTCATCCACCAACAAACCAATCGCCAGAACCATCGCAAACATCGTCAGGGTATTCACGCTGAAACCTGTCGCGTAAAGAATGGCAAACGTACCCAAGAGTACAACCGGAACCGCAATCGTCGGGATGATCGTTGCACGGAAGTTCTGTAAGAACAGGTACATAATCAAGAACACCAACACAATCGCTTCCAGTAGCGTTTTCACTACTTCTTGAATCGATGCTTCTACAAACGGTGTTGTCTCAAATGGATAAGCGACTTTCAGACCATCTGGGAAGTTTTCACTCAACTCCGCTAAACGCTCTTTGACTGCAGCCGCCGTTTCCAGCGCGTTCGCACCTGTACCAAGTGAAATACCTAAACCAGACGCCGGCAAACCGTTGTACTGACCTTGAATATCGTAACTTTCTGCTCCGCGCTCAATACGAGCAACGTCTCTTAGATAAACGTTTGCACCGCTCGCATCTGATTTCAAGATGATGTTTTGGAACTCAGCCACACTGCTTAAACGACTCGCAGAAGAGATCGTCGCGTTAAGCAATTGACCTTTCTGCGCAGGTGCTGCACCCAATTGACCAGATGACACTTGCGCATTCTGCTCACTGATCGCATTTGCAACGTCAATTGCCGTCAGGTTGAACTGAGTCAGCTTAAACGGGTCAAGCCACACACGCATCGCATATTGAGAACCAAAAGCCTGTACTTGACCCACACCCGTCACACGGCTGATTGGGTCTTGAATGTTGGTTACAACAAAGTCGGCAATGTCGTTTTGTGTAAAATCTGGATCGTCAGAATAAACCGCCACCACCATCAAAAATGAGGTGTTAGATTTGTTCACCACAATACCTTGGCTTTGCACTTCCATAGGAAGCGAAGTCAACGCCAATTGCAGTTTGTTCTGCACTTGAACCTGCGCGATATCAGGATCGGCTTCGCTATCAAAAGTCAGTGTAATGGTCGCATTGCCGAAAGCGTCACTGCTCGAAGACAAGTAACGTAGGTAATCCAGACCTGTCATGTTTTGCTCGATAACCTGAGTGACAGAGTCCTCCACCGTTTTAGCAGAAGCACCAGGATAGCGCGCACTGATGGTGATCGTGGTCGGCGAAATGGTTGGATATTGCGACACTGGCAAGTTGAACAAGGACATGATCCCTGCAAGCATGGTCAGAATCGCCAATACCCAAGCAAAAACCGGACGATCAATAAAAAATCGAGCCATGATTATCCCTGCTCTCCCGTTTGGATGGTGACTGGGCTACCCGGACGCACCTTTTGCAAACCCGCTGTAATGACTTGATCACCGGCTTTTAATCCATCAATGATGCGCCATTGGTTGTCTATGACTTCCGCCGTGATGACTGGCGTAATCGCAACAGTATTATCAGCACTCACCGTCATCACCGAAGCTTTACCTGTTGCATCGCGAGTCACGGTGTTTTGCGGGATCAAAATCGCACTAGGGTCAACACCAGTAATCACGGTCGCACGCACGAACATACCCGGGAGAAGTAAACCATCAGGATTTGGGAATTCCGCACGCAAAGTTACGCTTCCCGTACTTTCATCCACGTTAACTTCCGTGAACTTCATTGTGCCTTTGTGCTCGTAAGTCGAGCCATCTTCAAGCGTCAATGCGACTTGCGCAGATTGATCTTCTTGCATGTGACCTTGAGAAAGCGCCGCTTTTAGTCGCAGCAATTGAGCAGAAGACTGAACGATATCCACGTTGATCGGATCAAGTTGTTGAATCGTCGTTAGCTTGTCGGCTTGGTTTGCCGTAACCAACGCTCCCGCAGTCACATTTGACTTGCTGATCACGCCACTGATCGGCGCTTTCACACGGGTATAAGTCAAATTGATCTTTGCAGTATTGATCTTCGCTTTGGCTACGAGCACTTGCGCTTTCGCTTCTTTGTAAGCCGCTTCTGCTTCATCCAGATCTTGTTGACTGATCGATTTCTTGGTAATCAATGCGCGGTAACGTTTAACGGTTGCAAACGTCGATTCTTCAGAAGCTTGCGCACGAATCAGCTCCGCTTCTGCACTAAGCAAATCCGCTTGAAATGAAGAGTCATCAATTTGATACAACGACTGACCTTTTTCCACAACGCCACCTTCAACAAAGTTACGTTCTGAAATAATACCCGTTACCTGTGGGCGGACTTCCGCCTCTTTAGATGCACGGCTGCGGCCTGGCAACTCAACCGTCAAAGCTTGTCGAACAGGTTCAACCGTCAACACATTCACTTCGGTTGCGGGAGCGGCGCCACCACCTTGCTCAGTTCCTTCTTGGCTTGGTTGACATCCCGCCATAAACAGGCTCGATGCAATCAGCAGCGATAGCGTGGTTCTACGTCTCATGAAACATCTCTCTTATTTTGCAAGCCCTACAAATATCCAATTCAATGCGTTCTGAATGGCTCGATTATGATTAGTGGATATGCATCTATCCCAAACAAATTAGTTAGAATGATAATTACCCAGTGTTGTACATACAACAAAATTTACGTTTCTATACGCTTGTCGAATACGTTTGTTGTAAAGGTGCAATAGAACTCTCAGATTTGAAGATATTGTGTTGGAAATCACACTTTTCTGTGTACAAGTGGACGGGTCAAAAAGTGTGTAAATTGATGATAAAAAAGGCGAGTGTTTGTACAGAGTTTTGAGGTCAAGTCCAGATTTAATTGATTAAATCCAATTGGCGAAAAGCTACGTTAAACATCAGCTAAAAAAGAGCCCGCACATCAGCGGGCTGTTTCGAATCAATTTCAAATATCAGAACTTAAACTCGGAACTGGCTGACTTGCTGATCCAATCTCTGAGTTTGTTGTGACAGCATCGCAAGTGATTGCTGAGCCTGCGTGACAATATCAACAATCGATGTACTGCTGTCTGCAATACCCTGAACGTTGGTATTCACTTCATCGCTCACTGTACTTTGTTGACTCGCTGCAGTTGCAATGTGCGTGTTCATCTCATTCATGCGTGAAATTGCATTGAGAATTTCAGCCAGAGATTCGCTTGCTCGCCCAGCAGATTGAATGGTCTCTTCACTGCTGTTTTGGCTACCACGCATCACTTCTACAGCTTGCCCTGCACCAGACTGAAGCTTTTCAATCATAGCTTGGATTTCACCCGTACTTTGCTGCGTACGACTTGCAAGAGAGCGTACCTCGTCAGCAACCACAGCAAAACCACGACCTTGCTCACCCGCTCGCGCCGCTTCAATCGCCGCATTCAGTGCAAGTAAGTTAGTCTGTTCTGCAATGCCGCGAATTACATCTAGTACAGAGGCAATATCGCTCACATCATTATCTAGCGTATTGATCACATGGCTTGCGCTTTCGATCTCTCCAGCCAAGTCACGAATCGAGCCGACCGTTTGCTCCAAAATCACATTGGTATTAGAAAGCTCATCATTCGCGGTTTGGCTTGCAACTGCTGCTTCATTTGCACTCTCGCTCACATTGCGGCTAGTCACTTGCATTTCATGCACTGCCGCAGCAACTGCTTCGCTATCGCGCTGTTGAGAAACTGTCGAATCTGCAATCGTCGCGGTGAGCGAGCTTAAGTTTGCCATCTCTTGACGAAGCGTGTTTGAGCTATCAATCACCTGTGACACGGTCGCTTGGATTTTAGAAACAAACTCGTTAAATGCCTTCGCCAGCTGACCAATTTCATCTTGCGTATTAATTTGGATTCGTTGGCTAAGATCACCATCACCCGAAGCGATTTGCGCCATTGCATCTTTGATGTCGTTTAATGGTTTAAGTACTGTGCGTAGCAGCAGGAACACCATACCAAGCGCCGCTAAGATCACAACGATGATACCCATTTCTAAAATCGATTCTGCTCGTGCAGTCGCCGCTGAAATGTCTGACTTCAACTCACCTTGCTTATCTTCGATAGCACTTTTCACGACATTGAGCTGGGCTCGAACATCAACAAATTGCTCCTCAAACGTGTTCTTGTGCTCGTTGTAGTAGCTTAGCCATTGAGATTGAGGCTTGCTCAACATCACTTCGTAACTTTGTAGCCACTTTTGACCTAAAGTCACCAGTTTTTGCACATCAGCACCGTGTGATGCAGGCATCACTCCCGCACGTGATAGCTCAATCACTTTTTCCATACGCGGCAACGCTTTGTAAGCATTGTCTTTGTACTCGTGAATGTGATGATCAATATCTGCTTGTGTTTCTGCTAAGGCAATGCCTTGAACAGCAGAAGTCGCTTGGTAAAGATCGCGGTACGCATCTTCAATCGTGAACAGGTTGGGTACGATCTGTTCATTTAAGGTGTCGCTTAATTCAGATTGCTTGCTCGTTGTCATAACATTTAATACTGAGCTCACGGTGAACAATCCAATTATCAAAGATAGAGGAATCACTATCTTTTGTTTGATTGTAAAGTTTTGGAACATGAATAGATTCCCTTAATATATATGTACAATTCGTTCACTATCATATCAAACAAATGGACTATTCAACTGAGTAACTAGATCAACTTTATCTAATATTTTTTGTCTTTTTGATAACGGTTCTGTTTTCAACAATTAATTGATTTATAGGAAATTTTCTTTAATCGAGGCAAATCACAAGAATGATGAAAAATAAATGATTCACGACGTAAAAAATGTAACAAAATAGTACTTAAGTTTATTTCAACGTCGCCTGATTTTATTCATATTTTCCTTAGAATCACACCAAACAGTGAATGACGTTAGGCAGATGATCTATTTATGTTTAAAGCTTACAGCAACAAATAAATTGAGATAGATGGATATAAATAGGCGTTTCGAAAAGAACAAGGAAAGGAAGAAGAAAAATACGAATTGATAAAACGAAAAAGCCCTAGCATTTCTGCTAGGGCTTCGAATGTGGCGGTGAGTGAGAGATTCGAACTCTCGATACGTTGCCGTATACACACTTTCCAGGCGTGCTCCTTCAGCCACTCGGACAACTCACCGAATCAAATTGTGGTTAGCATTCTTGGCTAACGAGGCGCTAATTTAATGATTATGAGCCTCATGGTCAAGGCTAAACCGTAAAAAAAGCCTTCTTTTACACTCGTTTGCTCACTAAGTAACTAAATTGAACAAAACAGTGTCAATCAAACGCCTTGATGATAACCCGGAACGCGGAACCAACGACGGCACATATCCAAAAAGTAGCCGTATAACACGCCCATTCCACAAGAAACCACAGCGTTGCTCGCAACTGCCGTAACAATTTGATCATACGATGCACCAACGGCTAAAAGAATGCCGGCGTACACAGGTGATTGGAAAAGCACATACGATACAAGATCAGACACATTTTTCATGAAAGAGGAAGGTGAAAGTTTGTTACCTTGGCGCAAAACCCAATCACGGAACATGCCATAAGGCCAAGCAATCGCAATATTTACTGGTATAGACAACGTGCGTGATGCCAGAGACTGCTCAAACGTCATTCCTGAAATCAAAATCTCGATAATCATCCCTGTAATAAAGCAAAAAACAACCATAGCAAAAGTATCCGCTGCGGCATGACGAATACAAAATGGTCCACGAGACTTCATTTACAACCCCTAAAATCAAACACTGCAATTAATAAAGAACTAAATATGATTAACTGCCACACAACTTAATTACCAGTTAATGACACTATTAAATCACAACATTTGTAGATTATGGCTCCATATTTAAAATGAAGTTGTAAATTAATAACCAACTTTAGAAACAAAAGTAGTTTTTTTCACCGTTTTAGCGAAAAAACAGGATTTTACGGGTAAAAAAGGCACAAAAATATGGAAATGACTTACTTTTAAGAGGGTTGAAAATGAGTAGATGGTATAGAATTGGAACAAAATTTGGTTTTATTACACCAATTGCAAACGCTTATGCTACCTAGATGTAAAAACTCAGAGTATAAATGACGGCACAAAGCACTACCGATATGGTAAAAATACGCTGAAGTTCAGGAAGAGCCAAAAGAGCGGCGAAGAAAACAAATGGACTGCTTTTTTATCTGTAAATTACGGCGTAGCAAGTAACATAGTTAATGTGTCTATATCTTCCTGATCGGGTAGAGATTGACGCAGTAGATCGCGTTTAATCCTAGTGATTACCTCCGACAATACCTCATCTGTATTAGGTTGAAGGCTATCCATTATAGCAAGCAGCGCATCAAGCGCGTCTCCGAGATTGCCATTATCTAGAGCGACATAAAAGCTAATCAGCAAAGAATCGGTTCCCAACACTTCTAATGCTTGTTGATTTTGCTTGGTTTGATATTGATACAGCAAATCGGCATGTCGGTACAAAGCATCATCCAGTTCGGACTCCACTATTGGTTTAGCAATGATATGGTCAGCGCCTACGCCTAACATGCGCTCTTGGGTCTCTTTGAACACATCCGCAGTACAACCAAATATCAGTACCGACTTCGCAGCGCTGCTCATGGAGCGAATTGCTGAGATTGCCCCAACTCCATCAAGGACAGGCATATGGTTGTCCATCAATATTAAATCGAACGGCTCTACAGCTATTTTATTTACCGCTAGCTGTCCATTTTCAACACTTGAGCATTCAAAGCCCTTTGCTCTTAAGAAGGTTTCCATAATGATGGCGTTGGTTCGATTGTCCTCTACTATCAAGGCCTTCAAACCATTGCAATTGAGCTTGTGCCTATGTCCTGATTCCACTTTCCCCGGTTCGCAAGGAGAGATCTCAACTTCAACCGTGAATGTGGTGCCGATATTTTCTTGGCTTTGCACAGTCACATGACCGCCCATGTGCTCGGCGATCTCTTTAACAATTGCAAGGCCAAGGCCAGTCCCGCCGAAGCGCCTTGTGGTTGATGATTCTGCTTGCTCAAATGGGCGAAATATACGTTTTTGCGCCTCTTTAGATATCCCTATTCCCGTGTCTTTTATCGCGATAACCAACACAGTTTTGTCATAGTGAGTTTGCTCACTCAGCGTCACTTCAACAATGCCTCTGTCAGTAAACTTCACGGCGTTATTGAGTAAATTAAACAACACTTGACGAAGGCGCGCTTTGTCGTTGTCATACCAGCGTCCCGCAGGGACTAACGACGTCACCTTAAACTGCAATCCTTTCTCTGCACACAAGGTATGATAAACGCTTTTTATACTGCCGATGATCGATTCTATGGGAAATGGCGAGTTCGAAAACTCTACATGTCCCTGCTCTATCTTGGAGTAATCAAGAATCTCGTTCAGGAGCGTCATCATGTGATCACCAGAATCGTATAGTGTACTAAGGTGTTTTCTTTGTTCGTCCGTTAACGGCGTTTTGAGCAGGATTTGGGCGGTGCCGAGTACCCCATTCATCGGCGTACGGATTTCATGCGACAAAGTGGCAAGAAAAGCAGTTTTGGCATTTGTCGACGCTTGGGCTTTTACTCTCTCTTGTTCGAGGTAAATGGTCTTCTCGTTGAATTTGGTAATGAGATGGCCGATTTCGTCCTCACTTCCGTAATCGATATCAATGATCCCGCCAGTTTTGGAATCATCAATTTTTGTAGCGATTCGTACGATAGGTTCGACAATGTATCGGTTAAGTAAATAGTACCCAACGAGAACGCATAGCAATAAGAATGGGATGATGCCGCCTTCAACACTCATGACTTGCTCGAACACTTGATCTGCCACTTTCGCCTTAGCATTGACAACTTCTAGCTTCCAATGAAATTCACCAAAATCGAGTTTACTAATGTACATTTGTTTGGTGATTTGAAAGTTGTGTTCGATGATGACATTCGAGTTAGCATCTCGAATGACCACACCCAAAGAGTATTGGTTGGTGTGCTCACGAATGAACTGGAATAAGGCCTCCAAAGAAAGGTCGACCGTCGCAACGCCTGCAAACTCTCCATTTCTATAATACGGCGCAGAGGCGGTAATCATTTGAACTTGAGTGAAAGTATCAATATACACCGCAGACCAACTCACCGAGCCTGACGGTCGTTCAGCGGCTGCGCGATACCACGGCTCATTGTCATAACCGCCAGATTCTGGATTGTTGTATGAATGAATCTGATCGATGTTCCCCTCACTGTTCTTGTTAAAAAACAAACTGGTAAACCGCCATCGTTCTTCTTTGAGTTCTGGTTTGGGCCACAATCCACCACTGACGATGATCTCGTCGCTTAATCTTAAAATCTGAGGAATGGTCGATTTAAGGGAATTGCTTTGGTTTGAGCTTTGCGCAAGCCCAACTAAGCTATTCAGCACGCCCGTGGATGTGATGAGCGGCTCTTTTATCTGGGAAGCAAGCAGTTGGGTACGTAAATCGAGATTTCTTTCTAGTTTGTCACGGACAGGTGGCTCAACCACCAAGTACACCACCGACCCTATCGTAGCGATAAAAAAACACAGGTACAGTGTGAGAGCGAGAATGCTTTTTTTTCTAAGTGACGAACGAATTTCCATATCTGTAGACGAATCATTCCCTAATATCGATTTATCACTGATTGATTGGTAAGATGAGCGCAACCAATCAGCCCATTAACAAATGGTATTCTATTTTGAAACTACAAGACATGCTTTCTCTTCCAGAACTTGATGGAAAACTACTAAACCTAGCGAAAACTCAAGGCTTTGTAACCGCGATGGCATCAGCGCCAAATGTGTTGAACCCTCAAGAGTGGCTACCATTCTTATGGGGCGGCGAAGAGACTGCACCTTTCTCAGATGGTGAACAACTAGAACTGTACATTGATGAAATTGTACAAATGTGGAACCAAACTCGACCAGCTTTGCTAGAAGGTTCTTGGCAATGGCCTGAAGGTTGTACTCTCGATGAGCAAGACATTGTCTCAGCAAGTACTCGTGATTTCTGTGAAGGTGTACTTCAAGGTTGGCAACTGACACGTGATGATTGGGAAACGTTAATGCCAGAAGACAGCGAAGACAGTGCCCTATTGGGTGGAGTGCTGCTCTCTCTTACCATGTTGTACGATCCAGAAACCACCATTGCAACGCTTGCAGAGCAAGGCATGGAAGGCTTAGAGCAATTTGAAGAGATCTTCAATGCTATACCTGTGATGCTATGTGGTCTTACTCAACGCGGTGTTGCGTTGGCTGAAGAGCAATAAAATAACGTAATCGTTGATCATTGAAATTGAACATCTGATATGAAAAAGCTCTCCGAATGGAGAGCTTTTTTGATCACGTCAAAATCACATGTGGAATGTAGCGCGCCATATCTTGCGTCACTAGGCTACTGTCTTCACGAATCGAAATACCCGCCGCTCTATCATTGACGAGCCAACTACCGATTAACGTATGGTTCTGCCCAAACTTAGGCAACGGATGATATTTCTGGACGATATTGAACTTCGATTCATAAGGCCCCGGCGTTTTCACCAAGCGCTTTCCATCTTTGACGATCTCAATATTCGCCCCCTCCCGTGAGAATAACGGTTTGATGACATAATCGTTCAAACAACTCGCTTTTGGGTCATTAGCAAAATAGGCAGGCAAAAGATTGGGATGATTTGGAAAGCGTTCCCACAACAATGGCAAAAGTGCTTTATTGGATAAAATCGATTTCCACATGGGTTCTAGCCAATTGACATTTGCAGTCGCTAAGTATTTCGCGTATTCCTCTTCAAACATGAATTCCCAAGGATAAAGTTTGAACATCCAACGAATGGCTCGTTCGTCCACATCCACAAATTTTCCGTCTTCCGTTACACCAATATCTTCGACGTGCACAAAAGCTGTCGCTAGCCCCGCCTCGCGCGCGCAATCTTCTAAATACTGGACAGTCGCTTTATCTTCTTCTGTGTACTTGCAACAGCTAAAGTGGAGAGTTTGTCCCGGTTGATATTTGGCTATCTCCGCAAAACGCTCAATTAGAAAGTCTTGAAGAATATTGAATTGATCCGCAGCTTGATGAATTCGACCTTTGTTAACTACATCTTCCAGCCACACCCATTGCCAAAAACCCGTTTCAAACAAACTTGTCGGTGTATCGGCATTGTTTTCGAGTAGCTTTGCTGGTGATGTTCCGTTATACGCAAAATCCAAACGAGAATAGAGTGAAGGCTCTTTTCGTTGCCACGAAGACGCTACCTGTTCCCACATCAACTCAGGAATCGCACATTTCGTCAGTAGTTGCTCACAGCGAACCACCTCATCCACAATAGACAAGCACATCTGATGCAGTTCTTCAGTGGGGGATTCTAGGTCGTGCTCGATTTGCTCCAGCGTAAATTGGTAGTAAGCACTCTCATCCCAATACGGTTGCCCATACATAGAATGAAAACCAAAACCAAACTGGCGTGCTAATTCACGCCAGTTTTCTCGTTCTTGTATCTCTCGTCGAAACATAATCAACCGCCACGACTGACCGAAACCGCTTTCCCGAATCCACCTCGAGACATTGCTCTTCCAATGGTTCCACCCCCACGTTTGTTTAAGTTACTGGTCGCGACTTTGGTCGACTGGTTACGATAGGAGCCAAAAAACTGGCCTGCACCGTTATAAAATTTGGACTTATAGCGGTACATCGGTTCCGAATAATAACTCTTGTTGTAACCTTTCAAATCATTAACTGAACGACTATAGAAAAAGCCGCCAAAATGAGGGACATAAGCACGAGAGCTTGAGCTGTAGTAACAATCGTCTTCGTAAAAGTCGTTTTCACATTCGAATTCATTGTTATAACGAGGAGCATTTCGTTCAGCACGAGCCAATGCCTCTTGGTAAGCAATATCACACTGCTCACTAAACACTGGCGAGTTGAATTTACATTCATCGGCGTCAGAAAAAATGTAGCCTTCAGTCTTTGATTCTTGGGTCGCAAGGAAGAAAATTCCGCCAAATGCCGCGAACGGTATGATTTTTCCAAGCTTTAAGCTTTTATCCATGGAAGAACGTTTAACGTTGGAACTGCGCTTCATCGTTCCTCCTAGTACGTCATACAAGCAGCATTCAACATGCCGACCGATATAGAAACCGCCGCAAGTACAATGCCTGCAGGCAGCTCATCTTTTTCGATACGCTCAGTAACTCTTGGCAGCAAAATAAAACGCACGATGGCAAATGCGATGATTTGCGCAAGCATGGCAACAACGCCCCAAACCATAAAGTCGACAATGTTGACTGAGTTTTTTGCCGCACCCGAAATCGCAATACAATAACCCAGAAAAGCGCCACTCAACGCCACTGCGGCTGCGGTATTTTGCTTTTCCTTGATCAGATGCCATTCATCATAAGGCGTAAGCTTGACGTAGATGAACTTAAACGCCAAAACAAAAATAATGGATACTGAGAAGTAGAGTAAAAAGTTTGGAAAACCTGCTAACAGGCCGGCAATCATGTGCATTATTGTTCCTTGTTCATTTCTTTCCATGCAAAATCATCAATACGTTCATCTGCAATGTAAAACAACTTGGTACCCGGTGGCACTTCCGCATCTAAATCTGGGTTGAGTTGGATACCGTTGCCGACATCAAACGCAATCAACGTCGCGTGGTGACACTTTTTGATAAAGCCAAAGATGCTCTCAATGGTGGTGATAGGTTGATTCTCAGGATAAATGACTGAGTACTGTGTCATCCCACGGGTGGATGCCAGTAATTCTTGGTGCAAGGCACTAGAGCCAGGGTCTACTGCCGCTTTCGCCAACATTTCTGCTCCTACGGCAGGAATGCACTCTGCTTTAGGGCAATGCTGACTGAGCAATCGACCTAAGGCGTCGTCTTTAAAATAAGCCAGCAAGTGTGCGTCAGGATTCACAGAGGCACAATAAAGCGCAGCGGAGAGCGTAATGTCATCCGAAAGATTATCAACAATGATACAACTCGCATCAGTAATGTTGGCGTTCTTCATTTCCTGTGCGTCGGTATAACTGGTCACTTTGATAAAATGAATCTCACCCGGCAATGGGTTTTCAATATCAGAGCGACTACACAACACGATAGGGCGCTTGCCTTCTTCTTCGTGTTGCAACATACGAATCAAGTGCATTGTTCTCGACCCGTTCCACCCAAGCAATACGATATGATTTTCCACTCTCACTCTCCGTTTACCCAAAATACCCGCTCGCCAATAATCGATTGCAGAACCAGCTACACGCCCCAATAACGCAGCAAACAAACTCAAGCCACCGGGAATAACAAACAACACAACAACCCACTTCCCTAAGTCTGTGACCGGAGAGTGATCTCCATAGCCCACCGTACTAGCGGTAACCATGAGGTAATAAATGAAGTTGGAGAAGTTGTCCGTTAGCGCTTTTTCACCCGCAAGAGCCAAAAGCCCCCACGATAAACTGATGTACAAAATACTAATAACAAGAAGGTTTCGGTTGCTTAATTTAAATAGGTGCGAACTAAGCCACTTTTTAACTACTAGCCACACAGCCATAAATATCCGATCCCTGCATTTACAAAATCAATCAATATTAAACCATTGATAATCAAAAACAAAAAAACCAGCCATATTCGGCTGGTTTTTTGGGATTTATCTTAATAAATAGAAGTGATTACGCGTTACCTTTCACTTGCATATTTAGCTGCTCAGCAAAATCTAGCATGCGGTTCAGTGGAATAAGAGACTTCACTCGTAGCGCTTCATCTACGAAGATTTCGTGCTCTTCTCCACCTTCACTAAGCGCTTTTTCAATCGCTTTCAAGCCGTTCATTGCCATCCAAGGACAGTGTGCGCAGCTGCGACAAGTCGCGCCAGCACCAGCCGTAGGCGCTTCGATCAATTCTTTTTCTGGCACCAATTGTTGCATCTTAAAGAAGATGCCTTTATCCGTTGCCACGATCATTTGTTGGTGAGGGAGTTCTTTCGCAGCCTTGATAAGCTGACTTGTAGAGCCGACAGCATCAGCCAATTCCACCACACTTGCTGGTGACTCTGGATGAACAAGAATCGCAGCATCTGGGTAAACACTCTTCATCTTGCGAAGTGCATCAGCAGAAAATTCATCATGCACTACACACTCACCTTGCCAAAGCAACATATCTGCGCCCGTTTTATTGGCAATGTATGAGCCCAAATGACGGTCTGGTCCCCAAATAATTGGCTTATCTTCAGCGTCTAAATGTTCCACGATTTCAAGCGCGATACTTGATGTGACCACCCAGTCAGCACGAGCTTTCACTGCCGCAGAAGTGTTTGCGTAGACAACAACCGTATGATCTGGGTGTGCATCACAGAATTCACTGAATTTGTCCGCCGGACAACCTAGATCAAGTGAACATTCCGCTTCCAGCGTTGGCATTAGAATTCGTTTTTCTGGTGTCAGAATTTTAGCCGACTCACCCATAAAACGTACGCCTGCAATAATCAGTGTGCTTGCTGGGTGGCGGTTACCGAACTTAGCCATTTCTAGTGAATCACCAACAAAACCACCTGTTTCTTCCGCGAGTGCTTGAATTTCAGGATCGGTGTAGTAATGCGCGATCAGTACTGCATCTTTTTGTTTTAGCAGCTCTTTGATGCTCGCGATATAAGACGATTTTTCTTCTTCGCTTAACGGAATTGGTTTTGGTGGGAATGGGTAAACAGTGTCGATTTTATCTAATATGTGGCTCATTGCTCTTGCTCTACGCAACTTCCTTTAATCCGCGTATTGTAACCTCGTTAATTTTCAAAAACCAACCTGTAACTAGAATTTCTAGCGGTCTAGACGTATATCTTTGTTACATGTGGCATTTTCTTATACGTGGCAATTTTGTAAAAAATTTAAAAAGCAGAAGACATCTAAAAAGAAAAAGGAAGCCGAAGCTTCCTTTTTAGAATGGTGTTTATTTTAACTTTGAGCCAGCCAGTTTAGCCGACGCACTACCTGGGTATTCATCGACAACTTGTTGGTAGTATTTTTTCGCTTGAGCGGCATTGTTATTACGCTCTGCGATTTCGCCTAACTTAAGCAAGGCGTCAGCTCGTTTGTTAGAGTCTTTATAAGACACTACCGCAGCAAAGCTTTTAACCGCGTCTTTATCCTGTTTCTTGGCGAAGTACAATTGGCCTAACCAATAGTGTGAATTCGCTGAGTATGTGGAATCAGGATAGTCTTTCTGGAACTGCTGGAACGCAGCAATTGCACCAGTGTAGTCACGCTTTTTAAGGATTAAGTCAACCGCATTTTGGTATGCCGTTTGCTCATCAACATTTGGCGTGTATTTACCACTAGTTTCTGCTGGTTTGGTTTCTTTTACCGGTGCCGACTTCATCTCACCGCGAATACGGTCAAGCTCGACAAACAACTCACGTTGACGCTGCAACATTTGCTGCATTTCGTAGCTATTTCGCTCTAATTGACCACGCAAATCACTGATCTCTTGTGACATTTGGTCAATCTGCTCTTGCATTTGAAGCTGAACACGGTTGCGATTTTGTAGTAGACGCTCTAATCGCTCGACTTCCGTTTCAGATGAACGGCTCTTAGAGGCTGAGGATGTGCTGTTGAGATCGGATACTGGAGCTGGTGCAGCGAACGCGAAGTTCGCTGCACTTGCCAGTAACGTAAGCGCAACAGCGCGCTTAGTGTTACTGAACATGAGGATTTCCTCGAATTAGTATACTAGAACCGCGCGACGGTTTTTAGCGTACACTTCATCTGATTGACCTAGAAGAAGTGGCTTCTCTTCACCGTAGCTAACGATTGAGATTTGATCTGCTTGTACACCTAGCGCTTGTAGGTAGTTAGCAACTGCTTGAGCACGACGCTCGCCTAGAGCGATGTTGTACTCAGGAGTACCGCGCTCATCAGCGTGGCCTTCAATCGTTACTTTTAGAGCAGGGTTCTTGCTTAGGTAAGAAGCGTGAGCTGTTAGCATCTCTTCGTAATCACCTGCAATTGTAGAGTTGTCAAACGCGAAGTAAATTGTTTGAGTTTCGCGAAGTGCTTGCTCTTTTAGCTCTTGTTCAGTTAGCTGACCGCTTTGATCGATCGGCGTCGCTACTGTTGTTTCTGCTGCAGCATTGTTGTTAGTTGCTGCGCCAGTGTTAGAAGCTGCGTCGTCGCTTGAACTACACGCAGTCATAGCCATTACAGGAAGCGCGATTAGTAGCCCTTTTAGAACCTTGTTCAGTTGCATCTTATTTTCCTTTATTAATCAAACTTATTACTACAAAAACGGTGACCACGCAGGCGCTCTCACACGCCCATTTGTTGCCGGTAATCTAGCTTTAAATCGACCATCAATTGACACCATCGATAGTACGTTTTTCTTGTTGTAAATCGAGCTATACACAACCATGCCACCGTTAGGGGCAATACTCGGAGACTCATCTAATAGAGTCTTAGTTAAGACTTGAAGAGCACCAGTTTCCAAATCTTGTTTCGCCAAATTAAAACCTGAATCACTGCGATTCACCATTACTAGGAATCGGCCATCAGGTGTGATTTGACCACCCAAGTTTTGGCTACCTTGCCAAGTCAAGCGATCGATAGAACCGCTGCCCAAATTTACTTGATAAATCTGTGGTTTACCACCCCTATCCGATGTGAAAATCAGCGATTTGCCATCAGGGTGCCAGAACGGTTCAGTATTATTTGATCTGCTACGCGTAATTTGGGTGAGTTTGCGAGTTTTCAGATCAAAAGTGTACACCTGTAGAGTGCCTGTCTTAGACAGTACAAGCGCTAACTTGTTACCATCAGGAGAGAATCTTGGCGCACCATTATGGCGAGGGTATGACGTAATTTTTTCACGTTCACCGGTATAGATGTTCATGATGAAAATTTCTGCTTGGCCATTTTGGAAGCTTACATACGCAAGTTTCTGCCCATCTGGAGACCATGCAGGAGACATCAGAGGCTGCTTAGAACGCAATACTAATCGCTCATTGTAACCATCGTAATCAGCGACACGAAGCTGGTACGGGAAACGGTCTTTGTCGTTTACAACCACGTAGGCAATACGAGTCATAAATGCGCCACGTTCACCTGTCAGTTGTTCATAGACAAGGTCAGAAATACGGTGAGCGTACTCACGCATACGAGGGCCTTTTACCGTAGCCACTTTGTTAAACAAAACATGGTCTTTAGATAAAACAAGCTCGCCGTCACTCCCCAGAGCTTTGCTCTGCCCACCAGTTAACTGACCGCGTACTACATCAACAAGCTGGTAATTTACAACGTAATCGCCTTGCTCATTTTGCTTGATAGAGCCAGTTAACAACGCATCTACACCAAGGCTTGTCCACGAATCAAAGTTAACTTCTGATTCATTGAATGGCGTTTGTGGCATTTTATTCGTTGGTACTGGGCTGAACTTACCACTGCGCTGTAGATCAGACGCAATGACAGCAGAAATGTCGGTAGGAAGTGGTTGACTGCCCTCCCATTTAAAAGGAACAACAGCAATTGGTCGTGCCGAATCAATACCATCAGTAATGACCAGCTCCAATGCAGCGTGCGCTACATTCGTTAGACTGCCTAGCAGTACAAACATTCCTAGTAAAAGACGTTTAATCACGGCTTATCCCTTATTGTTGTAGTGCGACCGTAAGGTTAATATCCTTCAGCCTTTGGTTAACTGTTGAATCGGTTGACATCGGGAAACTTGGTACTTGTGCAATTGCACTCTTTGCAGCAGCACATACTCTAGAGTCACCAGAAAGCACGTTAACTGACGAAACAATCATGTCAGTTCCCGTAGGAATCAGCTTAATGTTAACTCTACACTCCTTTCCCAATAGGTAGTCATCCTTTAGCAATCGGCTTTGAATGAGCTGAATATAGATTGAACTGTAGCGGGAAACCTCATCAGCCACAAATTTCCCCTGAGCCTGTTGGTTTGCACTCGCTTCACTTTCTAGGCCAGCAAAAATATCATCCAGTGCAGCTTCTTGCTCTTTGCGCTCACGTTCTAAACGCTTAAGGCGCTCTTTTTCTTTACGCGCTTTTTCCGCAGCTTCTTTTGCCGCTTTTTCTTTCGCAATGCGTTCTTGTTCAGCTTTTTGAGCCGCCTCGCGTTCACGTTTTGCCTTTTCTTCCGCTTCTTTTGCCGCCTTCTCGCGAGCTACTCGCTCTTGTTCCGCTTTAGCAATCGCCGCTTCTTTGGCTAAACGTTCCTGCTCTGCTTTACGTACAGCTTCTTCTTTCGCTTTACGCTCTTTCTCAAGTTTAGCTGTACGCTCTTTTTCTTGGCGAACACGTTCTTCTTCTGCTTTGCGTTCCTGCTCTTTTTGCTTGCGAGCCGCTTCAGCTTCTCTGGCCGCTTTTGCATCTTTCGCTTGCTGTTCTTTCAACTTACGAATTTGTTCTTCTTCAGCCTTACGGTTTTTCTCAAGCTGCTCCGCCTCGCGTCTTAATTTATCAAGACGATCTTGCTCTTTTTTGGCCGCTTTTTCACGCTGCTGACGAATTTCTTTCGCTTGTTGTTGCACCAGTTTAGGGTCTATCACGACAGCCTGAACCATCTGTCCGGTTGGCTCTGGTTTGGTCATCGCAAAATCAGTACCCCAGAGCAATGCTGCTACCAAGAGAGCATGCAGACCTACCGATATGACTATCGGTTTAGTGTACTCTTTCGATTGTTTCTTTTTGTCTTTCATGAATATTGACGTTTATTCCCTAATATCGGTCATTAGACCCACTTTTGGGATACCAGCTCGACTTAACTCATCCAGTAGCATCACAACGTCAGCGTATGGCGTTGCCGCATCACCGCCGACCGCAACAGGCGAATCAGGCTTGATGCTTCGCTCAGCTTTGACTCGTACAATCACATCTTGTAAAGACAGACCGCGTTGCACTTCTTCATCATTAACACTCAGACCTAAGTTCCCATCACGATCAATTTCAATGATGATAAAGCTGCTATCGGTGTTCCCGGCTATTTTTTCCATCGACTCAGCGGTAGACGTTTTTGGCAGCTCGACATCCACACCTTGGGTAACAAAGGGCGCGGTCGCCATAAAAATGATCAACAGCACAAGCATTACGTCGATGTAAGGGACAACGTTGATCTCTGCCGTCATTTTTCGCTTTTTAGGTTGATAACCCGCCATGCTTTTTATTCCTTATCCGCGCTATCTCGGCCAGCCATCGCTTGACGATGAAGGATGCTGTGGAATTCTTCTGAGAATGTCGCGTAAGTATGTTCCAGCTTACTTACTTTGTTGCTTAGTCGGTTATATGCCATTACCGCAGGAATTGCTGCGAATAGACCCATAGCAGTCGCGATCAACGCTTCTGCGATACCTGGGGCAACCATAGAAAGCGTTGCTTGTTTCACTTCACCCAGTGCAATAAACGCATGCATGATGCCCCAAACGGTACCAAACAAACCAATGTATGGGCTGATTGAACCGACAGTTGCTAAGAAAGGTAGGCTTGTTTCAAGCTCATCAACTTCACGCGCAACAGCAACACGCATCGCGCGACCTGTGCCTTCCATAATGTAAGCTGGTGAGTTCGCATTGCTCTTACGTAAACGAGCAAATTCTGTGAAACCTGCGTAGAAGATTTCTTCTGTACCTGCGATCTCGTCTTTGCGCCCTTTCACTTTTTGGTAAAGTTGGGAAAGGTCTGTACCTGACCAGAATTTGTCTTCAAATTGCTCTGCATTTTTTGATGCTTGGGAAAGCACTTTGCTGCGCTTGATGATCATTGCCCATGACGCGATTGACATGCCTAGCAATGTCAGCATCACAAGTTTTACCAACAGACTGGCCTGAAGAAAGAGATCTAAAATGGAAATATCAGCAGTCACTATTTGTTAGCTCCGAATTGATAAATGTTGGAATAGCTATTGGTTTCATTTTCTTATTATCGATACATGCTACCTTAACAAAGGCCTTGCACAATATCTTGCCTTGATCATTGACCAACTCTTGACAGAATTGCAAAGACGCACGTTTTATTTCTGACACTCGGGTTAATACTGTCAACTGTTCGTCCAGTCTCGCCCCTTGTTTAAAATCGATATCCATGTGTCGGACAACAAAGCCAATATTTTGTTCCAGTAACACATGTTGAGAAATGCCTTTTGCACGCAACATCTCGGTACGCGCGCGCTCAAAGAATTTTAAATAGTTTGAATGATATACAACGCCGCCCGCATCGGTGTCTTCATAGTACACGGTGATCGGCCAGCGGAAGGGATTTGATGTGCCTTGCAAGGGAGTACCAATATATTCAATTCTTTAAAGTGGTTACTATAACTGAAGCAACAGCAATTGGTACTGAACGGAAGGAATATTTTTGATTTTTGTAGAAAAAATAAAAGCCAGACAAACTGCCCGGCTTTTACTCGATGATTTAATAACCAACTTTATTGCAATGTAATTCAATTTACATGAAATAAAGCGCAGTTAGATAAATTAAGATAGCTAACGAGAAGTAAGGGCTAAACAACAATTGCCAGTACCAATTTCTCGGTTTGAAGCCTACGCCGAACACCATACTTGAGCACAATGCCCAAATCAGTGCCGGGGCGATCACTGCGTTAAAGCCACCAATCGCTTGATGGTACGCCTCTGGATCCCACATCACCAATCCTACGTGCATAAAGCCAAGGATGAGAGATAAGACTCTTAACAGAGTCTTATCCATTGGTTCGTGAAACTTCGCTACCTTGTCAGCGAGATTACTCACTGTCTTTGTCCATCATTTCTGAGTGCTCTAACCAAAGAGCGTTGATGATACCGAATGCACAAGCAAGTAGTACACCTAGAATCCATGCGAAATACCACATAGTAATTGCTCCTTAGTATAGTGAGTTTTTGTTGTCTTCAATGTACTGATCATCAAGGCGACCAAACATCTTGTAGTAAGTCCAAGACGTGTAACCAAGGATGATTGGAACCATAACAAACGCTACGCCTGTCATCAGGTTCAGAGTCAACTCAGATGATGTTGCATCCCACATTGTTAGACTGTGGCTTGGCATTAGATCTGAAGGCATGATGAATGGGAACATCGCAAAACCTGCAGTAAAGATAACACCAGCAACACCTAGGCTTGAAGTGATGAACGAAATCGCACACTTTTCAAGACGAGATGACAATACAGCAAGCAGCGGCATTGCAACACCTAGTACAGGAGCAGCCCATAGTAGTGGGTAGTTTTCAAAGTTCTTCATCCACGCACCAGCTTCACGGATTACCTCTTTGTTTAGAGGGTTAGAAGCTGCGTTTGTGTCGATGCCACCAACAATCACGTAACCGTCAATGTTTTGAACCCAGAAGCCTGCAGCAACAAACGCAACCACTGTTAGTAGACCCGTGATTTGAGCAACGTTGCGAGCACGTGTGTGAACTTCACCCGTTGTTTTCATTTGTAGCCAAGTAGAACCTTGCATCAAAATCATGAACAAGCTAACCAGACCACAAAGCAGAGCAAATGGGTTTAGCAGACCAAAGAATGAGCCATGGTATGTTGGCATCAAAAACTCGCTCAATTGGAATGGAACACCTTGTAGAAGGTTACCAAACGCCACACCAAAGATGATTGGCGGAACAAAACCACTGATTGAGATACAGATATCCCAAGTATTACGCCATTTTGGCTCTTCAATCTTAGAGCGGTAATCTAGGCCCAGAGGACGAAGCCAAAGTGCAGCTAGCGTCAGGATCATTGCTAAGTAGAAGCCTGAGAATGACGTTGCGTAAACCAAAGGCCAAGCGGCGAACAATGCACCACCAGCAGTGATAAGCCAAACTTGGTTACCATCCCAGTGAGGGGCAATTGAGTTAATCATGACACGACGTTGTGTGTCGTTTTTACCGATAATAGGTACAAGCGCGCCTACACCCATATCGAAACCGTCTGTTACTGCAAAACCAACTAGTAGAACACCGATTAGTACCCACCAGATGAGTCGCAAGATTTCGTAATCAAACATCTTGTTATCTCCTTACCTTACGCTTCTACTTGGCGGCTAACTTTGTCTTCAACAGAGTCAGCGTTTTGCTCAAAGTGGTAGCGGCCAGTTTTCAGACTGCTTGGACCTTTACGAGCGAATTTCAACATTAGGTAAACTTCTGCAATCAGGAATACCGTGTATAGCGCCAAGATTGCGAATAGTGACGTCCAGATTTCACCTGCAGTCAATGCTGAAGCCGCAACGTGCACAGGAAGAATTTCACCAACAGCCCATGGTTGACGACCGTACTCAGCGACGAACCAACCCGCTTCAATCGCAATCCACGGAAGTGGAATACTCAATAGTGCAGCTTTAAGAATCCATTGTTTTTGTTCGATTTTTTGACGACATGTTTGGATAAATGCCGCACCGAATACGAACAACATGATGAAGCCACAAGCAACCATGATACGGAATGACCAGAATAGTGGCCATACTGTTGGGATTGAATCATCCGCAGCAGCTTGAATTTGCTCTTCTGTCGCATCAACAACATTGTCTGTGTAGCGTTTTAGAAGTAGACCGTAACCTAGGTCACCTTTCACTTCATCAAACGCAGTCATGTTTTCTTCTGACTTGTCACCAGCACGAAGTTTCTCAAGAAGTTCGTAAGCGTACATACCGCCACGAATACGCTCAACGTGCTCATCACGAAGGTCGCGAAGACCTGTCACTTGCTCATCAAAAGAACGTGTCGCGATGATACCCATTACGTAAGGGATCTTGATTGCGTAATCGGTGTGCATGGTTTCTTGGTTAGGAACACCAAACAACGTAAACGCTGCTGGAGCTGGTTCTGTGTGCCATTCTGCTTCAATTGCAGCAAGCTTCACTTTTTGAACTTCACCAAGTTCGTAACCAGATTCGTCACCAAGAACGATGGTTGATAGGATCGCAGCAATACCGAAAGATGCAGCGATAGCAAATGAACGACGAGCAAACGCAATATCACGACCTTTTAATAGGTAGTATGAACTGATGCCTAGAATAAACATTGCGCCACAAGTGTAACCAGAAGCAACCGTATGCACGAACTTAACCTGAGCAACTGGGTTTAGTACAACTTCAGAGAAGCTTACCATTTCCATACGCATGGTTTCGAAGTTGAAGTCCGCGCCTACTGGGTTTTGCATCCAGCCGTTTGCGATAAGAATCCAAAGAGCAGAGAAGTTAGAGCCCAGCGCCACAAGCCAAGTAACAGCTAAGTGTTGGCGTTTAGATAGACGATCCCACCCGAAGAAGAATAGACCAACAAAAGTTGACTCCAGGAAGAAAGCGACAAGTGCTTCGATCGCCAGTGGCGCACCAAAGATGTCACCTACATAGTGGGAGTAGTACGACCAGTTAGTACCAAACTGGAATTCCATGGTAAGGCCGGTAGCCACACCAAGTGCAAAGTTAATACCGAACAGCTTACCCCAGAACTTGGTCATGTCCTTGTAGATTTGCTTGTTCGTCATTACGTACATCGATTCCATAATGGCCAAAAGGAAGGCCATACCAAGGGTCAATGGTACGAATAGGAAGTGATACATCGCTGTTAGTGCAAACTGCAACCGCGATAGATCAACTACGTCAATCATGGTAACTCCTATGTGTCGGCTGAATGACACTCTCTACATATTGCAATCCATATCCAGGTGTTATTCACACTTGAAAATTGTTGAATTATCACAACTCTTTGTTGCAAAAATGTGCTTCATTGGTTAGTTAATTGTTAAGCATCAGCTAATATAGCTGGGGCTAATATTACTTGTAAAAACAGATTGTTTCAAAAGGTTTATAGCCGGAATGCGCTTTGATATACATCAATGTTTATGCGCTGAATTTGCACAAAAATCCATCACATTGATCCAGATCAACCCGTATTAGAAGCGTATGTTAAGAGAGAGTAATCAGGAGAGAAATTAACCAGTTGCATGCAAACATCGAGTTAACAATCAGTGCTTTTTTCTTACCTAATTAGTATTAGAAGAAATTCAATAAATGAGAGGTTGGTCACTTATGGTGAAAGGCTGAGCATTTTTGCTCAGCCTTAGAATCTTATTTTTCAATTCCGAAATGAAGATATGCACGATCTGTGGCGATTCTTCCTCGGGGAGTGCGTTGTAAATAGCCTTGCTGAATCAAATATGGTTCTAGCACATCTTCAATGGTGTCTTTTTCTTCACCAATAGCGGCAGCCATATTGTCGAGTCCAACTGGACCACCACCAAATTTCTCCATGATAGCGAGAAGAAGCTTGCGGTCCATGTAATCGAAGCCCTGAGCATCCACATCCAACATATTAAGCGCTTTGTCAGCAACATCGGCACAAATATGTCCGTTGCCCTTCACTTCTGCATAGTCACGGACACGGCGCAATAGACGGTTTGCAATACGAGGCGTACCACGAGCTCGTCGAGCAACTTCTAACGCGCCTTCTGGCTCCATCGACAACCCTAGACAATCTGCACTGCGTTGAACAATGTTCTGTAGATCTTGCACTTTGTAGTACTCAAGACGCTGAGTAATACCAAAACGGTCACGCAGCGGAGAAGTCAAAGACCCCGCACGCGTCGTTGCACCAATCAATGTGAATGGTGGCAAATCAATTTTGATAGAACGTGCGGCCGGACCTTCACCAATCATGATGTCCAATTGGTAATCTTCCATTGCCGGATACAGCACCTCTTCGACCATAGGGCTAAGACGATGGATCTCATCAATGAAAAGCACGTCGTTTTCCTCAAGGTTGGTCAACAACGCGGCCAAATCGCCTGCTTTTTCGAGAACAGGTCCAGAAGTAGTACGGATGTTCACTTCCATCTCGTTAGCAACAATGTTTGCCAACGTCGTTTTACCCAAACCTGGAGGGCCAAAAATAAGTAGGTGGTCTAACGCCTCACTACGCAATTGTGCCGCTTTGATGAAAATCTCCATCTGATCACGGACATGATCCTGACCTTGGTAATCCGCCAACTTTTTAGGGCGAATAGCACGGTCAATAACATCTTCATCACGAAACGCTGGATTTTCAGGAGCGATTAAACGATCGGCTTCAATCATACTGTTACCTTGAACTTTCCGTTACACCATTGATTTTAGTGCTTCACGGATCAGCTGCTCGCTGCTCATGTCCGGTTTAGCAATTTGAGAAACTACTTTCGACGCTTGAGTTGGCTTGTAGCCTAGAGCAAGAAGTGCGCTGACCGCCTCTTCTTCTGCACTATTTGACGAAGCGGCAGCCGAGTCAGTAGGAGCGGCATCAGTAAACGGCGTGAATAAGTCGCCAGCTCCCCAACCTTTTAAGCGGTCTTTCATTTCAACGACCAAACGCTCGGCGGTTTTCTTACCAACACCAGGTAACTTCACAAGCGTAGAAACATCTTCACGCTCTACACAAGACACGAACTGGCTCGCTGTCATGCCTGAAAGAATACCCAAGCCAAGTTTAGGGCCAACGCCGTTTGCTTTGATCACTTCACGGAATAGCGCACGCTCTTTTACTGTATTAAAACCGTAAAGCAATTGCGCGTCTTCACGCACAACAAAATGAGTATAAATAATCGCTTCTTCGCCGATATTTGGCAGTTCGTAGAAACAGCTCATTGGCATCTGAACTTCATAGCCAATGCCGTTAACTTCAATTAAAACTTCAGGTGGTTGCTTTTCAAGCAAAATGCCGCGAAGACGTCCAATCACTATAAATACTCTTTGGAAATGAATTTGCGACAGGATAATAAAGAACTGGATAGACATCCAGTCCTTTATGCTGTGGGGTTAGATTTTTGAGACAACTTGATCAAGTTGTTGTGTGAGCGTCCGGACAGCAACAACTTGACCGCTGAGCTCTTTGCCATATTGAGCCACAATCTCGGCAATGGATTTTGTATTCACTACACCATTCGCCACTTCGCTACTCGCTTCATCAAGTTCTTTTAGCGCTGTCATTTGCGTTGCCATAATGCTTGATAAACTTTGTACGTCATGAGATATCGTCGTCACTTGCTGAATAATAGTGTTCATCCTCTCCGTGCTTGACGTCACCACGTCTTGACCATGCTTTACTTCTTGCTCACTACGATCAAGTAAGTGACGAATCTCAATAGCGGACTGGCTACTCTTCGCAGATAGCTCTCGTACTTGCTCGGCAACCACAGCAAAACCTCTGCCCTGCTCTCCTGCTCGCGCCGCTTCGATTGCCGCATTTAAAGCCAGCAAGTTGGTTTGCTCTGCTACAGAGGTAATCAAGTCTGCCACTTTCATGATTTCTTCATGGCTAGTAATGATCTGGCTGATCGCTTGGGTAGAATCCTCCAGCAATTCCGAGCTTTTCTCTGCTTGTTGATGAACGTCTTCACTCTTCTCACGCAGCTCTTCCACAAACTTGCTCGACTCTTCAATCCCTGTGGCCATGTGATGTACTTGTTGGCTCATTTGCTCTGCCGCACTTGCTTGAGATTCACTATTCACGTTGAGCGCATTGACTTGCTCATCCAACTGCGATGATTGCTCATCAAGCGTTTGCGAAACAGATTTCAGCTCTATCGAATTTAAATTAGCTTGTTCCAATACTTCAGCCAGATGCAGTTCACCTTCTGTTGCTTTTTTGGCGACTTGCTCACTCTCGACTTTTGCTGCTTCGGCATTTTCAATCGCATCATCACGTTGCTTAGCAGTAAATGCCTGAGCGATACAAATCACCACCAGCGGCAATACGGTACCAGACCAAATTTCTAATCTCTGAGAAGCTTCCGATAATACCAGTTGAGGAAACTCAAAACCCGAAACATGCTGATGTGTCATTAAGGCGGAAATGGCAATCACCACGCCACTCCAAGCAATAGCGATAAGACGAGTGCCAGATAAGAAGAAAGCGACAACCAACAAAGGCACCCAATAAGTTTGAGTTGAATCAACCACACCACCACTTTGATAAATGATATTGAGTGCATGCACCGACATCCCGACAAAACCAAGGTTAAGTGATAACGCAGGTTGCTTAAACCATTTGAGACTAGAAGCGGAAATAAGCTCAAGAGTAATCAGAATGACAGAAGTTAAGATCAAGCTTTCGTGTCCATGCTTGAACCACTTAATTAAGCTATAAATTCCGACCAGAAAAGCGATGAAGGTAAATAAAGAGAGGATGTCAGCTTGACGTTGTTGCGTTCTCGTCCATTGAGGTTGGCGCGGCATAAATACACTGCGCCACAGCGTGGCTGGATTCATGTTCAATCTTCCTTGATTGATTTCTTATTAGACATCCGACCACTATAGTTTTACAACATTTTCACAACAAATTTATTCCTTAAATCTGTCTGAGGTGTCTCATTTTTAGTACAGTGAGAGTCTAGCGATAACGCCCTTTTCTCGCACTGCTTGCTTTGCCTGCGAGCGCAACCAAGGTCTTGTTCGTATTGGCATGACAAATTGCCACACCGAGTGCATCCGCGGCATCGGCTTGAGGCTTCGCAGGTAATTTTAACATGTGCTGCACCATGTGCTGAACTTGCACTTTGTCTGCACCACCAGTCCCCACTACAGCTTGCTTAATTAGACGTGCAGCATACTCATACACAGGAAGATCCGCATTCACCGCCGCAACAATCGCACTACCGCGAGCCTGCCCTAGCTTTAGAGCAGAATCGGCATTTTTCGCCATGAACACTTGCTCAATTGCAAATACGTCTGGTTGAAACTGGGTGATGATTTCCGTGACGCCAGCATAGATTTGCTTAAGCCGACCTGGCAATTCTTTTTCTGAGGTACGAATACACCCACTGCCAAGATATTGCAGATGACGGCCTTGCTGGCGAATAACGCCGTAACCGGTAATACGAGAACCTGGGTCAATACCCAAAATAATTGACATGAAGCGTCCTAAATAACTCGCTATTTTTATTGGAATCTAAACCCAAGCATTCTTAAGTCGTTTGGATATATCCCATTAAAACAAAAACTCCCGCAGGTGCGGGAGTTTTTTCTTTAATTGTTGTGCGCTTATTCTGCGTCTTTTGCTTTCGCTGCAGTTACCGCAATCGCTAGTTCTTCTAGAGCCGCTGGGTTTGCAATGCTTGGAGCATCTGTTAGCAAACACGCCGCTGCTGTTGTTTTCGGGAACGCGATAACATCACGGATGTTCTCAGTACCACATAGCAGCATTACTAGACGGTCTAGACCGAATGCAAGACCAGCGTGTGGAGGCGTACCGAATTTTAGAGCGTCCAATAGGAAGCCGAATTTCAATTGTTGCTCTTCTGCATCGATACCTAGGATATCGAATACCGCAGCTTGCATTTCTGCGTTGTGGATACGTACAGAACCACCGCCCACTTCGTAGCCGTTTAAAACCATGTCGTATGCGTTTGAGTTCGCTACTGCTGGGTTCGCTTTTAGCTCTTCCGCTGTCACACCTAGAGGTGATGTGAATGGGTGGTGCATCGCGTGTAGGTTGCCTTCGTCGTCTTCCTCGAACATTGGGAAGTCAACAACCCATAGAGGAGCCCAAGTGCCTTCTTTAGTCAGACCTAGGTCTTTACCTAGTTTAAGACGAAGTGCGCCTAGTGCTTCCGCAACGATGTTAGCTTTATCTGCACCAAATAGAATGATGTCGCCAGATTCCGCTTGAGTGCGATCTAGGATACCGTTGATCACGTCTTCGCTTAGGAATTTAGCTACAGGAGATTGGATACCTTCCACACCTGCTGCACGGTCGTTCACCTTCATCCATGCTAGACCTTTTGCACCGTAGATACCTACGAACTCTGCATAGCCGTCGATTTGCTTACGAGTTAACTCTGCACCGCCTGATACACGAATAACTGCAACGCGGCCTTTTTCGTCGTTCGCTGGACCAGAGAATACTTTGAACTCAACGTCTTTTACTAGGTCTGCAACGTCTACTAGCTCTAGTGGGTTACGTAGGTCTGGCTTATCAGAACCGAAACGACGAATCGCTTCGCTAAATGGCATTACTGGGAATTCACCTAGGTCAACGTTCAGTAGCTCTTGCCACATTTCACGAACCATTTTTTCAGTTACTTCACGAACTTGATCAGCCGTCATGAATGACGTTTCGATATCGATCTGAGTGAATTCTGGTTGACGGTCGGCACGCAAGTCTTCATCACGGAAACACTTAACGATTTGGTAGTAACGGTCAAAACCAGACATCATTAGAAGCTGTTTGAATAGCTGTGGAGACTGAGGAAGCGCGTAGAAGCTGCCTTTGTGAACACGGCTTGGTACTAAGTAGTCACGCGCGCCTTCTGGCGTCGCTTTGGTTAGTACTGGTGTTTCGATGTCTAGGAAACCGTTGTCATCTAGGAAACGACGAACAAAGCTAGACGCTTTAGCACGTAGCTTGATACGGTCGCTCATTTCTGGACGACGTAGATCTAGGTAACGGTACTTCAGACGTTGCTCTTCTGAGTTCTTTTGGTTGAAGTCTAGAGGCAGAACGTCACTGCGGTTGATGATTTCAAGACCTTTCGCAAGGATCTCAACTTCACCTGTTGCCATGTCTTTGTTTACTTGGCTTTCTGGACGAACGCGAACTTCACCCGTCAATTTGATACAGAATTCATTACGAAGTGTGTTAGCCACTTCATACGCATCCGCCATATCTGGATCTACAACTACCTGAACGATGCCTTCACGATCTCGCATATCAATGAAAATAAGACCGCCTAAATCACGACGACGGTTAACCCAGCCGCAAAGTTCTACAGTTTGTCCTGCAAGGGACTTGTTCAGGTGACCACAGTAATGGGTACGCATAATGAAATTCCCAATCTCTCAAATATTGTTAACTACGCTCTGTCAGCCTCATTGCCGAGCAGAGTAAAGATTCCGTTATACGCTGAAAGTCTATGAAAATCGACTACTCAACATACAATTAAGTGTGTTTTATCATTCCCTGGTGGTTTTTAGTACAACAAATGTTCAAAAGCCCACCAAAGCGAAAAAATTGGTGGGGATTATAGCGTGAAATTACCTATTTCAGCAAAACTCTCGTAAAGTGCGTACAGGAGATACAAACAATAAAGAATGATGGATAATTTACCCCTTCGACTTGGTTTAACCATGTGGTCTCACAACCAATGGCAACAAAGCTTTTACGGTAGTGGAACTAAACCTGCTGAGCGTTTAGAAAAATACGCTCAGGTATTTCATACTGTGGAAGGAAATACCACCTTTTACGCCACTCCGACACACAACACGGTGCAAAACTGGAAAGCCGCGACTCACGACGATTTCAAATTCACGTTTAAGTTGCCCAAAGCCATCACCCACGAACAAATGCTCAAAGGCTGTAGCGAGCAGTTACGTGACTTCATGAAAGTCATGGAGCCGCTGCATGAACGAGTCGGTCAATGGACGATTCAGCTTCCTGCCGCTTTTGGTCCCGAACACCTCGATAGACTGAAGAAGTTTTGTGCCAGCTTCCCACCGAATTTCCCACTTGGGGTTGAAGTGCGCCACATGGCGTTTTTCTCCAAAGGTGAAGAAGAAAGGGTGTTTAACCAATGGTTAGTGGAAAAAAGCATAGACCGAATCATCATGGATAGCCGCCCTGTGTTTGCGGCAAAGCCTAACAATGAAGCCATCATTGATGCTCAAATGAAGAAACCCAAAGTTCCCGTTCATGCGATTGCAACCGCTTCACACCCGATGATTCGTTTTATTGGCCATCCGGAAGAACAAAAAAATTACGACTTCTTTGTGCCTTGGCTAAGTAAATTGCCACAATGGATTGCGGAAGGAAAACAACCATATGTGATGATTCACACAGCAGACAATATTATTGCGCCTGAGCTGGCAGCGAACATTTACAAGAATCTACAAAAGCATGTCGCCCTGCCAGATTTAGCCCCCTTCCCTGCCAATGATGGCAACTCGCAGTTACAGATGTTCTAACAATAATTTGCTCAACGCATGACAGAGGCGCGAATTTCTCATAAAATACGCGCCTTTTTTGATGCCTGACGTTTTTTGAAGACTAGACTAACTAGTTTTTTGAAGACGAATCGCCCCGTCAGCTTGTATGCAGAGATTTGGTTATGAACCCTAAGAGCAATCCAGATACTATTTTTTCGGCTCCAATCGATAAAATTGGGGATTTCACGTTCGATGAACGCGTAGCGGAAGTTTTTCCTGACATGATTCAGCGATCGGTGCCGGGTTACAGCAACATCATTTCTGCAATCGGTATGTTGGCAGAACGCTTTGTGAAGCCTCACTCAAACATCTACGACTTAGGTTGTTCTTTGGGTGCCGCTACGCTGTCTATGCGTCGTCATATCAAGCAAGAAGGCTGCAAAATTATTGCAGTAGACAACTCTCCAGCGATGGTTGAGCGTTGTAAGTTACACGTCAACGCTTATCGCAGCGACACGCCAGTAACTGTGGTCGAAGCCGATATTCGTAATATCGAAATTGAAAACGCATCTGTCGTGGTATTGAACTTCACGCTCCAGTTTTTATCACCAGAAGACCGTTACGCGCTGCTTGAAAAAATCTACGCGGGCCTGCGTCCTGGTGGCATTTTGATTCTGTCAGAGAAATTCGTTTTCGAAGATGAAGTGTCTAATGAGTTACTCATTGACCTTCACCACGACTTCAAACGTGCCAACGGTTACAGCGAATTGGAAATCAGCCAAAAACGTAGCGCAATCGAAAACGTAATGCGTCCGGACTCTAAAAAAGACCACAAAGAACGTTTCGCAAAAATTGGCTTCTCTAGCTACGACGTTTGGTTCCAATGCTTTAACTTCGGTTCTATGTTCGCGATTAAGTAAGGTTCGCGGTCGAACCCAGTTCAATTTGTACTCAAGCAGGCAAGTACTGATGCTGCCTTTGGCGGCGCTTTCACTCATTTAATTACATCATCAACTCAGCGATTAACTAACTATGTTTAACTTTGCAAATTTCTACCAATTGATTGCCCAAGACACGCGTCTTCAACCTTGGCTGAATGTGTTACCACAACAGTTAACGGACTGGCAAAATGCAGAGCACGGTGACTTTGGTCGCTGGTTGAAAGCACTGAACAAGATTCCGGAAGGCTCACCAGATCAAGTTGATATCAAGAACTCTGTAACCATCAGCAACGATACGCCTTTCCAAGAAGGCGAACTGAAAAAGCTAGAAAACTTACTGCGTACTTTTCACCCTTGGCGCAAAGGTCCATACACAGTGCACGGCATTCATATCGATACCGAGTGGCGTAGCGACTGGAAATGGGATCGCGTACTTCCACACATTTCTCCACTGAAAAATCGCAGCGTGCTCGATGTGGGTTGTGGCAATGGTTACCACATGTGGCGCATGTTAGGCGAAGGTGCTCGTCTTTGCGTGGGTATCGACCCGTCTCACCTGTTCCTGATTCAGTTTGAAGCGATTCGCAAACTCATGGGCGGCGACCAACGAGCACACCTATTGCCGCTGGGTATTGAGCAACTGCCTAAACTGGAAGCGTTTGATACCGTGTTCAGCATGGGTGTTCTCTACCACCGTCGTTCTCCACTTGACCATTTGATTCAACTAAAAGATCAGTTGGTTTCTGGTGGTGAGTTAGTATTGGAAACCTTGGTAATCGAAGGCGATGAAAACGCAGTACTTGTGCCGACCTCACGCTACGCTCAAATGCGCAATGTGTACTTCTTCCCGTCTGCGAAAGCACTAAAAGTGTGGCTAGAACTGGTTGGTTTTGAAGATGTTCATATTGTGGATGAGAACGTGACTTCTGTTGATGAACAACGCACAACAGATTGGATGACACACAACTCTCTACCAGATTACTTAGATCCAAACGATCCAAGCAAAACAGTGGAAGGCTACCCGGCACCACGCCGCGCTGTGCTGGTAGCACGTAAGCCATAATTAACTGAGATTTCTGACATTGTCTTAACTCTTTCCTGCCATTAAGACATTACCCTCTCTTCTATTCTCATCAAGGGTGCACTTTGCATCCTTGATTATTAGCTTTTCATCACTATTCCTCACTCAATAAGAGATAGAGAAAGATTCTTACTTGTGAGCCTTTATCGATATAAGCTAAACTCTTAAAAAACAAACAACTTAATCCAATCCCAAGGTTTTCAATGTTAATACGATTGACTCCGGTTGTTGCCATCGCCTTATTATCTGGATGCACACTTACTAAAGGCGAACAGTACCACCAAGAAACGTTAGCCGCTATTCAAGCTTCAGAAGCGAATTTCAATAATCGCATAACTAACTTAGAGCTGCAGATCAGTAACCAATCAGATTACATCGACAGCCTTGAAGACCAAGTCGATAAATTACAAGGTGATCTAAGCACCTTCCGCGAAGAGGCAATGGCAGAGGTTAAAAAACCGAAAGAGCCTATTATTGTCCAAGCGCCCGCCCCTATTGAACCAACGCCGACTCATGACATCGTTTTAGGTTCGATCGAAAAAGTGACCATCGACTCCATCAAACAAACGTTTGATGCGCGCGTCGATACAGGTGCGGCTACATCATCTTTGAATGCAGTTGATATTGAAGAATTCGAAAGAAACGGCAAAAACTGGGTTCGTTTCCATCTTGCTGATGCAACAAAATCAGAAGAAGAGAAAAATACATGGATCGAAGCGCCTGTTCTTCGTTATGTGAAAATTCGTCAAGTAACAAGTGAAGAACTGGAGCGTCGCGCTGTGGTCGAACTTTGGGTGCGAGTTGGAAAAATTCATGAAAAAGCGCAATTTACGTTGGCGGATCGCTCCCACATGAACCATCCTGTTTTACTAGGTAGAGAATTTATGCGCGACATCGCATTGGTTGATGTGAGCCGTACATACATTCAAACGGACGAAGATAAAAAATAATAAGGTAGATTATGACGTCAAAAATACCGTTTTACCTTTCAATCATCTTGTTGGTGGTTGCGGGCATTGCTTTGAGTGTTTTCAGACACCAAAATTACGGCGTGCCTTGGACGCCAGGCGAAACACGTCAAGTGTGGGATGTAGAGGCTCGTATCGAGTTCAATGCAAACGGGAATGAAGTGAAAGCTTCTCTTGCCGCTCCTCATACACAGAGTGGTTATACACTGATTGGCGAGTCTGCTTCTTCTTCTGGTTATGGCGTTTCCTACATTAACTCTGATTCAGGTCGCCGTGCCGAATGGTCGATTCGCCAAGCGAAAGGCCCTCAAACAATTTACTACAAAGCGCAGTTCTTAGTTGATCCACAAGCTAAAGTGGAACCACTGCCTCCTGCTGGCGATATCACGCCACCGACTTTATCCGCTCCGCAACAAGCGGCAGCAAGCGCCCTCATCGATCAAGCCATGAGCCGTTCTGCGGACAACGTGACGTTTGCACGCGAGTTAATCAAAGCGCTTAACGATCCAGACAGCCAAAACTCCGCTCTATTATTGAACGATTTTGACCGCACCGATGCACTGCACAAGATTCTTCTGTCAGCTGGCGTTCAAAGTAAAATTGTTGGCGTAATCGAGCTTGAAGATGGCCGTCGTCGTCAAACCATCCAACCGATGGTGCAAGTTTGGTCTGGAAAAGATTGGGTTCTGTTCTCGCCAAATTCAGAGCAGAAAGCCGTAAAACCTAACCTTCTTGTTTGGGATGAATCGAACGTTTCGTTACTTGACCTTGTGGGAGGTAAGAACAGCCAAGTTCATTTCTCCATGATCAAACAAGAAGTGACGCCTCAACAAGCGACAAACAACAAGGTTGAGGCCGATGGCCTGCTTAACTTATCAATCCACAGCTTGCCTCTAGAAGAGCAAGCGATGTTCAAGACCATCATGCTGATCCCAATTGGCGCATTGATCGTTGTGTTCCTGCGCGTGATTATTGGTCTTAAAACCTCTGGTACGTTCATGCCAGTACTGATTGCGGTTGCGTTCGTTCAAACGCAGCTTGTGACTGGTATTGTGGGCTTCCTATTAATTGTTGGTACAGGCTTGATCATCCGAAGCTACTTATCGCGGCTCAACTTACTTCTGGTAGCAAGGATATCCGCGGTTATTATCACGGTTATTATGATCATCTCGGTGTTTACCGTTGTAGCATTCAAGATTGGTTTGACAGAAGGTCTAACAATCACCTTCTTCCCAATGATCATCTTGTCATGGACGATCGAACGTATGTCGATTCTGTGGGAGGAAGAAGGCGCGAAAGAAGTAGCAATGCAAGGTGGTGGTTCACTACTGACTGCGGTACTGGTTTACTTGGCGATGACCAACTCGTATATCCAGCACTTAACGTTTAACTTTATCGGCCTACAGCTAATTGTTTTGGCGGGTATTCTATTACTAGGTACTTACACTGGTTACCGTCTAACAGAACTACGTCGTTTCAAACCGCTAGCGGAGGATTAAACGATGTTTGAACGTTACACTACGCCATCAAAACTTCGCCACAAAGGCATTATGGGCATGAACAAGCGTAACCATAGCTACATTGGTCGCTATAACGATCGCTCTAAATACCCATTGGTGGATGACAAGCTAAAAACCAAGATCATCGCTCAAGCTGCAGGGGCAACCGTCCCTGCCCTTATCGGCGTGATCCACAACCAAGCAGAAGTAAAAACCATCCACAACATGGTGAAAGACTGGCCGGGTTTTGTGATTAAGCCAGCTCAAGGCAGCGGTGGTAAAGGTATTCTGGTGGTGACATCGCATAAAGACGGTGTGTACACCAAACCTTCTGGTGCGACAATCAACAAAGAAGAAGTGGAACGCCACATCAGTAATGCACTGGCGGGGTTGTTCTCGCTCGGCGGTAAGAACGATGTTGCCGTGGTTGAGAACTTGATTAAGTTTGATGACTGCTTCGATGGTTTCAGCTACGAAGGTGTGCCAGACGTACGCATCATCGTATTTAAAGGCTACCCTGTCATGGCGATGATGCGCTGCTCAACATCAGCGTCTGATGGTAAAGCTAACCTTCACCAAGGCGCGGTCGGCGTCGGCATTGATATCGCAACAGGCAAAGCCATTCGCGCGGTGCAATTCGACCAACCAGTAACGCACCACCCAGATACGGGTAAAGATTTATCGACTCTGCAAGTGCCTCATTGGGAGCGTTTGCTAGAACTTGCGTCAAGTGCTTGGGAAATGACGGGGCTTGGTTACATGGGCACCGACATGGTTCTCGACAAAGAAGAAGGTCCGATGGTACTTGAGCTGAATGCTCGTCCTGGTTTGGCTATTCAAATCGCGAACGGAGCAGGATTGCTTCCTCGCTTGAAGCATATTGAAAGCCTCGGCACTCCAGCGGAGTACCCTAAGCCTATAGAGCGCGTAGCCTACGCGGTTGAGCAATTTGGTGTAAAACCAAAGTTCTAAACCTTACAAGCTAGCAATCAGCACATGGTTGCTAGCTTTTTTCTTTCTGCCATCGTTTTCACTCCCCTTCCTATCTCATTTCGCCGGTTTCATCATTTGAATCAATGATCGAGCTAACAGAATCAACATAGATCGTTTCTTTTCTACTGAGCCCATTGAGTATGATGTTTACTCCCCTTACTCAACTTAAAGAGGTTGGGCGATGCTAACAAAAGAAACAAATAATAATGAACCACAGCTTGTAGACCAGGAAACTTTTGACCAACACTTACAGCGTTTGTCTGAGCTTTCGGTTCAAGCACTTGAAGAGCTTGCTGAAATTATCGAAGCTGGAACCGATATTTCAGAGGAATAGCGCTTAGATTATTTCCAATACTCCCTGCTATTGGTCTAAGTGCTCACGAAAAAGCCGAGACTGTCGTCCTACAGCCTCGGCTTATTTTATGCCCGTTACCTGCATCTCCCTGTTAGTCAGATACAAAAACGCCCGCTTTAATTGCGGGCGTTTTTTATACTTCCAAGCCTATGATTCAAACTCTTCAATCATTTCTTGAACTTCACTCTTCGGTTTATCTGTTTGACCAAAGCCACGCAGACCAACAACGTGTACGTGTTCGTGATCTTTAAACACCTTACGTACCAGCTTGTAGGTTGTACCTTTCTCTGGGCTAATGTTCTCTGGCGCAGCAATCAACAGCTGCATATCCAGACGGTCACACAGTTCGAATAGCGTTGAAATCGACTTCGCATCCAGACGTGCCGCCTCATCGAGGAACAACAAACGACATGGGATGATGTCTTTGCTGCGTAGACGACGGGATTCTTCTTCCCAGCTCTGAACAACCATCAATAGGATAGACTGACCAGTACCGATTGCCTCACCCGTTGATAGCGCCCCAGATTCCGCTTGCAGCCAACCATCAGAACCACGGTTAACTTCCACACTTAGCTCTAGATAGTTACGATAATCCAGTAGCTCTTCACCCAGAACCTGAGGAGAACGTTGACCCATATCGATGTGAGGGTTCACGCGTTGGAACAGTTTTGCCATCGCTTCTGAGAAAGTGAAACGTGGAGATTCAAACAAATCTTTATGCTGTTCTTGCTGCGAAGACAGACCATGCAATAGCACTTCATGGCTTTCACGGATCTTCACGTTTAGACGCACACCTTTCACCTGACCGAACGAAATGTTCGACAAGCCTTGGTTTAGCATGCGAATACGGTTTTGCTCACGCTGAATCGTCTTCTTGATGATGCTTGCCACAGACTCAGAGCTGATTGCCAGACGGTTTTCGCGTTGAGTTAGCTCTTCAGTCAGACGCGCTAGCTCTACTTCCATTTCTTCGATGGCTTCTACTGGGTCATCTGTGCGGATGATGTCCTGACGAATACGCTCACGAAGGTGCTGGTAAACCGCAATGTAAAACAGAACTTTACGCTCTGGACGTGCATTATCTTCAGACAAACGTAACGCATCACGTAGGTCATCATTGTTTGCAACAGCAAGACGCAGCGCACCCAACGATTTATCCGACATTGAACGCAGTTCATCGGCAGACATGTACGCCAACTCGCGCTTGTGAAGACGACGTTCAACATCGTTTTCACGTGCCAAGCGAAGTACTGAACACCAGCCCGCTTTCGCAGCAACCACGAAGGTACGCAGCTCTGCGTATTCCTTCTGAACTTTCTTCAGACGTTTCGCCAGACCTTTCATCTCTAGCTCAGTAGAGGTGATGGTACGCTCGTATTCACTCTTACGACTACGAGATGTGTGTAGACGCTCGTGCAGCTCATCACGGCGACGGATCGCACGCTCTTCTGCTCCTTCATCGGCGTTAACGCCAAACTCTTGCAGTTCTTGTTTGAACTCTTGAACAGTTTCCAATTTCGCTTGGTGCGAGCTTTTCAATGATGCCAAGACTTGGTTGTATTGGTTCATTTGACCTTGCGCTTGTTTCAACTCTTCACGAGAGCGTGTACGCATTTGCTCAGCCTGAACCAGCTTCGTTTTTAACTGCTCACTAAGTTCACTGCTTTGGTTAAGCAAATCAACAGAGTCTGAATAGGCAAAGTAGTGACGACGCTCAACGAGGTCAGACAAGGCAAAGATCTGCTTCTTCAATTCTTGAAGTTGCTCGTCCGCAGCTTTGTATTCTGCTTCTAACGCATCGAACTGTTCAGGGTCTGCATCAAGTGCAGAAGCAATTTTTTCAAGCTCAGCCACGGCTTTCGCGTGGTTGTTCAAGAACGCTTTCGCTTCTGACAGTTGCGCAATTTTCTCTTCCAGCTCGTCGAAACGCGCTTGCAGCGTATCGTCTTCAATCAGAGCCATGTTTGGCGCGAGCTTGTCTAACGAAGACAGAGCTTGCTTGCTAGTCTGAAGCTGAGAACGATGTTGTTGTTCTTTCGCTTCCAAATCAGCCAATACACGGGCGATTTGACCGCGTTTTTCGCGAACATTTGCCAATGCTTGTTCTGGGTCAGCTTCAAACGCGACTTGAATGTGGTTAGCCACAAACTGGTTGAATGCTTGGTATAGACGCTGCATCTTTTGTGAATCGAAAGCCGCTTTAGCGTGCTTCTCAACCACTTCCTCACGTTCATTACGCAGTAGCTCTAAACGCTGTTCACGCGCCGCGCGTCCAAACAATGGAATTTCAGGGAAACGAGAGTAACGCATTTGGCGGTCGTTCATACGAACGCATACTGCACCTTCAAGTTCTTCTGCGTCAAACGAACTGTCATCAAAGGCATCTATGTCACCTTCAATGATGTACAAATCTTCCGGACAGTCGTCTAGCTCTACCAGTTTCTCTTCGATACCCGACAGGTCAGAAACCACAATCGCGTGACGTGCCGGACCATACATCGCGCTGAAGTACGGTGCGTCGTCGATTGTAATGTCGTCGTAAATCTCGGATAGAAGCACACCGCCTAGTGTATCTGCCAAGCCTTTCAGACGAGGATCGTTTGAACCACCAGGTGATGCCAATCGTTCGATTTCGCTTTCTAGTTGCGAGCGACGCTCTGCCAGTTTGTCTTTCGCTAGAGACAGTTCTTTCTCTTGCTCCAGAACAACCTGCATGTGGCTCATCACAGCATGGCGATCTTCTAAGTCTACACCGCTTTGCTCACGCAATTTTTCTAGCGCATCGTTCGCCGCAATCCATGTTGGTGCAATGGCTTCTAGCTTGTTGATTTCTGCCGCAGCATCTTGCTCTAGGCGACGCTGTTCGCTGCGTTGTTCACGCAGCTCTTCTTGCGTCATTTCTAGCGTTTCGATTTGCATCGCATGACGTTCGCGTTCTTGTTCAAACGTGATTTCGTCCGTCAGTTCAACATGGAACTGCTTTTGGTATTCATTCACTAGCTCGCGCGCTTGACGTTGCTGATTAAGGCTACGCTCAAGGTCGCGATGTTGAGCACGCCACTGTTGTTCGTTTTGTGCGACTTGCTGAGATTCACGCGCTTTCGTAATGACGATTTTCGCTTGTTCAGCTGCATCTTTACGTTCGACTTGCCCAACGATACTTTGTACGAGCTTCAGCGCAGTTTCAAATTGCTCTGCTGCTGCAGAAGACATATCCAACTTGTGCTTAACCGATAGCAGCGCGTTAGTGCTTTCTGATTCTTTGTTCTTAAGCTCAGAAACAAGTGCTTGCGCGGATTCTGCCGTCAGGCTGTCATCACCAAGTAGTTGTTTCACTTTCTCAAGTGCTTGAACCGCTTGTTGGTATTGAAGAGCACGAGTTTGCTGAACGTCTAGTGCTTGTTGGTAGTCAGCCAGTTGCGTCTTGAGGCTGTCCACCTCTTCTTCTGCAACGGTTGCTTGCTCTTCCACCATCATCACGCGTTCTTGCGCTTCTTCAACGACCATCATCTGCTCTTCAAGACGCTCGCTAAGCTCTTCAAGATCTTCTTGGTAACGTTCGATTTTCTCTTGCTGGCGCAGTGCGTTTTGCACCAATTGCAAGTGGTCAGAAGCCGCTTGATAGTCTTGCTCTAGTGCCGATTCCGATTCGATTAGAAGCTCAAGTTCTTCTTGAACGCGATTAAGCAGATTGTTTTGCTCAATCAACGTCTCGCGTGAGCCAAAGAGCTCAGAGCGCAAAGATAGAGTTTGTTCAAGCTTGTTGCGACGATCGTTAGCATGGCGCATGTAGTCAGCAGCCACGTAGTTTGTCGACTCGGTGATCAAGTGTTTGAACAAGTCACGGTCAGCCTGAGTGGTTTTGATCGCTTCTAGCGTCATGCGGTTTTCACGCAACGCCGATTCCATGTCTTGGAATGCTTTCTTCACACCACCGTTTTGTGGCAGAAGGTAATCGCGCAGTGAGCGTGTAATCGCACTTGAGATCCCACCGTAAAGCGAGGCTTCGATCAAACGGTAGAATTTAGAGCGGTCACTTGAGTTGCGCAGTTTCTTCGGAATCACACCGAACTCGAACATTTGCGCGTGGTAATCCACGATTGAAGAGAAGGCTTTGAATTGAACGCCTTCAAATTCCGCAATCGCATCTTTGACTTCATTGATTTGACGTACGCGCGCTTGAGTCGCCGATACGCTTTCAACTAGGATATCTGTTGGTTTCACATGGCTTGGAAGACCTTGGATAACAAACGGTTTGATATCTACTTTTTTGTCACGACCCGCGACTTGCTGCAGTTTTACTGCAAACAATAGACGTTGGTTACGTGAGTTCACTACGTCTAGCGCTGCGTAACACGCACCCGGCTGTAGCTTACCGTATAGACCTTTATCGCGAGACGATTGGCTGCTGCCCGCTTCGGTTGTGTTACGGAAGTGCAGTAGCGTTTGGTCAGGAATCAACGCTGTGATGAACGCTGCCATCGTTGTTGATTTACCGGCACCGTTACCGCCCGATAACGTCGTAACCAGACCATCGATATCAAACGTACGGGCAAAGAAGCCGTTCCAGTTGACCATGGTCAGCGATTGATATTTACCGCGTTCAATCATGCTCATGCTTCACCCTCTTCTGTCATTTCTTCTTGGGCTTGTTCTTCTTGATCTTCTTCAGACAGCAAGCTGCCTTGGCTCGGCTCTTTAGTGTGGACTACGGCTTCACCATCACGGATTAGACGCAGCTGCGCTTCACGGATGTCATCGCCCACACGAACATCAGCACCAAAACGGAATACCGCTTCGCTAATGCTGAATTTACCGGTTTCACCGATGTTGATGATCATCCCTAAACGACGTAGGCGACGAAGTGACGTACGTACTTTTTCAAACAGTTTTTCTTTGTCTAGATCCGAACCCGTTGCACGGTTCGTCACGAGTTTCATCAGCTTTTTCTCGTCTGCTAATGCAAGCAACTCGTCGTAAAGCTCTTGATTGGTGAAAATGCCTTCGTGCGCTAAGCGCTCTGGGCTTAGGTATAGGAAACACAGTACCTTACCCACCAGCATATCCAGCTCAGATAAAACACTGCGGCCAATCAATGATGTTGAACGTGGACGTAAGTAGAAAAAGCCTTCTGGCGCTTTTACCAACTCGGTGTTGTAGCGCTGGTAGAAAGAAGAAAGCTCAAGCTCGAAATCAGACAACAACGCGTGATTGTCGAGATCTTCAGTTGAAATATGACGCCCTGCTCGTAGCATGCTGTCTAGCGCTGGGAACAGAGGGTTAGAAATTGCTTTTGCCAGATTATCTGACATGTATTCATTAGTATCGGTCGATGACATTCGCTTGTACCTTTGCCCCAAATTCGTTGATTGCTTTCCAGTCAGGCTGAATCGCTTGATAATCCGATTCCGAATAACCAAGACGTACGGCTTGATCAACGATAATTCGAGCTAAATCAAAGTGATGAGTGTATGGATGTTGTGCAAGGTAATCTCGCAGCACCACACTTAAATCGATTGGCGTGCCTTGCTCTTTATGCGCTTTTAGCATGTCACCAATGCGTTCTGATAGCTCATCATTGACTTGTTGAAATTCTTCGTATTCCACTTCCATCGGAACTTGGCCGGTTACCTCGTCATCACGCAGTACCAAAGCTTCATCACGAAGGTCGGAAAGCCTTTCTGCATCTGCAAAAGTCAGATACCAAGGCATATCAAAATAGTCTTTTATCGATTGACGCAGACGCGAGCTAAATGCACGGTTCTTATCCATATCGATAGCGGTACGGATGAACTTGTGCACGTGTCGGTCGTAGCCAATCCAGAGGTCAATCGCTTGCTGGCCCCAGCTTGTGATTCGGTCTAGCTTCATTTGCAGACCAAACAAGGCTTCTTCGATGAACTCAAGCTCAGGATCACCGTAAACAATTTCTTGAATATCTAGGATCTGAGTTTGCAGTTCATCACTTGCAGCTTGCAGCGTATCTTGAAGTTCACGCAACGTGCTTGATGTTTCTGACAGAAGTGCTTCACAGTTGTTGATCGCTTCACGCCAGTCTTTGTTTAGCAGGTCGGCAATTTGTTGTTTCACAGATTGCTGCTGCTCATCCATGACACGTTGGTTGAGGTCGATTTGATCAAAGATTTCGCCTACAGAATATTTTAAAACTCCGTACACGTTTTTCTTCCAGTGGCCCGGTGTGCCACCTTTTTGTGCCGCTTCAATCGCTTTCGCCATTTCATCCGCTACCATCGATAGCTGGATAGACAGACGCAGTCTTGAGAACTCGCGATGACGCACGTAGTAATCGGTAATTCCTATCGCTAAAGGCGACAAGCGGTAAATGCTCGCTCCGTCAGTAATTTCACTGACAAAACGGCTAATAAGACGCTGCTTGACCATCTCGTTGATGGCGTTGTTCGCACGAAAAGCGGAGGCTTCGCCAGTCTCATCAAATAGTCGAGTGACGATGGCAAACGCATCGTGCAGTTCACCTTCACCCAGTTCTTCGTCGAACCTTTCATTACTCAGTACGGCGATGGCAATCAAAAATGCCAATCGCTCTGTGGTCAGGTTCAACGAGAAATCGTGCTGCTTAACCCAGCCAACCAACTCATCGATTGGTTGCTCTGCAGCATTGAGAGTCATCTCACTCATTGTTATTCCTGTTTATCGTTCTTTTTGGCCCACACGTGAATATAGCGGCCTAATGAGAGGTATGGCTCTTGTCGACATAGTTGTTTTTCTAGCGCCAACACATCTTCAAACTCGTAATCGCCCATGTATTGCATATTACCTATGTAATCACTAAAGGAACGAATACCAGATTTGCCACAAATGCTAAAACCAGCCTCTTCTATCCATTGATAGACATCTTCCGGTTTCAAGCCTTTTTGCGGCTGTAGTTTAAATCTTTTTCGGTGGGGCATGCCGTCTAAAATATGAGGAATGTTGCCACAAACCACGTTTTTGTAGACTAAACCATGGTGGTTATAGAACATCACTGATGCGATGCCCCCCGGCTTTACTTGTTCCAATACTGTCTCTAGCGCCGTTTTAGGATCAACAAGCCACTCCATGACAGCGTGGAACATAACGAGATCCACCTGTTCTTCCATGTGCTCCGCAATGGACTGAACAGGCGAATGAATCAGGCGATACTGCTCAAGCAAACCGTTTTTTTCAATATCCTGTTTGGCTAGTTGCAGCATTTCCGAAGATAGATCACATAACGAAACACGATGTCCGAGCTTAGCAAGCTTTTGCGACATTTGTGCTAAACCACCACCTGCATCAAGTACTTCTAGGGGTTGCTGGCTCGCATCCAATTCACTTAGAATCTGTAGAAAATCTTCCCACACAATGATTTGGCGGATCTCCCCTTTATCGGAGCCGTAAATATTTTTTGCAAATTTGTGGGCGATATCGTCGAAATTGCGGTCTTCTGTCACTTCTGCTGAGTTATCATATCGGATTGTGCCGCTATTCTGGCACAAGGAAAGCAGGAATAAAGAGGGTCACCCTCATTTTTATTATCAATTGATGTTTTTTCGGACTATTTATGTATGTTTGAGCTGAAAAAAGTAATGTCAGCCTTGCTTATGCCGCTTCCGGCATTGCTACTGATAGGCTTGTTAGGTCTTGCTCTCATTAGTTTTACCACAAAACGTAAAACTGGCTGCTTCGTTGTTCTGTTCTCTTTTGTTGGCCTTTTTCTAGTTGCCTTCCAACCTGTTTCAACCAAGCTTCTCATGCCACTTGAGCGCGAGCATAAGGCCTTTTTACCTGTGTCAGGTACCATTGACTACGTTATGGTGCTGGGTAATGGCCACGTGGTCGATGACGAAATTCCACCAACATCGCAATTAAGCCGCGCGGCGTTGATGCGATTAACGGAAGGCATTCGTATTTTGCGTATGTACCCAGGCGCAAAGCTAATTTTATCAGGTTATGATGGTGGCTCTGAGATCAGCCATGCTCGTATGATGGCAAACGTTGCTTTGGCATTAGGTGTTGCAAAATCCGACATTATTTTGTTGGAAGATGCAAAAGACACATGGGAAGAAGCAAGACAAGCCGCCGCTTTTGTTCAACAAAAAGAGATTGTGCTGGTCACGTCAGCGAGCCACATGAGCCGTGCGCTGTACGAGTTTAACGCAGCTGGAATTAAACCCATCCCTGCTCCAACGAATTTCTTAGCGATAGACGAAGTTAGCCAACCGTGGGACAAGTATTCACCTAAAGCTCGCTACCTTGAGCAAACTGAACTGTTTTGGCATGAATACCTTGGTAGCGTTTGGCAAAGACTGCGTGACACCGTAGGGCAAACGCCGATGGTGGAAGCGGAATAAACCCGATTTATAAACACAAAAAAGGAGAGCATTGGCTCTCCTTTTTCTTTGCTGCTTGTCTGATGGTGATTAATCACCTGCGAACATGTAGCCTTCACCGTGAACGGTCACAAAAATCTGTGGGTTCTTAGGATCAAACTCCATCTTTGCGCGCATGCGTCGGATAAGAACATCAATCGTACGATCATTTGGAGCATCAACTCGATGACTGATCATATTCAAAATACGTTCACGACTCAGCACTTGATTCGGATAAGACGATAACGCCACCAAAAGCTCATATTCTGCTTTGGTTAGTTTTACTGGCTCACCATTACGGCTAAGCGCTCGACGCTGAATATCGAATGTCCACTCACCAAAGCGAACAATGTGTTCATCGTTTGTTTCGCTTGCCGCTTTACTTGCTCCACTTCGCGCCGCAGAAATGCGCCACAGTAGATTTTTAACTCGAACTAGTAATTCCCTTAGTTCAAAAGGCTTTGTCACATAATCGTCTGCACCCATCTCTAGGCCTACGATTTTGTCGATGCTATCCGTGCGTCCTGTTACCAATATGATGCCGATGTCTGATTGACTGCGTAGCTCACGCGTAAGCATTAGGCCGTCTTCGCCCGGCAAGTTAATATCCAACATAATAAGGTCTACATCACCGCCTTGCAGAACTTCGCGCATCTCCGCGCCACTTTCTGCTTCGCTAACTTTGTAACCTTCATTTTGGAAATATCCCGCAAGCTTACTACGAGTTACAACATCATCTTCTACGACTAATACGTGATAGCTCATTTACACCACTTTCTGTCTTCTTATTATCCAAGACGTATTCTATTCATAACTAGTAACATTTCTAGTCATAGATACATTAAAAAGCAAGATTTAGCGTTTTTATTGATTCAAAACAAGCTTGCCCATCACCGTTAATAAGTGCACACAATTCAACATAATCAACAATAATTATAGTTACTGCTATTCATCTTATTTGATTACACTTAGGGGATATCCCTAATTGACTTTATGATGCAATACTCGAAGCATCCTTCAGGAGCCAAAAATGCAAGAAGTGAAAGCTTTTAATGAAAAGCGTGCTGAAATTTACTGGTGGTTTTCGAGCTTATTCGCTAAAGAACTCAGCGAAAAAGAACTAGAAACCTACCACAGTGTTGAAATTCGCAGTTTTTTAGCGGGCTTAGGTGAGAACGAATCACTCAAGCCAGCCGTTGATAGCCTAGTTGATGCCCTAAACCGACTCCAAGACCGCAATGATGCTCAACTAGAACTTGCAGCAGATTTTTGCGAGCTGTTCTTAAAAACAGATAAGTATGGGGCACTACCGTACGCTTCTATGTACATTGGTGAGTCAGGTTTGCTTAATGACAAACCTGCAGAAGAAATGGAAAAACTGATGGCAGATTTTGGGGTTCAGGTAGACGAAAACCTCAAAGAACCAGCAGACCATCTTGCTGTCGAATTGGACTTTTTGGGCAACATGATCATTCGCTCAAATGAGTTAGAGCAAGAAAAACATATGGAAGAGGCTTTCGTTAAACAAAACGATTTCATCCAAAATCAACTCATGTCTTGGTTGCCAAAATTTGCTGAAAAATGTAAGCAATTTGATGAATTTGGCTTCTACTTAAGCGTTGCGCAACTATTAATTGCATTTTGTAAACTGGACAGCGCTTACCTTCTTGGTGAATAATCACCGCCTATTTTTAGGGAGCCTGCCTGTCGGGCTCCCTATTTTATTCGCTTGCTTTTAATCTGGCTCAAAGACGTTCGTTCATTTAGCAGTCAAAATGTGACTTCAAATACACAAAACTCTTGCTGAAAATATTGCCAGTCAGCCCACATAGGGCTAAAATGTGAACGCAAACGATTAAATATGATTTATATGTAAACCGCTGAAATATAGCGGTTTTTGTTTTTTATTAATAGGTTGATGACCACTTCCTCATATTTAGTAGGAAGCCGAGTACCTTCAACCAAGTTGCTACAAATCTTTTTATACCGATTTCGGTACAACCGCTGCCTACTAGAATAGACACTACTGTTGTTGTGGTGTTTAGTTTGCGCAAAAAACTAAGCGTATGGTTGTATTCACTACGGTATTAAGTAGCTCGATACAGGACATCATTTATGGCCACTATAAAAGACGTTGCTCGCTTAGCCGGCGTTTCTACCACGACAGTTTCGCACGTTATTAATAAGACACGTTTTGTTGCAGAAGCAACCCAAGAAAAAGTAATGAAAGCGGTTGATGAGCTTAACTACGCACCAAGCGCAGTTGCTCGTAGTTTAAAATGCAACTCAACTCGTACTATTGGTATGTTGGTAACACAGTCAACTAACCTATTCTTCTCTGAAGTGATCGACGGTGTAGAAAGTTACTGCTACCGTCAAGGTTACACATTGATCTTGTGTAATACTGGCGGCATCTACGAGAAACAGCGCGACTACATCCGCATGCTTGCTGAGAAACGTGTAGATGGCATTTTGGTGATGTGTTCAGATCTAACCGAAGAACTAAAAGAGATGTTAGATCGTCATTCAGACATCCCGAAAGTTGTGATGGATTGGGGCCCAGAGAGTTCTCGTGCGGACAAGATCATCGATAACTCTGAAGAAGGTGGCTACCTAGCAACTAAATACCTTATCGATAATGGCCACACTGACATCGCCTGCCTGAGTGGTCACTTTGAGAAACTAGCTTGCCAAGAGCGTATCGCTGGTTTCCGTCGTGCCATGGCTGAAGCAAAACTGCCAATCAATGAAGATTGGATTCTTGAAGGTAACTTTGAATGCGATACTGCGGTACTGGTTGCAGACAAGATCGCCGCGATGGAAAAACGCCCTACTGCAGTATTCTGCTTTAACGATACCATGGCACTTGGCTTAATGAGCCGTCTGCAACAAAACGGCATCAAGGTTCCAGATGACGTTTCTGTTATCGGTTACGACAACATTGAACTTGCAGAGTACTTCTCACCACCGCTAACAACGATTCACCAACCTAAACGTCGTGTGGGTAAAAATGCGTTTGAGATCCTACTTGAACGCATTAAAGATAAAGAACACGAAAAGCGTGTGTTCGAGATGCAACCAGAGATTGTTATCCGCAACACCGTTAAGAAACTTAATTAAATGAACACAAGCGCCCTTAGGGGCGCTTTTTTTTATTAAAAAAATAACACTTCCCGCACACTTTGCCTCATTCTTAAAAACAACAACTTCCATAAGTTACTGTTTTCTTTACATGTGAATTATTAATTCCCGCTTCTTTTCAAACATTAAATACAATTCTCAATTATGAGTACCCATGCACAAAATGACATTATTTATTGAATCAAGATCACGTTTTAAAATCTAAAGTGTGATGTTAATTCAATATACGAAGTATCCTCATCTGGTCACGCACAGGGCAAACCATCCGAAAGGGTGGGACGCAAAGCCTCCGGCCTGAACCATAGTAGTATATGGAAGGTAGCGGGGTTACCGATGGCAAGTGTGCAACCAATGTCTTTACCCTTTAATGACATTGCCTTTGCGCACGTTTGCTACTCTCTCGGACCTGACTTTTGGTGGCGTAATATTAATTACACCGAGATAACAAAACATGGATAAACCGATACTCAAAGACTCTATGAAGCTATTTGAGGCACTTGGTACTATCAAGTCGCGCTCAATGTTTGGTGGCTTCGGACTTTTCGCTGATGAAACGATGTTTGCACTAGTGGTAAACAACCAGCTTCATATACGAGCAGACCAACAAACTTCATCTGACTTCGAGACACAGGGTCTAAAGCCTTACGTTTATAAAAAACGTGGCTTCCCAGTCGTTACTAAGTACTACGCTATTTCCAGCGAACTATGGGAATCTAGCGATCGCTTAATTGAAGTAGCGAAAAAATCCTTAGAAAACGCCAAACTTGAGAAAGAACAACAAGCGAGCACTAAGCCTAATCGCTTGAAAGATCTGCCGAATCTGAGATTGGCTACAGAAAGAATGCTTAAGAAAGCGGGTATTGATTCTGTTGCTCAACTTGAAGAAGAAGGCGCACTAAGTGCTTATAAAGCGATCAGAGACACGCACTCCACCACAGTTAGCCTTGAGCTACTTTGGGCCTTAGAAGGTGCTATTAACGGCACACACTGGAGTGTAGTTCCCCAGTCTCGTCGTGAAGAATTAATGAATGGCCTTTCGTAACAGAAGTCTTCTCTAATCTATCGACTAAAACCGCAGTGTGAACTGCGGTTTTTTTATGAAATTTTTTTAGCTCCCCTCGTGTCTACTCCTTTGTAAATCCCAAAACACCCGTATCTTCAGCGCCACGACTTAGTTTCGATAACGAGATTGTTAAAACAACATTCAGTATGAATACTTTAAGCGGTAGCCTAGATATAGAAACGGAGCACACATGAATAAAAAACTTATCTTTGGACTGATACTTGTTGCCACCATTCTTTTGTTAGGCGCTAATTTTGGTCAATATCTAACGCTTGAAAACGCAAAAGCGCAGCAAGAAGCGCTCAATTCATTCATCGAAGTCAACATCGCCTATGCCGCCACGGTGTATTTTTTAGCGTATGTTGCGATTACCGCATTTTCTATTCCCGGAGCAGCAGTGGTTACTTTGCTAGGCGCAGCTTTGTTTGGGTTTTGGTTTAGCTTACTTTTAGTTTCTTTTGCCAGTACGATCGGTGCGACCTTAGCTTTTTTGAGTAGCCGATATTTGCTTAGGGATTGGGTTCAATCGAGATTTGGGGAAAAGCTTGTTGCGATTAACCAAGGAGTAAAAAAGGATGGCGCGTTTTATCTGTTTTCTTTGCGCTTGATTCCAGTGTTCCCATTTTTCCTCATCAACCTACTGATGGGATTAACACCTATGAGCATTGCGCGCTTTTATTTAACCAGTCAAATAGGCATGCTCCCTGGTACTGCCGTTTACCTTAACGCTGGTACTCAGTTAGCAACCATTGATAGCCTTTCTGGTATCGTATCCCCGACGGTATTAGCATCTTTTGCTTTGCTGGGGCTGTTTCCAATACTCGTAAAATGGGTTATGAATAAGGTCAGGCCAACCTCTACTCAGCCAAATGGCAGTATTTGATGAAAATCTTTATCGCGAAAAATCCAGCAGAAGCGCACATCGTATGTGAACTATTAAAAACTGAAGATATATGCTGTGAGGTGCGTGGAGAAGGACTTTTTGGTCTGAAAGGTGAGCTTCCTTTTGGCGATGATACTGATCCTTATGTTTGGCTATTAGATCCAGAACAACAATTGAAAGCTCACTCAATTATTGAAGCATTTAGGCAGCAGTCACAAAGCAACATATATGAAGACTGGCAATGTCCTCATTGTCTTGAACACAACGAAGGACAGTTTGGTGCGTGTTGGCAATGTGGATATCAAATTGGGGAGCCATGATCGTTCCCCTATTCTCGCATTTCAGGTGTCTATATTAATGGCTAGGCGACGATACTTTGTTGCTTTATAAATTCGATAGAGTGTTGGTTAAAATCTTCAGGACGCTCTACATTGCAGACATGACCGCAGTTTGGAATTTCACGCAAGATACTGAGCTTATGCGCTGCAACCATCTCTTTCACCGGTTGGATAAACATATAGTCTCTATCACCCATCAAATACAATGTCGGTATGGGTAACTCTCTGTCTTTGAAGTACTTCATCAATGGGTTTACATCCGCGGCAAGAATAAACCAGCGTTTAAACTCTTTTTGGCACAGCTTCTTTGCTTCTCGAATAAACAAATGCCTTGATTCACGCTGACTTCGTTGCGGCATCACAATGTAGGCAAACAGCTTATACAACCACATATAAGGCAAGATATGTTTACAGAAGTTACCCAACTTAACCAAAATCTGCGAACGCGTATTCAAGCGTGTCACCGCACCGCCTAAAACCATCGAACGAACTCTTTCAGAAGACAACTCCGCTAAATTTCGAACAATGATCGTACCCAACGACATGCCAACAAAGTGCGCCGACTGGATTTTTAGGTGATCCAGCACTTTTAATATATCTTGCGTCACTTCCGTGAAGGTGTAACGACTAGTTATCAACTCTTTCAAAAGCTGATTGGATTTTCCATGTCCTCGCAAGTCGATCAGCAACAAATTAAAGTGCTGCTTATATGCTTTAATTTGTTTAAACCATATCGAAGAACTGCCACCAGCACCATGCACGAAAACAACCCACTCATTACTAGTAGGATGCAGATAGGTTTTGTGAAAAAGCAGTGGCTGAGTCATGAGTCAGTATAAGTAAGATTCTTTGTGATAGAGAGTGACAGAATCCTATCACACTCCGTAAAACCAAGGTAATAAAGGCACCTCAATAGGTGCCTTTGGTTACACTTTTTATCAAACTTGCGTCAATTTAACGATGAACGATAGAGTTGCAAATACGATTCTGCGGCCTTCCGCCAGCAGAAATCTTTTTGCATTGCATGCAGTTGTACTCTTTGCACTTCCGTCAGGTTTTGCGCATACAACAGCAACGCTCGCAGCATAGTAAGTAGCAGCGCTTGAGACGTCGGTTCATAAAATACAAATCCAGTAGCGTCGCAAGGGTCTACGTCGTAATCATTCACACTGTCTTTTAAGCCACCTACCCCTCTCACGATAGGTAAGGTGCCATAAGCCATGCTGTAGATCTGATTTAAACCACATGGCTCGAATTCAGAAGGCATTAAGAAGAAATCCGAACCAGCTTCAACTAAATGCGCGAGTTCATTGTCATACGCCTCAACAAATACAAACTTGTCGGAGAATTGCGCCGCAACCTCTTCCAATTGTGCAGCCAAAACGGGATCACCCGTCCCAACAACAACGACTTGAACATCATGCTTCAAAAAATCCGCCAAAGCCGGCAGCAAGTAATGCACGCCTTTTTGCTGAGTCAAACGACAAACCATACCAAACATGGCTACGTCTTTTTCAGCAAGGTTTAGCCTCTGCTGTAATGCGCGCTTACAAGTGTTTTTACCTAGAACCATACTTTGTTTGTCGGCACTATAGTTCATTGGCAAATAAACATCAGTTTCCGGATTCCAAGCACTGTAATCGCAACCATTTAAAATTCCGACTAGATCCCCTGCTCGTTGCTGAAACTCCCATGCCATTCCATGACTGCCAAGTTCTGTCTTTAGCTCTTCAGCGTACGTTGGGCTGACTGCATTTATCTTATCGGCATTCATTACGCCAGCTTTGAGCATAGTAATATGCGTTGCACTCACCGCAGCATCGGGAACGTTTCGGCAGTGAAACTCAGGCAAACACTGTACGTCGTCATAACTAAATACGCCTTTAAAGACCGCATTATGAATTGAAATGACGCTTTTTGTATGAGCAAAAAAGGGATCATTGCCATACCTGTGCTTAAGCAAAAACGGAACCAGCCCTGTGTGCCAATCATTTGCATGGATGATATCAGGTTGAAACGCCAGTTTCGGCAACATGTCGAGGCATGCAGCACTGAAAAACGCAAAACGCTCACCATTATCGGTATACGCTTGGTTGTTCTCTGCATACATTGATGGCCGATTGAAGTACGGCTCACAATCAATCAGATAGACAGGATTGTTTCCTAACGTAAGCAATAGAACTCGATACTTTGTATGCGGCCATGACGTTAGATTTGTTTCTAGCACAACTTCTGCGTCCGCTAATCTTTCGATACTGGTGTACGCAGGAATCGTAATTCTTACATCTTGCTGTAGGTTTTGAAGGGCTTCCGGCAGTGCCTTGGCAACATCTGCCAAGCCACCACTTTTAATAAGACCTTCAACCTCAGAAGCTACAAACAGAATGGATAAGTTGTTAGTAGCCAACTCGTGCTCCTTTCGGAATAACAACAATGCCCTCTTCCGACACATGGAAATGCTTTTTATCTTCTTGAAGATTCACACCAATTTGAGTTCCAGGTGCAATATCGGCATCCTTGTCGACAATAACACGACGTAACACACAGCCTTCGCCAATTTTTACGTCACCTAATAGGATACATTCGCTAATATCACACGCGGATGCAATATTGCTGCGAAATCCAAGTACTGACTTCTCGATACGAGAACCACGAACATAACTGCCATTACATACCAAGCTATCGATGATCTGCACTCGACCGTTGTCTGAATCGGTAAACGTTGCAGGTGGCAATGGTGGGTAATAGGTATGAAGAGGCCACTTACGGTTGTACAAAGAGAATGGCGCGTCTTTTTCCAATAGATCCATGTGCGCTTGCCAATAAGCATCAATCGTACCTACATCACGCCAGTAAACCTCTTCTTTCTCACCACTGATTCTGTTGGTGCTGAAGTCATAGACAAAAACGTCACCACGAGGGAACATTTTCGGGATGATATCTTTACCAAAATCATGAGAAGAAGCTTCATTGTCTGCATCTTCCACGAGTTCAGAAAATAGAACTTGTGCTTCGAATACGTAGTTCCCCATCGAGACTAACGCGAAATCTGGTTCTCCAGGAATCGATTTTGGATTAACGGGTTTTTCCTCAAAGCCAATCATTCTGCCTTCAGCATCAACCTCTATTACACCAAACTGAGAAGCTTCTTTTAGTGGCATGCGCAGTGCAGACACCGTCAATGACGCCTTCTTCTCCGTATGGAAGTTCAGCATCTGCTTGATGTCCATCTTGTAAATGTGGTCAGAGCCAAAGATACAAACCTGATCCGGTTCTTCGAGCTCCATAAAACGTAGGTTTTGATAGATAGCATCTGCAGTGCCTTCATACCAACGCTTACCCGTACGCATTTGCGCAGGAATTGGGTCAATAAAGCGATCAGTAATACCATTAATATTCCACCCTTTTTTCAAGTGATGGAAAAGTGACTGAGATTTAAATTGAGTAAGGACATAAATGCGCATCAAATCCGCATTTACAAAGTTGTTTAGAGCGAAATCAATCAGCCGATAACTTCCACCAAAAGGTACCGAAGGTTTACTACGGGATTCAGTTAAAGGTCTCAAACGAGAGCCTTCACCGCCAGCAAGAATCATTCCCAAAACACCAGCCATTCGTTGTTCTCCATATCGTTATAGCTTGGATTTAGTACTCACTTGAATGAGTAAAACTCGGGGAGTCAAGCGAATACATTGTTGCACCTACACCTGAGCCTCTATTGAGCCCTTGCAGTGTAGATAAAAAAGCTATTGCATTTTCCAGTATGCAAATATTCAAATTGTTCTTATTTTTTGACGCTAAATAAATGCATACAATTGCACTAATTTTGTAATAAATTATCCAACCAGAATCTAAATTACAATTTTTAATATGCCGTTCTGTGTTGCATACAAAGGTTACTTGCTCAAGACGATATCCAGATCACACAAGGCCAAGTAAGCGATTACATTGTGAAAACAATTTACGAACGCGTTAACTACAGTTCATGTTTGAAATACCAAGATATAACAAATGTGTGAATATAAAATGAATAGTTCAACTGAATGTTGTTTACAGAAAAGACACTTGTAGATTCAGACAAAACAAATCGCTAAAAGTGGGAAAACAGAGCTTAAAAACGGTAGGGAAAGGAGCAGATGGAAACCCGCTTAGACAGGTGGATATAAAAATAAAGGCAGCGTATTTGCTGCCTTTATTTTACAAGTTGAGTTTAAGCTTTCGCTTTTTTACGTTTATCAGTGATTTCCCACTTACCATCAACGTAAAGTGCAGTCCAACCACTTGGTTTACCGTCGTCTTCTGAACGAACATAGTTCTCTTTCGTCTTACGGCTAAAGCGAACCACGGCTGGGCGGCCATCTGGATCCTCTTGAGGAGCCGTTGTTAGGTACTTAAACTTCTCTGGTAGACGCTCCTCAAAACGCGCCAGTTCAGAGACTAGAGGTGCTCTTGTTTCACGCGATTTAGGGAAGTTGCTTGCCGCCATAAATAGGCCAGAAGCACCATCACGAAGCACAAAGTACGCATCTGAGTTTTCACATGGCAATTCTGGGAAGTGCACAGGATCTTCTTTAGGTGGCGCTACTTCACCGTTCTTCAGGATTTTACGGGTGTTCTTACAAGTTTCACTCGTACAATCCATGTATTTACCAAAGCGGCCGTTCTTAAGCACCATGTCTGAGCCACACTTGTCACACTCAACAACAGGGCCATCGTAGCCTTTCACTTTGAATTCGCCGTACTCAACAACATAGCCTTCACAGTTCGGGTTGTTACCACAAACGTGCATCTTGCGCTTGTCATCAATCAAGTACGCGTCCATCGCAGTTTCACAGATCGGACAACGTTTTTTCGCACGAAGAGCAGCCGTTTCAACGTCTTCTTCTAAAACGTTGACAATACCTTCTTCGTCACCCAAGTTAATGGTTGTCTTACAACGTTCTTTAGGTGGCAATGCGTAACCAGAACAGCCTAAGAATACGCCTGTAGAAGCGGTACGAATACCCATAGGGCGACCACATGTCGGACACTCGATATCCGTCATCACAATGTGGTTTAGCTTCATACCACCTTCAGATTCATCTAACTCGGCTTTTTCTAGGTCACCAGTGAAATCCGCAAAGAAGTTGTCTAGTACTGCTTTCCAGTTCACTTCACCTTCTGCGATTTGGTCCAGTTTCTGTTCCATACGCGCAGTAAAGTCGTAGTTCATTAAATCGTTGAAACTGTCATCAAGACGGTCAGTAACAATTTCACCCATTTTTTCAGCGTAGAATCGGCGCTGATCTACTTTTACGTAGCCACGGTCTTGAATAGTAGAAATGATCGATGCGTAAGTCGAAGGACGGCCAATGCCTCGTTTTTCTAACTCTTTAACCAATGCCGCTTCCGTAAAGCGCGCAGGTGGCTTTGTAAAGTGCTGTTTAGGGTCAAGTGACTCTAGGCTCAGCTTATCGCCAAGTTGTACCGCAGGAAGGATTGTGTCCTCGTTTTTGCCCATTGGACGCTGTACGCGAGTCCAACCATCAAACTTAAGGATACGACCTTTCGCTTTTAGCGTGTATTCCGCCGCTTTTACGCTGATTGTGGTTGAATCATATTCTGCAGGTGTCATTTGACACGCAACGAACTGATTCCAGATCAGTGAGTAAAGCTTGTGAGCATCCGCATCTACACCTTGTAAGTCTTCTGCTTTCACTGACACATCAGATGGACGAATCGCTTCGTGCGCTTCTTGAGCACCTTCTTTGCTGCCGTACGTTAGTGGCTTAGCTGGAAGATACTTGTCACCAAATTCTGAACCAATGAAGTCACGAACAGCATCAACTGCTTCCGCACTCAAGTTAGTCGAGTCGGTACGCATATATGTGATGTAACCCGCTTCATACAGACGCTGAGCTAACATCATGGTTTTCTTAACGCCGTAACCTAGACGGGTACTTGCCGCTTGCTGCAATGTTGATGTGATGTATGGCGCAGAAGGCTTGCTCTTTGTCGGGCGGTCTTCGCGCTTACACACTTCGTAGCTTGCGTTTTCAAGGACAGAAATGGCTGCCTTAGTTTCTGTTTCGTTAACAGGCTTAAACGCAACGCCATCTTTCTGCGCAACCAGCAGTTTGAAATCTGACTTATCTTTAGTTTTGGTATTTGCGTGAATATCCCAGAATTCTTCTGGCACAAATGCGTTGATTTCACGCTCACGTTCTACCAATAGCTTCACCGCTACAGATTGAACACGACCAGCAGACAGGCCACGTGCCACTTTCTTCCATAGCAATGGAGAAACCATGAAACCTACAACGCGGTCCATGAATCGACGAGCTTGCTGCGCATTAACGCCATCCATATTTAACTCGCCAGGAGTCTGGAAAGCTTGTTGGATAGCATTTTTAGTAATTTCGTTAAAGACTACTCGTTTGTATCGCTCTTCATCGCCACCGATGATCTCACGAAGGTGCCATGCGATTGCTTCCCCCTCGCGGTCCAAATCGGTTGCGAGATAAACGCAATCAGCATCTTTGGCTAATTTTTGTAGTTCGCTTACGACTTTTTCTTTACCCGGAAGAATCTGATAGTTCGCTTCCCAGTCATGATATGGGTTAATCCCCATTTTTTTGATCAGCGCTTTGCGATCTTTTTCTTTTTTAACGCGCGCTTTCTCTTCTGCGCTCATCCCTTTTGTTGAGATAGCTGCAGCTTTCTTCTCACCAGTGCTTTGACCGGCCGTAGGCAGATCACGCACATGACCAACACTAGACTTAACAATAAAGTCCTTACCAAGGTACTTATTTATCGTCTTTGCCTTGGCTGGAGACTCCACTATAACGAGTGATTTACCCATAACTGACTCTAACGTCCTTCATAATAATGCGGGTAGAAACCTCGTTTTAAGGTCACCCGCATAGTGTTCTATTTCATTGCTTCTTTTTTTACTATTGTGCGAGATGAAAAGAAGATCAACTGCTTTTTTGAAATTCAGATCCGATTGGTTGACAATTCATCGTCTTTATACTTCAAAGAGACAGGGGTCTGAAAGGTATTGAGCGGCATATCTAAGCAGGCAAACTTTGCTACTGCTAATCCAATGCAATAAATTTTGTTACTCATCACAAAATATTTTCTGTCAATATGGCGCAACCTTAGGTTGTTGCGCTGAAAGCCACTTTGTATCCGCGTAACCTCAGTACTGAGTTAACCCTCGCCTCAAATCAGCCAACGTGGTGATGGAATTAATCATGCAAACCCTTAAAGAATATGGGTATACTTCGCCACACTTTTTAATTTGTAATGAATGATGAGAACGTTATGTCTGATAGAAAGTTTATTGAAGAATTCGACCTTCTTTTAATCGCAAACCAAATCATCCAAGAGCACGATGATTACATTGACGGAATGCGAGCGACAAGCGTAGAAGAAAAAGACGGGGTTTTGGTATTTAAAGGTGAGTACTTCCTTGATGACAAAGGCTTACCAACCGCAAATACTACGGCAGTATTCAATATGTTCAAATACTTAGCCCATCACCTTTCTAAAGAATTTACGCTGATTAAATAACAGCAAATTAAGACAAAAAAGCCAGAGCATCATCGCTCTGGCTTTTCAGTTAGAGATCTAGCAGCTCAACGCTTTAAGCTTGTCGAAATAATCCGGGAATGTTTTGGACGTACATTTCGGGTCATTAATCGTCACTGGTGTATCGCTTAACGCCACCAGAGAAAAGCACATCGCCATACGATGATCATCGTAGGTATCAATCGCCGCATGTTTAAGGTGAGGTACTGGTTTAACGATGATGTAATCCTCACCTTCTTCCACTTCCGCACCAACTTTACGAAGCTCTGTTGCCATTGCAGACAAACGATCGGTTTCTTTTACACGCCAGTTATAAACATTGCGAATTGCCGTGGTACCTTCAGCAAACAAAGCCGTCGTCGCGATGGTCATTGCTGCATCTGGAATATGGTTGTAATCCATATCGATGCCCTTAAGCTTCCCGACGCGGGAAATAACGTAATCATCGCCCCATTCAATCTCTGCGCCCATTTTTTCTAGCGCATCAGCAAATTGAATATCACCTTGGATGCTATTTTTACCGATGCCAGTTACTTTGACTTCACCACCTTTGATTGCAGCCGCCGCTAAAAAGTAAGAGGCCGACGAAGCATCCCCTTCCACAAGAAAATCACCAGGCGCAACATAGTGCTGACCAGCTGGAATCACAAACTCTTGATAGTCGTTGTTGATCACTTCGACACCGAACTGCTTCATGATATGCAGCGTAATATCAATGTAAGGCTTTGATACCAAATCACCTTCAATCTTAATACGCACTTCGCCTTCGGCAAGTGGTGCAGACATCAAAAAAGCCGTGAGAAACTGACTAGAAATAGAACCATCAATCGACACTGTGCCTGCTTTCAGACCAGTACCGACAATCTTTAGTGGTGGGTAGTTTGTGTTTTCCAGATATTCAATATCTGCTCCCGCCTCTTGCAATGCAGTCACAAGATGACCAATTGGTCGTTCTTTCATACGAGGCTCGCCAGTAAGCACATATTCACCTTGGCCAACACAAAGTGCGGCTGCTAAAGGTCGCATGGCTGTGCCTGCATTGCCCAGAAAGAGCTCGACAGGTTCTGATACTGAGAACGGACGACCAAGGCCTTCAACCACACATTCTGTTTTATCTGCAGATAATGTGTACTTCACGCCTAGTTTAGTGAGTGCGTTTAGCATGTGACGAATGTCGTCACTATCGAGAAGGTTGGTGAGACGAGTCGTCCCCTTTGCTAATGCAGCGAGTAAAAGTGCTCGATTAGAAACACTTTTGGAACCAGGAAGGTTCACTTCCCCTTGAATTTTATTGATCGGTTGTAACGTTAGGCTTTCCATTAAAAGTTGATAATCCTTTGTGCTCTCAATTCACGCTGTTGTGAGAGCTAAACAATTCTTCGTGGATTCAGACTAACGAAAAAACCAGCACAAAACCAGAGCAAATCTGCGCTAATTTCTGAATAATTAGTCAACGATAAAATTGACGCTAAAACACCCACTCAGTACGCTAAATCTACGCGCACTCCATCATCGAAATATAAGATACGAACTTCATCCCCTCGGCTAAACAGCATATTTTTATCAACATCCTGAATAACGTTGATCAGTTTATCGCCTTTAACTTTAATTAGCAGTTCAACCAACTTATATTCAACTGTGTATTGATAATTACTTTGGTTTTGAGCAACCGCAGCGCCAGCCAGTGCGCCAACTGCTGTGGCTACCTCTTTACCCGTGCCACCACCAAACTGGTTGCCAACTAAACCACCAATGGTTGCCCCTAATAGGGTTTTCCAACCGTTACTTTTCGATTGCACAACTTCTTGTTGAGTGATGTAACGCACTGAATCTATCTTCCCGTACACCACTTCATTCACTGGTTTTGCGACATTCCTTTGGTACGCTGCATTGGCGAAAAGGGGTAAAAACAGTATGATCCAAGGACATACTTTCAAAAATTTTCTAACTCGAGTCATCACAAATTCCTTTGGTTCGATATTGGTCAGTACTTTTCTATGGCAATCTATTTAACTGAACTCGATTCAACGTTCAACTTCCCATCCCCTTACGAAGCTCTGTCAGATCCCAATGGTCTGTTGGCTTTTGGCGGAGACTTAGATCCACATAGAATTTTGAGTGGCTACTACCAAGGTATTTTCCCTTGGTATGGTCCAGGAGAACCCATTTTATGGTGGAGTCCTTCGCCACGTGCGGTGTTTGATCCTTTAACGTTTAAGCCATCAAAAAGTCTTAAAAAGTTTCAGCGCAAGCATCAATATAAAGTCACTATAAATCAAGCGACTGAGCGCGTCATTCAACTTTGCTCGTCTACCCGGCCAGCAGATGAAACATGGCTGAATGAAGAGATGCAAGCGGCTTATATTCAGCTATCCAACCTAGGGCATTGCCACTCAGTAGAAGTATGGCATGACAACACGCTTGTTGGCGGTTTATACGGCATTAGCGTGGGTCAACTTTTTTGTGGTGAGTCCATGTTCAGTTTGAAAGACAACGCATCAAAAATCGCATTGTGGTATTTGTGTTCGCATTTGGCGTCAAAGCATGGTCAATTAATAGATTGTCAGGTGATGAACCCGCACTTGGCATCCCTCGGCGCATTTGAGCTTGACCGAGACGAGTTCATACAAAAGCTACTATCTTTAAGAGAAAAGCAAACGGCTTCTGACACCTTTACGCCCCAAGTTTTGCAGGATTCAGAATCATGAGCACAGATCTACAACACATTCGAATTGGGTTAACCAACAACCATCCTTGTAGCTATTTACCGGAGCGACAAGAGCGTGTTGCGGTGGCATTGGACGCTGAATTACATACTGAACAAAACTATCAACTATTGATGGCTAATGGCTTTCGTCGCAGCGGAGATACAATATACAAACCACATTGCGAGCGTTGCCATGCTTGCCAACCTATTCGCATATCGATACCTGATTTCGTACTATCTAGAAGTCAAAAACGACTGCTCAGTAAAGCCAAAAATCTGCGTTGGGAGATGAAAACGGAGATGGACGCCGAGTGGTTTGAGCTCTACAGCCGTTACATTTGCAAGCGACACAAAAACGGTACCATGTACCCTCCCAAGCGAGATGAGTTCTCACGTTTTGCACAAACGACTTGGCTGACAACGTTGTTCTTACACATCTATGATGAATCAAATCAACTACTTGGTGTAGCGGTGACTGATGTGATGACACAATGTTCTAGCGCGTTTTATACGTTTTTTGATCCAGACTACCCACTTTCACTCGGTACACTAGCGGTGCTGTACCAAGTGAACTACTGCCAACAAAATAACGAGCAGTGGCTATATTTGGGTTATCAGATTGATGAATGTCCAGCAATGAACTACAAAACGCGTTTTCAACGCCACCAAAGGCTAGTAAATCAGCGTTGGCAAGGGTAGAATACGCCCCAACTTTACATAATTCCTATTTAGCGGCACAATAACGCTCGCTAATATTGCCTAATTTCTAAAGAGGATTAAATGGCTAAAGAAGACGTAATCGAGATGCAAGGTACTGTCCTTGACACTCTACCAAACACTATGTTCCGTGTTGAACTTGAAAACGGTCACGTTGTGACTGCTCACATCTCTGGCAAGATGCGCAAGAACTACATCCGTATCCTAACGGGTGACAAAGTAACTGTAGAGATGACTCCATACGACCTATCAAAAGGCCGCATCGTCTTCCGCGCTCGTTAATCTTTGATTTTCGGATGCAAATAAAAAACGGAGCATTTTTGCTCCGTTTTTTATTTGTAAACATTGAATTAAAGTAACTCGGCCAATTGCTGGATCAGAGTTAACACTGGTCGAGATCTTGTTTCGTAGTTCCCAGCGGTCGTGACAATCACTGCATTTTTGTTCGGAATGGCAACAATGTACTGCTCTCCTATCCCTACAGCCGCAACGCCATTCTCAACGTTAGAAACCTGCCAAAAATGTAACCCATACCCCATCTCATACGAATAGAACTTACTCTTTCTGAGTTCATTCAACCATTCTTCACCAACAATTTGCGTTCCGTTGTATTGTCCTTTGTTAAGCCACATCAAGCCAAACTTACCCATATCTCGAGATGTTAGACGTAAGCCCCAGTCTGCTCCTGCTTCGCCACTGCCAATGTTTGGCAGCCACTGATACTCTTCAATACCTAAAGGGGAAAAAATCTTCTCTTTCATTACTTTCGTAAATGATTGCCCATATACTTTTTCAATCACTTTAGAAAGGCCAACTGTAGAAAGACCGCTGTACGCGAACTTTGTTCCTGGATCAAAAGCTAATTGAGTGGAAAGAAACTGCTGTTTTAAGTCCTTCGCATTGTAATGACGAGAAAAAATGTTGCCTTGTCCATATGGTACGGACAATTCATCCAATGCGTAGCCTGTGGACATATTTAGAACATCTCGTAATGTTATCGCTAGCTTCGCCTTTCTATCTGGCTCGGTATACTCTGGAAAGAAATCAAATATTGGCGTATCTAACCCTTCGATTTTGCCTTCATCAATAGCGATGAAAATCAGCGTAGCGACAAAGGATTTCGTGACAGAATGCACGTTATGCACAACCTCTTGCCCGACAGGCACATTTGGTGTTTGACGATTACCATCAAGCCCACCACCTTGACGATACAGCTCCAACGTTAACTGGTTATCTTGCCACACTAGTAAGCTATGCAGGTTTGCTGCTTGTCCTTGTTCTACTCGCTGAATGATAGGATCAAACTCTGGCTTACTCGCCTCAACAACTACGGCGTGTTTATCACACCCTACGAGTAGGATAAGCAACCACGCTATGATGAAAGTTTTCATGCTTTCCTCTTTATTTCTCAATATGCACAACCATGAATAAAACAGAAATAAAGAGATGAGTCTTCGTGCTAGACAGATATAAAAAAAGCGTGCGACCAATCGCACGCTTTTGATTTGAAATTAACGACAAACGTTAGTGCATTGCTGCTTCTTTCTCGCTCAAATATTCAAATTCAAGCGCATCATTTACTAACGACACTTTCACCGTACCACCATCAACAAGTGATCCGAACAACAGTTCATTTGCCAATGGCTTCTTCAATTGCTCTTGGATTACACGGCCCATTGGACGTGCCCCCATCGCTTTGTCATAACCTTTATTTGCTAACCAATGGCGAGCATCTTGCGATACTTCCATGGATACTCCGCGAGCATCCAACTGGACTTGAAGCTCGACAATAAACTTATCAACCACTTGATGGATAACACTTTCATCTAGGCTATTAAACCAGATGATATTATCAAGACGGTTACGGAACTCCGGAGTGAACACCTTCTTAATTTCTGCCATGGCATCGTGACTATGATCTTGTTGGATTAAACCGATCGATTTCTTCTCAGTTTCAGCCACACCCGCGTTAGTGGTCATCACAAGGATCACGTTACGGAAGTCAGCCTTGCGACCATTGTTGTCCGTCAACGTACCGTTATCCATCACTTGCAGTAACAAATTAAAGATATCTGGGTGCGCTTTCTCAATCTCATCCAACAAAACAACGGAATGAGGATGCTTAATAACGGCATCGGTTAACAAGCCGCCTTGATCATAACCAACATAACCTGGAGGAGCACCAATTAAGCGGCTCACAGAGTGACGCTCACCATACTCAGACATATCAAAACGAAGCAGTTCAATACCAAGCAGTTTCGATAGCTGAACAGTTACCTCGGTTTTACCCACACCAGTAGGCCCTGCAAACAAGAACGAACCCACAGGCTTGTTATCAACACCCAAACCAGCACGAGACAGTTTGATAGCCTCCGAAAGCGCATCAATAGCATTGTCTTGACCAAAGACTAGCATCTTCATTTTACCATCAAGATTCTTCAAGATGTCTTTGTCAGATGAAGACACCGACTTCTCTGGAATTCGAGCCATTTTTGCAACCATGGCTTCAATATCAGCCACGCCAACCGTCTTCTTACGACGACTTGCTGGAGCTAATCGACTACGAGCACCGGCTTCATCAATAACGTCAATTGCTTTGTCAGGTAGATGACGTTCGTTGATGTACTTCGCAGACAGCTCTACGGCTGCACGCAGTGCTTTGTTGGTGTAACGCACTTCGTGGTGAGCTTCGTACTTTGGTTTCAAGCCCATCAGGATCTTGGTTGTATCGTCCAGAGATGGTTCTACAACGTCGATTTTTTGGAAGCGACGAGATAGCGCACGCTCTTTTTCGAAAATATTGCTGTACTCTTGGTAGGTAGTTGAACCAATACAGCGCAACTTACCGCTACTTAGTAAAGGTTTAATCAAGTTTGCCGCATCGACTTGGCCACCAGACGCTGCACCAGCACCGATAATAGTATGGATCTCATCAATGAACAGGATGGCATCTTCTTCTTTTTCAAGCTGCTTCAAAATCGATTTGAAACGTTTCTCGAAATCACCACGATACTTAGTGCCTGCTAGCAGCGAACCGATATCAAGTGAGTAGATAACGCTATTTTGAATCACCTCAGGTACTTGGCCTTCAACAATTCTCCAAGCTAGGCCTTCTGCAATTGCCGTTTTACCCACACCGGCTTCACCAACGAGCAATGGGTTGTTCTTACGACGACGACATAGAACTTGGATCGTACGTTCTAGCTCTTTGTCACGGCCAATTAATGGATCAATATTACCGGCCTTCGCCACTTGGTTGAGGTTTGTTGCAAAGCTTTCTAAACGCTCATCGGAACCTGTTTCTTCGACACTATCCGAGCTAAACGAATCTGAAGAAGATGGATCTTCTCCGGCGCCAGAAGCTTTCGTAATACCGTGGGAGATAAAGTTGACAATATCTAAGCGAGAAATGTCGTTTTTCTTCAATAAATAAGCGGCGTGCGACTCTTGTTCGCTAAAGATTGCGACCAATACATTAGCACCCGTTACTTCGTTGCGACCAGACGACTGAACATGGAAAACCGCGCGTTGCAATACACGTTGAAAACTCAAAGTCGGCTGGGTTTCGCGCGTCTCATCACTTTCAGGGATAAGCGGCGTAGTTTGATCGATGAATATATCGAGCTCATTGCGCAAAGCATCGAGGTCTGCTTTGCAGGCTAAAAGGGCTTCCTTAGCTGCATCGTTTTCCAACAATGCAAGTAGGAGGTGTTCGACAGTCATAAACTCGTGACGTTTGTCTCTTGCACGAGCAAATGCACCGTTAAGGCTTGACTCTAGTTCTTTATTTAGCATAAGTACCTCCCGAAAAAACAACTTGGGTTGTTCGAGCAAGTCTTCTTCTACGCTTGCTCCATAGTACAAAGTAGCGGATGTTCATTTTCCCTTGCGTACATCGTAACTTGCGCTACTTTTGTTTCGGCAATTTCTGCGCTGTAAGTTCCACAGACTGCCTTTCCTTCATAGTGCACTTTGAGCATGATTTGTGTTGCTTTATCAATATCATGTGAAAAGAATCGCTCAAGTACCTCTATGACGAAATCCATAGGTGTATAGTCATCATTATTGAGTACAACGTTATACAGCTTAGGTGGCTGAACTTTTGTACTTTCTCGCTCCAGAAGATCAGAGTCCGGAGTGACCCATTCAAAATTTTTACTCATGGCAATTTAAAGATATCGTATCAAAGGGTTGATGTTTTCGACCTATAAAAACAATCTACCACAAGCATGCTGTGCGGTGTAGTGAGATGTGGCACCGATTTAGAACTTTGATAGATAAAAGTTGCTACCTAATATAGAGACTAATCCACGTCTCGCGGGCGCGCAAATAAAAGATGGTTATCGATAAGCCCTGAACTTTTACTCAAAAATAACTCTCTTTTCTCACTAACGAACAGAATCTGACCAACGCTAATTTCTGTGTTAGATCACACTTCCTCACTGAGAAAAGGTTATTTATCACGAAAACTTCATTTTTTATTCAATCCGATGATTTCACTATCATAAGCAACACCAACAGTATGGATTTTTCGTAACCCATCGCTTTTTGGTCTAAATATCTAAACTTCGGCGTACGTCCAAAAAACAGTTTGCAAAATTGTTAATCTCAAAAGTGATTTGTTTTCAATTATGTTTCCGTTTGTTGCTCGACACTATTGACTGTATGGATTCATTGACTACAGTGGAAAGTATTGATGCATAAATCCTCATTCTGGATCAGTTTGAATTTAAGCAACTTGGTGAATGTGATTCTGTATCAATGAGACGTTTGTTAGCGGTCGCTAACAGTAGTACCAAGTTAAAGGTATAACTTGGTTGTTGTAACAACATCAGTAAAAAATGCATGAGGGATGTATAAGCATGGCTACAGGTACAGTAAAGTGGTTTAACAATGCCAAAGGATTTGGGTTTATCTGTTCAGACGAAGAGGAAGGAGACATCTTTGCCCACTACTCAACTATCCAAATGGACGGTTATCGTACACTGAAAGCAGGCCAACAAGTCTCTTACGAGATTGAAAAAGGTCCAAAGGGTTGCCACGCAAGTAGCGTTGTGCCAATTGAAGCCCAAGCCAAGTAAATTGAGTGCTGTCGTAGAAACCATTGCTCTCACATAGCTTAAACCTTTGTGAAGAGAAAAATAAACCCGCCAATTAAGCGGGTTTCTTATTATCTGAAAAACACGCCGGTCACGACGTGTCATCCGCAGATTACTTGTCGATGATTGCGTTAAACGTTTCGCTTGGACGCATCAATTTAGACACCAAAACATCGTCTAGTAAGTAGTAACCACCTAGCTCACCTTTCACGCCTTGAGCACTATTAAGTTCTGCAACAATCTTCTCTTCTTGCTCAGCAAGAGATTTTGCAATAGGTGCAAATTCAGTGGCTAAGTCTGCATCCACCGTTTGCTCTGCCAATGCTTTCGCCCAGTACAGTGCTAAGTAGAAGTGACTACCACGGTTATCCAACTCACCTACTTTACGTGATGGCGATTTATTTTTGTCTAGGAATTCACCCGTTGCTTTGTCTAGTGTATCGGCTAGAACTTGCGCTTTAGCATTGCCAGTTACTGAGCTTAAATGCTCTAGAGAAGCAGCTAATGCTAAGAACTCGCCTAGAGAATCCCAACGAAGGTGGTTTTCTTTCTCAACTTGTTGAACGTGTTTTGGAGCAGAACCACCAGCACCGGTTTCAAACAGGCCACCGCCGTTCATCAACGGAACGATTGAGAGCATTTTAGCGGATGTACCCAGTTCCAAAATTGGGAACAAGTCTGTTAGGTAGTCACGAAGTACGTTACCCGTTACAGAAATAGTATCTAGACCAGCTTTCATTCGCTCTAATGAGTATTTACATGCTTCTACTGGAGCAAGAATCTTAATTTCTAGGCCTGTCGTATCGTGATCTGGCAGGTATGCATTGACCTTTTTAATAAGCTCTGCATCGTGTGCGCGGTTTTCATCTAGCCAAAATACAGCTGGAACGCCTGTCGCACGTGCGCGAGTTACTGCAAGTTTCACCCAATCTTGAATTGGCGCGTCTTTTACCTGACACATACGGAAGATGTCACCCTCTTCTACCGCCTGTTCAAGCAGCACTGCGGCGCCAGAAGCATCAACAACACGTACTGTACCTGCTGCATCTAGGATAAACGTCTTATCGTGAGAACCGTACTCTTCTGCTTTTTGAGCCATCAAACCCACGTTTGGTACGCTGCCCATTGTTGTCGGGTCAAATGCGCCGTGCTCTTTACAGAAATCGATAACTGCTTGGTAGATACCTGCATAGCAGCGATCTGGGATCATCGCTTTAGTATCTTTTTGCTTACCGTCAGGACCCCACATTTGGCCAGAAGAACGCAACATTGCTGGCATAGATGCATCGACAATGATGTCGCTTGGGACATGCAGGTTCGTGATGCCACGATCCGAATCAACCATCGCAAGTTCAGGCTGAGTTTGGTAAACCGCCTGAATTGCCGCTTCAATCTCTTCTTTCTGTGCTGCTGGTAGTGACTCGATTTTCGAGTAAACATCACCAAGACCATTATTTACATCAACGCCAAGCTCTTCGAATAACTTACCGTATTTAGCAAAAACGTCTTTGTAGTACACTTTTACAGCGTGACCGAAGATAACCGGGTCAGAAACCTTCATCATCGTCGCTTTCATGTGTAGAGAAAGCAGTACGTCTTGCTCTTTCGCATCTGCGATTTCTTTTTCGAAGAACTCAACCAATGCTTTTTTCTTCAGTACAGAGCTATCAATAACTTCTTTGTCTAACAGTGGGAAAGCAGATTTTAGCTCTTTTACAGAGCCATCTGCGCCAACAAACTCGATTTTTACTTCTGTTGCGCCAGAAATGGTTGTTGATTTCTCGCTACCAAAGAAATCGTCACCCGCCATGCTTGATACATGGGATTTAGAGTCTGATGACCATGCGCCCATTGAGTGTGGGTTTTTCTTTGCATAGTTCTTAACAGAAAGTGGCGCACGACGGTCAGAGTTGCCTTCACGAAGTACTGGGTTTACCGCACTGCCCTTAATCTTATCGTAAGCCGATTTAATCGCTTTTTCTTCGTAAGTACTTGGCTCTTCTGGGTAGTTTGGTAGGTCGTAACCTTTAGCTTGAAGCTCTTTGATTGCGGCTTTTAGCTGAGGAATAGAAGCCGAAATGTTTGGCAACTTGATGATATTTGCTTCTGGTGTTTGTGCGAGTTCGCCCAGCTCAGTTAACGCGTCGCCAATGCGTTGCTCTTCTTTTAAGTGCTCTGGGAAGTTAGCGATAATTCGACCCGCTAGTGAAATATCACGAGTATCTACGTTGATGCCAGACGATGCAGTAAACGATTGAATGATTGGTAGTAATGAATAAGTTGCTAGCGCCGGTGCTTCATCAGTGATGGTGTAGATAATGGTAGGTTTTTCTGTAGGCATGAAATTTCCCTATTTTTGAATCAACTTGTTGGCTGATCAACTCAGCGTCTGAGTTGGTGTAATTGACGCATTGCTACACGTTAGTAGTGTGTATCTCCTCGCTAACGCCACATGCGGTTTGCACTCTTTCTTGTAGTTTGAAGCTCTTGGCTCTGAATCCATGAGTGCACTGATATAATTAAACAAATAACACGAAATAGTCTATTATTCTGTGCGCATTTGTTAGTTTTAGGCGCGCAAATGATAGCCGATCTTAAGAAAACTTAAAACTTTCAAACACAGTTCATTTACATTTTTGCAGGGTAGTTAACATGTCATCTCGCACAGGTCATGAAAAAGGGCGTCGTACCAGCCAATCTAAAACAGGCCATTTTAAACGTTCCGGTAAACCAAACCGTGTAGAGGATCAAACCACAAGACGCCACCCTACTCGCACAGCCAAAGCCAATAAACCTCGAGTCGACCTGCAAAATAGAAAAGTCATTATTTTCAATAAGCCTTACGATACGCTGAGCCAATTTACCGATGGTGACGGCCGGAAAACATTGGCTGACTACATTCCAGTCAAAGACGTATACGCAGCAGGTCGGCTAGACAGAGACAGTGAAGGTCTAATGGTGTTAACCAATGATGGTATCCTACAAGCGAAGCTGACTCAGCCGAAATCGAAGTCGCCGAAAACGTATTGGGTACAGGTGGATGGAGCCCCACAAGAGCAAGATTTAGAGAAGTTGCGTAAAGGCGTTGAATTAAAAGATGGTATGACCTTACCCGCAAAAGTAGAAGTCATTGATGCTCCGACGATTTGGGAGAGAAACCCACCAGTTCGTTTTCGTGCAAATATTCCAACGACATGGTTAGCAATCACTATCATTGAAGGTAGAAACCGCCAAGTAAGACGCATGACCGCTCATATCGGTTTCCCAACTTTACGCTTAGTACGTTATTCAATGGGCAACATTACTCTTGGTGACTTGCATCCTGGCCAATGGAAAGAGATTCAGCTCTAGCCATCTTAAAACAGCACATTCCTTAAAGTAGTCAACATCAAAAAACATAAAGCAGGCCATCGCCTGCTTTTTATATTTTTTATCGTCACTAATAACAATTATTGTTGAGAAACCCACTTCATGAATACCTGACGTTCTTCGTCAGTCATTTCTAGATAAGCAATTTTTGCTTTTGTCAGTGGCGAATTCACTCTGTGAGTCTCTTTAGCTGTACCCGTTGCCTGAAGCTCAGATAACTCGACTCGCTTGCCATTAGAAAAATAGACGCCGTTAAGTTCGTTGTACTCTGCCAATTGCTCATCAAGGTTTGAATATGGGAAAGCACCTTTTTTACCTGGCATCTTATATTGCGAGTAATCAATAGACTTATCATTGATGCTTACTTTCCAGTCCATTGTATCTTGTTCAAACAGCTTATCTGCCTGACGCTTATCTCTAAAAGATGGCGCATCAATGTAAAGCTCACCCGCGCCAGAACTAAAACCAAGAATGTATGGTGCAGAGTAAACTTGAGTACGCTTGTCACCACGCCCAATAGCTTTGTTTACCTTAATAACCACTTGGTTTGAGCCATCGATGAGAGTATACGGAGTACTCAATTCATCCGTACTAACGCCATTTACAAACAGAACTTGAACACCTTGTGCGGTACTTAAAGTTACTGATACATCAGTTTTATGTGTTGTGTCAGCGTTCGCTGTTGTACCAAACAGACCAAGAAAAAACGCTACAATCCAAGTTTTTAGTCTCATATCCGAATAACCTTAAAAATCGATTAATTACATCAAAAAGTTAAATCTCGCTTACCACTAATCACAGTTTGAGGAAATCATTAATAAAAAGCCAATCATTTCACCACAACTCGCTGTAGATAATTGGTAAGCGCACTCTTGCCTCGAAACTCTATACCCGCTTGACCTATGTTTAATAGCTACTGAGTGGTCTAGACGCTTTAATATAAAAAAGGCCGCAATAAATGCGACCTTTACTATATCTACTTAAGTTCTATTATTAGAACGTGTAGTAAACACCAGCAACAACTAGGTCAGCTTCTTTCTTAGAAACGTTTTTCTCGTCGTTTTCGCTTGAAGTGTATTCAATGAACGTTAGAACGTTACCAGTTACAGCGTAGTCAGCACCAAACGTGTAGTAAGACTGGTCGTGGTCGCCTTCGTACTCAGTGAAACCGAATGAAGTGTAAACGCGCGCCTCGTTCATTTTGTAAGCAGCGACTGCAGACCAAGTATCTTGATCCGCTTTGTTTAGCTCTTCAGCAACGTAGTTTACTGCAGCAGAGAAGTTGTCCATGTTGAAACGAACAGCCGCACCCATTACTTGGTAATCAGTACCTGCAGCATCACGGTTCTCTTGATCTTGGTAAGAAGCACCAACTGTGAACATATCGTTGATTGCGTATTGCGCAGATAGACCGAATGCAGTATCGATTTTCTCGTCTTGATCTAGGTATGCATCAGCGATAACTGTTAGCTTGTCGAAGCTACCTTTAACTGAAACAGCGTGACCTGCACTTTCTTTTGATTTTACGAAATCATCAACGTAACCAAGACCTTCGTTAGTGTTGTCGATAGTGATTGCGTCTAGAGAGTCACCGAAGTCACCAACTTCACCGAAAGCTACACCCCAGTTGTCACCGAAGTAAGCACCGAAGTAAAGATCGTCTGTACGTACACGAGCGTGATCAGAGCTGTTATCTTTATCGAAGAATTCACCGTTTTCTAGTTCAAATGAACCGAATACTTTTACGTCTTCGTTTAGTTTGTGTTCTGCGTCGATTTGGATTTTAGCCCAAAGGTCAACGTCTACGTCACGTTTAACTACAGTTTTGCCGTTTTCTTTGCCTTCTACAGTACTAACGTAAGTATCAATCTCACCTTTAAGGTTGAAAGAAGTCGTACCGTTGTCGTAGATGTTGCCTGCTGCTAGTGCAGACGTAGAGATGCCTGCTACTGCAAGAGCTACTAGAGTCTTTTTCATAATTAATCCACTGCCTTTTCTTAGTTTGGGATATCCTTTCCGAATTCCCTTTTTTATATTTTTGAGGCCACTTGTTATCGATTCGTAACAATGCATGACCTACAAAATCTGGGCACTAGATTGCAAAAGATTATTCTGCCTGTCAAATTTTCTAAATACAAATATCAAAAAATAAAAATAACCAATAATAACAATAACTTGGATTACTTTATTTAATTTGTTCGATGAACATCTAAACTATCGGCTTGATTTTCCTCAATTTATCATCCTATTAATAATCAAAATTTCAACCTAAAAAACAGACTTTGTAACACAAAAAACAGAACAAAACCCTGACAAGTCTGCATTTTTGAAGTTTTATATTTTTCATATAATGAAATTATTTGCATTGATATGGAGTTCAATATTTTTTTGTGAAGAAGATCTAGATTCCTTACAAAAGCATTCCGTTTTGTGAACTACTGTACAACTAGTGATGTGTGCTACTATTCGGCTCCAACGCATTTGAGGCCCGTATGCTGACCAGTAACATTCAAAAATCGATTCGCAATAGCTATCAAAACCTACAAGCCCAACTCGATAACTTTGTACCAAGACGAGCTCAAAACTATCTTGTCGCTGAAATCGCAAAGACGCTTTGTGGTCAATATCATAAGTCCAATCGAATACTGGTAGCAGAAGCAGGCACAGGGATCGGTAAGTCACTTTCTTATTTGATGGCCGCTATACCAGTTGCCGTGCATAACAACCGCAAAGTCGTTATCTCAACGGCAACCGTCGCGCTTCAAGAACAGCTAGTGAATAAAGACCTTCCTCTATTCCGTCGTATTACAGACAGAGAATTCTCTTTCATTCTTGCCAAAGGTAGGCAGCGCTACTGCTGCGCAGAAAAGCTCGCAACAGCCAGTGGTGTGGATGGCGGTCAACTAGCGATGTTTGAGACCAAGCCAAAGAAAAAAGACATTGAATTACTGGAAACCATGTATCGCTCACTCGCTCAAGGGAAATGGGATGGTGACCGCGACGCTTGGCCTAAACCTATAGACGACCGCATCTGGCAATTGATTGTCAGCGACAAACACAGCTGCAATAACAGTTTGCCAGGTCACAGAGGGTGCCCGTTTCAAAAGGCGCGTTCTGAGTTAGATAAAAATGACGTGATCATCGCGAATCACTCTCTCGTTATGGCTGATGCTGACTTAGGTGGTGGCGTAATCTTACCAGAGCCAGAAAATACGATTTATGTCTTTGACGAAGCTCACCACCTGCCTCACGTCGCCCGTGATCACGCTTCAGCATCCGCAAGTTTAAGAGGCGCAGCAGCGTGGCTAGAGAAGCTGAATCAGTCAATCAGTAAATTTTCATCACTGGCTGATGAGAAACGTGTAGTTCGATTCCGCAATGACTTGCAAGACTCCGTGCAAAACTTAATACCTGCGCTCACTCAGTTGACTAAGCAGTTCGATCCAGCTCAGTTTGAAGAAGGCATCTACCGCTTTGAACATGGCGAGCTGCCTACTTGGCTAGAAAACCAATCTAAAGAGCTAAAACAGTTCAGCAAGAAAGCAAACCAAAGCGTCGCGAAAATCGCCGATCTTATCGCAGAAAGAGTCAAAGATGGCGAACTCGCGGCAAGATTGGCCGAGCCTGCGCTCGCTGAACTAGGTTTCTATATTCAACGACTAGAGAACCTCGCTCAAGTTTGGCATTTAATGGCAGAGCCAACACGAGAAAAAGGAGCGCCTTTAGCGAGATGGCTAGAAACTCACCCCGATCGTGAAGGCGATTTTATTGTGAGCGTCTCCCCTCTTGAGATCGGATGGCAGCTAGACCAACAGATTTGGAGTCGTTGTATTGGTGCCGTATTAGTTTCAGCAACAATGCGAGCGTTGAACTCTTTCCACTATTTTTGCCATCAAGTAGGCATTGATGGCAAGCCAGAATCTGGGACTCAGTTTTTGGCACTCGCTTCGCCTTTTGATTATCAAAACCAAGCTGAGTTACTCATACCTGCAATGAAGTACGAACCATCGGCACCTCAGTTTACTGAATATCTTATTGAGATCTTGCCTAAGTACTTAGAAGACAAAAAGGCCAACTTGGTATTATTCTCCTCTTACTGGCAGATGAACCAAGTCGCAGAGGCGCTGTCTTCAGAGTTCATAAAACGAGGCTGGGCTTTGCAAGTACAAGGCGAAAGTTCTCGTCAAGAAATTCTAAAAAAACATAAAAAGCTTGTAGAAACAAACAAAACCAGCGTTCTCTTTGGTACAGGAAGCTTTTCGGAAGGACTCGATTTGCCAGGAGAGTTACTGGAAAACTTAGTGATCACCAAAATTCCATTTGGTGTTCCTACCTCTCCAGTAGAACAAGCGCATTCAGAATACATAGAAAAGAAAGGCGGCAACCCGTTTATGCAAATCACTGTACCTGATGCGAGCAAAAAGCTGATCCAGAGCGTGGGCCGCCTACTGCGCAAAGAACGAGATTCTGGTAGAGTGACCATTCTGGATCGACGCCTCGTAACCAAACGCTACGGGCAAGCACTTATCGACTCACTGCCGCCATTTAAACGAAAAATAGAATATTAGAAGAATAAGAATTTATGGAAATGATAGAGCCGACAATGCTGTTGGTGTTGGCGCTAGTCGCTTTTGTTGCTGGATTTATTGACGCAGTCGCAGGTGGTGGAGGGATGCTAACCGTCCCTGCTTTGCTGTCTTTGGGGCTTCCTCCTCACATTGCTTTGGGGACGAACAAGTTGGCTGCTACCTTTGCATCGTCAACTGCCGCATTCACTTACTACAAAAAACGCTTGTTCAAACCTCAGTGTTGGGGGCGCGCGTTTGCAGCAACGCTTGTCGGCGCAACATTGGGCACGCTCTTTGTCGATGCCATCAGTACGGATTGGCTAGAAAAAGTCTTGCCTCTTATTATATTAGCCGCTGCGCTGTATACCGTATTCCATAAAACGCCACATTCACCTCATCAAAGCCCAATACCAGAGCCTTGCCCAAAGCTGCATAAAAAACAGTACCTGCAAGGTTTGTCGATTGGTTTTTACGATGGATTAGCCGGTCCAGGAACAGGCGCGTTTTGGACTGTAAGTTCTATGGCGCTGTACCGTCTCAATATATTGCTCGCCTCTGGTTTAGCCAAAGCAATGAACTTCACCAGTAATTTTACCTCACTTATTACTTTCGCTATTTTAGGTCATATTAACTGGGTGCTAGGCTTAACAATGGGTGTGTGTTTAATGGCTGGGGCATTTGTTGGTGCGCATTCTGCAATTCGATTCGGCTCTAAGTTCATTCGTCCCGTTTTTGTCACGGTCGTGAGCGTATTGGCGATTAAGCTAGCTTATGACGCTTGGTTTGTAGGTTTATCATGAACATCGAACAACTTTCGCAAAGTTTAGAACACATGGCGAATCAAGCCGCGACATTGGATCGCCAACGAGGAGAGCATCACGTTCCGTTGTTTGATGAACGTTTATTTAGCTGCCGTTCTCGCTTACTGACCCCTTGCGTAAAAGAAGCGAAATCGACACTGGACGCAATTATCCGAGAGCAAAACGAAAATAAGCTCACCGCTTTGCGCGCGGAGTACCTCACCGAACGACTCGTAGCGCAAATTGGCGCAATTCAGCGAGAGATTTCTACCACCAAAATTCGTAAGAATGAAATCAAGCATAGCAGCCACTTTCGCAAACCAATTAACGTGCTTTATCAAGAGCTCGCGCAGCACCAAGAATGGGCAAGACGCTTGCGAGAAATGGTGTTAGAAAAGGAACGCGCAGTGGAAACTGCACCTAGTTTTATGCGAGCTGAAGCTCAGAAAGTATTGCTGGCGACAGAGCAACGTTTAGCTCGTTGCGAGGCGGCGCTTCTTAAACTAGAAAATCAAATTACACATAGGGAAAAGCACCAATAATGGCAGACCAACCAACCTCTCCTCTTGATGATGCACCAGAAGAGATCAAGCTGGCCGTTGATTTGATCTACTTGCTTGAAACCAACGAGATTGATCCAGAAGTTGCGATTAAAGCATTGAAGATCGTACAAACAGATTTAGAAAACAAATTGAAAGCGCAGTAAAACGCGCTTTTTTCTTTTATTGAGATTCATTTTCACTACGCTTTCAGAATGATACCATTCTAGAAAAATACGCCCTCAAAAGGATAAATAATGAAAGTAATCAGCTTTAACATCAATGGACTACGTGCTCGACTGCACCAACTCCAAGCGCTAATCGATAAACACCAGCCTGACGTTATTGGTCTTCAAGAGATTAAAGTGCATGATGAAGCGTTCCCGATTGAAGATGTCGAAGCCATGGGTTACAAAGTGTATTTTCATGGCCAGAAGGCGCATTACGGCGTAGCGATGCTTTGTAAGCAAGAGCCAATCCGCGTACAAAAAGGTTTTCCAACGGATAACGAAGAACACCAAAAGCGCATGATCATGGCGACGTTTGAAAACGAAAATGGTGAAAAAGTAACGGTGCTTAATGGCTACTTCCCTCAAGGGGACAACATTAACCACGAAACGAAATTCCCATACAAGCGCCAGTTCTACAAAGATCTAATGACGTATCTAAACGATCATCACAGCAACGATGAACAGTTGATTGTTATGGGTGATATCAACATCAGCCCTATCGATTCAGATATCGGTATCGGAGAACCAAACCGTAAGCGTTGGTTGAAAACGGGTAAATGCTCTTTCCAACCAGAAGAACGTGAATGGCTACAAACGTTGTTAAATTGGGGCTTTGAAGATACCTTCCGTAAGCTTTACCCAGAAGTGAACGATCGCTTCTCGTGGTTTGACTACCGCTCTCGCGGCTTTGATGACAACCGAGGTCTACGAATTGATGTGATTTTGGCGACCCCTTCTCTCGCGCAAAAATGTATTGAATCGGGTATCGATTATGAATTACGCGGTATTGAGAAGCCTTCAGACCATGCGCCAATCTGGTCGACATTCAAGTAATACTTTACAAAGCAATAGCCGTGACTCAACGCTAAGGTAAATCTAGTAAAAAGGGAGACTCAGTCTCCCTTTTTCATGCACGTTATTTTCTACTCAGCTAGTTCAGCGGCCAAACCGTTTGACCATCAATACTTACTGGCGTTTGAGCGAATTCGTTCAGACAGTAGCCAGTATTGCTACTTGCAAAGTAAGTGAGAGGCATCGGCGTCAGATTCAACGCAACAACTTGTTGCTTCGCTTTTTCTGAGAACGAGAATCCCCACATGTCGAGATAGTTAGTCATATCTCGCTGAGCCACGTAACTTAGGGCAATGAGCAACCAGTCATTGTTTGAGATGCTGTTCGCTTCATCTTTGGTATACATCGAGAAGCCAATGCTTGATTGTTTCGCATTCCACAGTGCCTCATCTGCTTTCAAACGATTAAACTCACGCTCAATAAGATGAAGTCGCGCCAGTAAATGCCAACCATTTTTAAGCACACCTTCGTGCTGAGTTGCCATCATCATTTGAATGTAAACGCGAGCACCCCAGCTCCAACCCGTTTGGTTTTGCTCCGCCATATAAGCATTTGGATCGCTTTGTGTTCGACTGGTTTGCAACAGTTCAAACTGACCTTTGAAATCCAAGCTTTGGCAGGTTGATTCCTTACCCGTATTTTGGAAGAAACGAGACTTGCTGTAGTAGGAGTAGTAGTTGGTCGTCGAATGCCCTTCCCAACCAGCGAATCGGAATCGTCCTTTCTCTAAACCGTGGCCTAGCTCATGCAAATCACCGTGACCTAAAGGACTGAAGGCCCAATAAGCATCGTACGGGTTACCAGAGCAGCCATAGCCACAAGTGGCTTGGTCAGCATTCATGTGCTTAACCATATCAATATTGGCAATTTCCCAGCCTTGGTTTTGAGCGTATTGAATAATTTCAGGTACTTCGTCTATACCCGGCCCTTGGAAACCAGCCAGAACATGCGGGTAGTTATGAACATATTCTTCCGTTGCAAGCGCCATTTCCGCAGGGGTAGACCACATTTCATCGTTGACCGACTCTAACATCTTGTCACGCTTTGAGTGCACTTCAAACCCAGGGGTGATCAGCTCGGCCCAATCAAACAAATTGGCTTCTAGCTGCTGAATAAAGGTGTCGTTGTCCTTCTCACTTCTCCATACAGGATGCTGTGCCACATGGTTAAATCTCAGTTCAACCGGAATATCATTTTTCTCAAAGTGAACCTGTACTGGGCCGCCATAAGGAGAAGTCAGCGTGATGGTTTCACCCGCTTTAACTTCGTAAGCAAATGAAGTCAGCAGTTTAGGTCGAGTATAACCGTCTTTACTGAACTCATGAGTCGCTCCACTTCTTAAGCTATTGATGACAATTTTTGTGGTCACATCATTGTTGTCTTTACGCGTTACCGTGAAAGTCTCACCTGGCAGCGCATACACTCCTGCCGAACGGAAGTTGCGTTTAGACTCCATATTCACCGTAGTATCAATTCTCTTTACATCGGCCCCAAATTCACTGCGGCTGAAGTTTCCCATATTTGGTTGTTTTGGGTTGATGCGACGACTGTTGTATTGAACGTAGTCCGCGAAGTACGATTTCAAAAATTCAGTCGTCCCCGTAGACTGCTTATCCATTGGAAAAGAGGCCGTTTGACGATAATGATCCGCCAATAACACCATCAGCTTTTCGTATTGATAACCATCTTGTTCAAACAACGAGATTTTTTGCTCATCAAGTGATTTCAGCCATTGGCGAATGCTGTTGGCAGCGTCGTAAAACTGACTGTCCATGTTCGCTGCTTCTGGGCATGATTTATCATCACATTGGGAAAAATCAACATTGAAGTTTTGAGTTTCGAAACGGGATAACAACGCTTGTTGCGTGATGACAGAATCTGGCACAAAGTTCATCAGTGATGAAGGTGCCCAATCGACCAAACCTAACTTACGCCAATAGTTGTCCCCCACGTAGTCAACATGGAATTTTGCCAAAATGTCTCGGCCAAGATCGGTCAGCCCACCGTCCCAATGCAGATACAAAACCGGAATTTTAGCTTGCTCGGCATAAGCCAGCGCATCTAATACCTGTTGATTGGTATCTCCTGACAGCAAATGTTGTGACAGAATCAACAGGTTTGGCTTATCGGCTTTCAAGCAGCTAAGTAGTTTTGAACCGTCGCACAGGTTAGCTTCATTAAATGTCAGGTCTGGTGAAATATTGTTATTTAACCAACTGCGCGTCGCTTGCTCATCAGGAAAGTAATAAGACTGATCCATTTGCGCGATGACGACGTTTGAAGTAGCTCCACCTGACAACCAAGTAACGAGGTTTTTTAACCATTGAGTCATTGCCGCATTAGAAGAATCAGGAAAACGTTGTGCGGTTCGAAATGGGTTACTGCCTAAAACAGCATAACGCTGGCCATTAGTTTGCTCACCAGCAATACCAATCGACAACGCTTGGTCTTTGTAGCCACTCGCCATCGCTTTATTGGTCATCAAGATGGTGTCGTTGAATCCATAGGTAGGAGCAAAAATCGCGGCATCATGCGTCGGATCCCAGTAAAGACCCGAAAGATTTTTTGCTATCGCAGATTTGATCGCATTCGACTGTTTCTTGTGCGCCTCAACAACTTGACGGCTTTCACGAATGAAGTCATTTGGGTCAGAAACTAACAGGGCATTGCCCGTTTCTAGCGCTTGTTGAACAGGAACTGGAGTTGGTGTGACTTGACTGTTTGATTGTGACTTGCTCTCTCCACCACCGCATCCGGTGGCAACAGCGGCAAGACCCAACGATATAATTGTTTTTTTCATATTTCACTTATTAAACAAGGGTTTTGCCGAAGTGTAATGTAAGCGAACAAGGGAGCGAAATAGTCTTGTTGATAAATAAGAAAAGTATGAATGAAGGTATCAAAAATAGAATGGTACCCGTAGGTACCATTACTTAAATACATGATTTAGCTCAGAGGACGCAGGTACGCTAAGAAACGTTTTTCCGCGCGTTTAAAGCACCAAAGAATGATAAACGTAAGCGACATATAGAAAAGTCCAGCCGTCAAGAACGACTCAAATGGTGCGTAATAACGAGAGTTAACTAAGCGCGCTGCACCAGTTAAGTCCACGATGGTTACGATCCCTGCAACCGCACTGCCGTGAAGCATGAAAATCACTTCATTAGAATAAGCAGGTAGTGCTCGGCGCAACGCACTTGGCAAGATGATGCGTTTGTAAGTCATAAATTTACTCATGCCATACGCTTTTGCGGCTTCCACTTCGCCTTTCGGCAGACCGTTAATCGCACCACGAATGATCTCTGCCGTATACGCTGATGTGTTTAGTACAAACGCAACCAGAGCACAAAACCACGCGTGTTCCCATAAGGTATCTTTCACTGGGAAAAACTGATCCATGCCATAGTAAATCAGATACAACTGAACAAGCAGTGGCGTTCCTCGGAAAAAGTAAATGAATCCCCAAGAAGGAAGGCTCAAAGCGTAGTTGGTACTGTTTCTTGCAATGGCGAGTGGAACGGAGACGCACAAGCCAATCACCAATGAAATGCCCACCAGCCAAACGGTCGTCCAAAGCCCTTGAAAGTAAACAGGGAAGCTTTCAATAATCAACGAAAAATCCATTACTTACCTCGCATGAATACTGAATTTGCGTTCAACGAGTTTTAACAACCCCGTCGAAATACTGGTGAAGAAAAGGAAAATCAGTGCAACGGCCATGTAGAACGTGAACGGCATTTTTGTTGTACCAGCCGCCAGAGAGCTCATTCTCACCATATCTTCAAGCCCGATGATGGAGACAAGCGCGGTGGTTTTTAACAATACCAGCCAGTTGTTACCAAATCCCGGTAGTGCATGGCGAATCATCTGAGGAAGAAGGATTCTTCTGAACGACAACACTGGGCTCATGCCATAAGCTTTTGCTGCTTCCAACTCACCTTTATCGACGGCCATGATCGCACCACGGAAAGTTTCCGCCATGTAAGCTCCAAAGATAAAACCAATTGTCAGCACACCGGCAATAAACGGGCTCACATCAATGTAGTCAGGTAAGTAAGAAGTCCACTCATGATTTGGGTCGCTAGATGCAAACCATTCATTGAGCGTTTCGTTGATGGAATAGAGGCTATTGTTTAAAAGTATTTGCCCACCAAAGAAAATCAACATCATCAGAACTAAGTCTGGAATGCCGCGAATAATGGTGGTGTAAAGTGTGGCAATTGCTCTTGCCCATTTGTAGGGTGCGAGCTTAGCAAGCGCGCCAAGCATTCCCAATATCACCGCAAGCAGTAGTGACAGAACTGCTACTTCGATGGTTACCAAAGCCCCTTTAAAAATGGAGGCTTCATATCCTTGTAAATCCAGCATAGGTGAGTTCCTAATCCCTAAACTCAAAAAATCGACCGTTGACTACTTCTAGGAACAAGCCAACGGCCGCTTAATTACCGCTTATTCGCCGTAAACATCGTAGTTAAAGTACTTGCCAGCAATTTCTTGGTAAATACCTTTATCACGCAGTGACAAGATTGCCGCATCAAGTTTCTTCGTTAGATCTTTATCTTGTTTACGTACAGCGATACCGAAACCTTCACCGAACCATTTCGCATCAGTCAAAGATGGGCCAACAAATTCGTACGCATCACCACCAGCCTTGTTCAATACACCTTCCTCTAGAGCAGATGCATCGCCCAAAACTGCAGCAACACGGCCGTTCGCAAGGTCTAGGTACGCTTCGTCAAAAGAGCCGTAACGTACAATTTCAACTTTGTCACCGTAGTTATCAGTTAGATATTTATCGTGAGTGGTCGCACGTTGAACTGCGATTTTTTGACCATCTAGATTAGCAAAGTCTAGGTTTGCACCTTTCTTAGCAATGAACTTATTTGGGATCAGTGCGTATTTGCCCGTGAAATCCACTTTCTTCTTACGTTCTTCGGTAATCGACATTGCCGCGATGATCGCATCGTATTTACGAGCCAATAGAGAAGGAATAATGCCATCCCAATCTTGTGCAACGATCTGACACTTCACTTGCATTTCTTCACACAGCGCATTGGCCATATCAACATCAAAGCCTTTTAGAGAACCATCGGTTTCTGTCCAGCTAAATGGAGGGTATGCGCCTTCAATGCCAAAGCGAACTGTTTTCCATTCTTTCGCTTGAGCAACACCAGACACTGCCGTTGCAGCAAGAGTTGCTGCCAATAACCACTTTTTCATTTCCATACTCCTGTGATTGCTATTTTATTTGGTTTTGTTCGTTGTGCTTACTTAGGAGGCAAAACTCTGCCGCCTAATGAATATTAGTAGATAGATGAGATAAACTGCTGTAATCGTTGCGAATCCGGGTTAGTAAATAGCTTAGCTGGATCTCCCTGTTCTTCCACTAAGCCTTGATGCAAGAACATCACATGATTTGAGACGTCACGAGCAAACGCCATTTCGTGCGTCACCACCAACATGGTTCGCCCTTCATCTGCCAAATCTCTCATTACCCCTAGCACTTCCCCAACAAGCTCAGGGTCAAGCGCAGAGGTAGGCTCGTCAAACAGCATAACTTCTGGATCTACGGCAAGGGCACGAGCAATCGCAGCACGCTGTTGCTGACCACCAGATAAATGACCTGGGTAATAATCTTTACGCTCGTAAAGGCCGACTTTTTTCAGTAACAACTCTGCATTTTCAATTGCTTGAGCTTTCGGCACTCCAAGAACGTGGACAGGTGCTTCGATAACGTTTTCAAGAACGGTAAGATGAGACCAAAGGTTAAACCCCTGAAAAACCATAGCTAAACGCGAACGAATACGCTGAACTTGTTTTTCGTTGGCAGGTACAGATTCACCCGCGCGGTTGTTTTTCATTTGAATAAGCTCGCCGTTTACCCAAATTTCACCAGCGGTCGGTGTTTCTAGTAAGTTAATACATCTAAGAAAAGTACTCTTGCCAGAACCGGAAGAGCCAATGATGGAGATAACATCCCCTTTGTGAGCGGCAAGTGAAATGCCTTTCAGGACTTCATTCTGTCCAAATGTTTTGTGCAGGTCTTTTATATCTAGCGCTGGTACATCATTCATGCGCTCTACTCCCTGTGTTTTTGTCACTGCAATTAAGGGACTCCGCCCTCTCTATTTCGGAACAAATTAGCACCACCCCCAGGAAGTTGCAACAAATTATTAACCTAAATAAATCGAATAGATAGATACGATAGACAAATGAATATGCAATATATAGCAACATATTCTTTTATTCGTGAATATAGGCCACAAAAAAGCCCCTCAAGTGAGGGGCTAAATAAATTTACAAAAGTGTTAATTGCTTCTCTCTAACATCAGCGTCTTAGTTTGAGCAATGCGATTCATCGTATCTCTAACTTGTTTCTCATTCATTACGATACCGAGTACATCTTTTGTCGTATCAGCGCCATCACCATTGGCAAAAGCAGTGAGAAAATCAGCAGCTTTAACGTCTGCTTTTTCATCGGTAAACACATAGCTCTGAGTAATTAACGAGTTATTGGAGATAACTAAATCACTTCGAGCACCAGAAGGAACACTAGAGTAATCTAAGTCAGGAACGACGATACTTCCTTCGATCAACGAGTAAACTGAATGGCGAACAACGTATGGCGTTGCACCAACCATCGTACCTTGCTGATAGCTCACGCGTTGTAACCCGTTTTCTTGGCCTAAACCAATACTGTCAGTTAGATCAACAACACTGTTTGATACACCTGGCTTCGTGTTCTGGGTATCCGTTACTGAAAATAGAGAGCGGTCATCAACAACAATGCTCCAGTTTTCAGAAACTTTGTCTGTGTATGCAGCTGTCCATCCAGGCGTTGCAATCGTGCCTTCTACACTGAATGTCCAAACATCGCCTTTCAATGCATCAGGGTGATAAAACGCACTTGTCTTTGGCACTTCAGCTAAACGATAAGAAAAGTTTTTGTAGATTGTATCAATATCTATCTTAGAAAAATTGATACCCGACGTACTGACCATAGGCATCGAAGGTGTTCCTGCAAAGACCATGCGTCCATCCGTCCAGTCTTCAAAACCATATTGGTACAAGGAAGAGCGTGAAGCAGTGCGGTATTGAGCTACCATCGTTTTTTCGGTACTAACCGCTGGTAAACTTTCACCCTTGGTAAAGCGCGATTCGTTCGCCGTTACAGTTTCTAGCTGGGAATCAAAGTAGAACGTCGAATATGGATTGCCTGAAGCATCTTCCGCAGTCTTGTAGTCCAAGTTCGTCTTATTGACTTTTGAATCGTTATTTCCCGTCAGACAGCTCGTATTACTTACGTTCGCATCTGCAGATAGGTATACGTTTCTCAAAGAGGACTCAGATTCCAAAAGATCTTTTGAAAAGGTAATCGCGTTAATAATAGTGCCATTCACCTCTTGAACAGTAACACTACCGCCATCTGGAATCGTTTGCAGAATAATCGTCAATTTGTCATTGCTTGCTGTTACCAAATCACCAACGCGGTTACCCGATGCATCAGAGTAATAAGCTGTTAACTGAGTGTCTAAAACACCACCCAACTTATGGTAATTCAATACTTGCTCAATGTTGTTTGACTCAAAGCGATCGTAAATCGTACAAGTACCGTTACTTGAAAGCGCTTGTGTCTTTGGCGCAACAAAAGTGAAGTTAAATGCAGTTTGAGGTGTACCGCCGCCACCGCCGCCACCGCCACCGCCGCCACAACCGACCATTAAACCTGAGATAATTGCCACAAGTGGCAGTACTTTAAGCTGTTTCATGTCTTCTTCCTAAACTGAGCGGCAATGATTAGCCAAAAAATCGTCGTTGCTCGGTACAAAGCAAGAATAAAGCCAGCTTTATATAAACATCGTGAATATTGATCATTTAAGGGTGCCCCATGCGATGCAGGGCAATAAACTCTAATTTTATGCAACTTGTGTAATGAAATTACACACTAAATAACCATCTCATTCGCATACCAGACACTTTCTGTAGTTTTATTTCACATCTATTCTTAAAGTGATCTAAATCAATCACCCTAAATGGCTATCTTGCTAGACTCCAGCCAAAAGATGAGGAATTTTTTGTGCCTCAACACAACAAGTTATTAGCTATGCTTAGGCACGACGTCGACGTGTAACAAATCTAATAATAGCTAGCATAGGACGTGCCGCAGGATGCGGAATAACACACTTGAATGAATAATTCATAACTTTTAAATATATGAGGAATCTATGTCAGACGCAGTTAACAAAGCGCACTCTGATTCAGATATCGAGACCAAAAGCTACCGTGAGCTTCATCGTCCATCATCTGAGTTCGCGAGCCGTTCAGACTACCTAGACCACGAACTACAAATCATGAAGCCGCGTCGTTTCGGCTTAAACTTGCCAGGTCGTGACTTCCGCTTTGAGCTTGAAGACCTTGTTCCAGCACTTGCTGGTACTATCGGCATTATCGCAATGTACTCTGCGGTAATGATGTCTTGGGCTGAAGGCCTTACTGCAGCATGGGACCACGTTAACTTAGGCAAAGATTTTGCCATTGAAGTTGCGCGTGTAGAAATGCTAATCCCTGCACTACTTTTCTGTGTGCTTGCTTCTGGCTTTATCAACCCGAAAGCCAACTTGGCAGGTAACCACGGTCCAATGATTCCTCTTATTGGTACCATCGCTCTCGCTGGTGCTCACCCTCTTGCATTGGCAATTCTTATTGGTGTATTCGGTCTTCTACTTAGCTTCTTGAAAGGCGGTTCTAAACTGGTGAACCTCACCTCAGAGGGTACAGCTGGTGGCTTGCTCATTTTCTTGGGCTTGACGGGGACCATGAGCCAAATCAACTCGATTCAAGAATGGGCAGTTGGCCTACAATCTTCAACTGTTGAAGCTGGCAGCATGGGTTACGTGGGTCTGATCGTGCTTGCAGTGACTATCGCACTATACGCTTTCCTTGCAAAAGTGAACAAACGTTGGCTTGCGATTCCAGTGTGTGCTTTCACAGGCCTTATTATCGCTCTAGTGCTAGGTGCTGGTTTTGACATCAAATTCGTCACTGAAACTGGTCTACCGAATCTAAACCCTGTTTACTGGTGGGGCAGCACTGAAGAAGGTTGGATGCTCGGTCTTCCTAATATGGAACACTTCATCGCGTCACTGCCTTTTGCAATCCTAGCAGTAGCAATGTGGTCTCCTGACTTCTTAGGTCATCGTATTTTCCAAGAACTTAACTACCCTAAAAAGACTGAAAAAGTACTAATGGACGTTGATGACACAATGACTATGTGTTCTATCCGTCAGATGGTAGGTACAGCGGTAGGTGGTGGTAACATCACTTCATCTTGGGGGACTTACATGATCCCAGCAGCGATTGCAAAACGTCCAATTCCTGGCGGTGCTATCCTTCTTGGTCTTCTGGTGATGATCATCGCGATCCTTGGCTTCCCAATGGACATCGCAGTATGGCCACCAGTAATGCGTGTCGCTCTTCTTGTAGGTGTATCTCTACCTCTACTTGAAGCAGGTATGCAAATGGTGAAAGACTCTAAAGACTCTCAAGCAGCGGGTATCTGTATTTTCGGTTCTGCCGTCGTTAACCCTGTACTAGCATGGGCATTAACAATGCTACTTGATAACAACGGTCTAATTGGTGACAAAGAGCGTGCAGCTCGCCTGTCATTCGTAGACAAGATTGTGATCCCAGTAGGTGTACTTGTTATCTGTTTGGTCGCTATGCTTGCAGTTGGTATGCTAGAAGGCCAGTATGGCATCAAAGCTTGGCTGTAAGGTTAATTGTTCAAAAAACGTGTGGGTAGCGCTTGTCGCTACCCCATTTTTATCGAGATTTTTGAGGATTTATTGATTTAGTTTAAGGTTTGCAAAAAAATTTTAGTTTAACCTCTAGTTGTCTCTTAAAAAGAGTGTCATTAAAGATAGTGACAATATTTATAGTTTTGTGACCCAATTTTTTAAATTTAAGACTATAAATATTGTTATTCAAAAGAGTGTACTGTTCCCCCTCAGATTTTGGGGATAGCTGGCTCAACGGCGAAGCAGTACGTAATTTTTTTCTACTAAAAAGGTAGGTATGTCATGGCAGAGCAATTTGCTAAAGCTTGGGAAGGTTTTGTTGCAGGTGACTGGCAAAACGAAGTAAACGTTCGTGATTTCATTCAAAAGAACTACACTCCGTACGAAGGCGACGAATCTTTCCTAGTTTCTGAAGGTACTGAAGCAACTAACAAGCTTTGGGCTAAGGTAATGGAAGGTATCAAGCAAGAGAACTCAACTCACGCTCCTGTTGATTTCGATACTTCTATCATCTCTACCATCACTGCTCACGATGCAGGCTACATCGAGAAAGATCTTGAGACTATCGTTGGTCTTCAAACTGACGCTCCTCTAAAACGCGCTATCATCCCTAACGGTGGTATCCGCATGGTTGAAGGTTCGTGCAAAGCATACGACCGCGAACTAGACCCACAAGTTAAAAAAATCTTTACAGAATACCGTAAAACTCACAACGCTGGTGTTTTCGACATCTACACTCCAGAAATCCTAGCTTGTCGTAAATCTGGTGTTCTAACTGGTCTTCCAGATGCTTACGGTCGTGGCCGTATCATCGGTGACTACCGCCGTGTTGCTCTATACGGTATCGACTTCCTAATGAAGGACAAACTGGCTCAATTCAAATCTCTGCAAGAGCGTTTTGAGAACGGTGAAGATCTTCAAATGACTATGCAGCTTCGCGAAGAGATCGCTGAACAACACCGTGCACTTGGCCAAATGAAAGTTATGGCTGCGAAATACGGTTGTGACATCTCTCGCCCTGCTGAAACTGCACAAGAAGCTATCCAATGGACTTACTTCGGCTACCTAGCAGCTGTTAAGTCTCAAAACGGTGCTGCAATGTCTCTAGGTCGTACTTCTACGTTCCTAGACGTGTTCATCGAGCGTGATATCGCTGCTGGTAAGCTTACTGAAGAACAAGCTCAGGAAATGATCGACCACTTCGTAATGAAACTACGTATGGTTCGTTTCCTACGTACTCCTGAGTACGATGACCTATTCTCTGGCGACCCAATCTGGGCAACTGAGTCTATGGGTGGTATGGGTCTTGACGGTCGTACGCTAGTTACTCGTACTAACTTCCGTTTCCTAAACTCACTATACACAATGGGTCCTTCTCCAGAGCCAAACATCACTGTACTTTGGTCTGAGCAACTACCTGAAGGCTTCAAGAAGTTCTGTGCGAAAGTATCTATCGACACTTCTTCAATCCAGTACGAAAACGACGACCTAATGCGTCCAGACATGAACTCTGACGACTACGCAATCGCATGTTGTGTATCTCCAATGGTTGTTGGTAAGCAAATGCAGTTCTTCGGCGCTCGTGCTAACCTTGCGAAAACTATGCTTTACACTATCAACGGTGGTGTGGATGAGAAGCTAAAAATCCAAGTTGGTCCGAAAATGCCTAAGATCGAAGGCGACGTACTAAGCTATGACGAGTTGTGGGAAAAAATGGACCACTTCATGGATTGGCTAGCGAAGCAGTACGTGACTGCACTAAACGCAATCCACTTCATGCACGACAAGTACAGCTACGAAGCTGCACTAATGGCTCTGCACGACCGTGACGTTAAACGTACTATGGCTTGTGGTATTGCTGGTCTATCTGTTGCTGCTGACTCTCTGTCTGCAATTAAATACGCAACTGTTAAACCTATCCGTGATGAAGACGGTCTAGCAATCGACTTCGAAATCGAAGGCGATTACCCTAAATTTGGTAACAACGACCCACGCGTTGATGACATCGCATGTGAACTTGTTTCTGTATTTATGGGCAAAATCCGTAAGCTTAAGACTTACCGTGATGCAATCCCTACTCAGTCAATTCTTACTATCACTTCAAACGTGGTATACGGTAAGAAAACTGGTAACACACCTGACGGTCGTCGTGCTGGTGCTCCATTTGCTCCAGGTGCAAACCCAATGCACGGTCGCGATGAGAAAGGTGCTGTAGCATCACTAACTTCAGTTGCTAAACTGCCGTTTGCTGACGCACAAGATGGTATCTCTTACACATTCTCTATCGTACCTAACGCACTAGGTAAAGATGAGGGTTCACAACGCGCTAACCTTGCTGGTCTGATGGATGGTTACTTCCACCACGAAGCTGGTATCGAAGGTGGTCAACACCTAAACGTGAACGTTCTTAACCGCGAAACTCTAGAAGACGCAGTTAAGCACCCAGAGAAATACCCTCAGCTAACAATTCGTGTATCTGGTTACGCTGTTCGCTTCAACTCTCTAACTGCAGAGCAACAAGCTGACGTAATCGCACGTACATTCACTGAGTCTCTATAAGACTATAGCGAGATAACGTTTTAGTGATACAACAAAGGCTGATGCTGCAAAGCATCAGCCTTTTTTTGTTTCTTGAACTAAAGTTGTGACATTACGGAAGATTTTGATTGAATTCTTACGTATGATGCAAAAAAAGTTAGTAAATGCAGTATATGAAACTCAGTAAATTAATTTTCCTTACCCTTTTATCGCCAGTTGCTCTGGCATCCACCAAATCCACAGTATCCTTTACTCTTGATAACGATGGCATTTTTGGTGTCGACCAAGATTACACCAACGGTATATTCTTCTCTTACGCAACCGAGAAACTAAAAAAAGAAAGCGAATGGAAATGGTTCAGCTTAGAAAATGCAGACCAATCCAATGTCGATAAGATCGAGGTAGTACTTGGCCACAAGATGTGGACTCCAAGTGATATTGAAGCAGACTACCCTCTTGCCAATGACCGTCCATACGCTGGTTACCTACACACTGAAATCAACTACCTATCTCTAACCGCCGATCAAGCCGTTCGCTATAACTTCACCATTGGTGCGACAGGTGAAAGTTCTCTATCAGAAAAAGCGCAGGAAATTGTTCACGGCATCACTGGTTCAACCGATCCTCAAGGCTGGGATTACCAAATCGACGATGAAATTGCCTTTAGCGTTGGTTACCGAGCTTTCAATAAACTCATGCGCAGTGAGGGCCAGAAGACGCAATGGGAAATCACTAATGTGAATGACATTAACGCAGGCAACTTCCGCAGCGATGTATCACAAGGAGTCATGTTCCGCTGGGGCACGAATCTAGCCAATAGTATTGGCGCGGCAAACATCAGTGTAGAAAGCCCTTTCTCTGCCAGTATGCTTGCGAAAAATACCTCTAGTTGGTTTGTCTTTACAGGATTTGAAGGTCGATACCGTTTCAACGATATCACCATTGAAGGCGATCGCTCAGGTATTCCAGGCTCATCAGAACCTTATGATGTGACTCTAGAAAACTGGCAAGCAAGTGCCGTTGCAGGTGCAACTTGGTATAACCAGAATTACGGCGCGAGCCTAACCTTTACGGTGAAAACACCTGATTACGAAGAATCACAAACTGACGTTTACGGTACTGGTTCTTTCTCAGTCTTTGCTTTCTTTTAAATAGTATTTATCTCTCAGGCCAATGAACGCGTCATTGGCCGTTTTCTTTGGTCACATTACGCTGCCTTAGCCACCCACAAGGCTGTTTTAACCCTGCTTTTTGTAATAAAATAACAGCAAGAATTTATTAGTAATGAGAGCAAAAGATGTCAACAACTGGTCGTATTCACTCATTTGAATCATGCGGTACCGTAGACGGACCTGGTATTCGTTTTATCGTCTTCTTGCAAGGTTGTTTAATGCGCTGTAAGTATTGCCATAACCGCGATACTTGGGACACGCATGATGGTAAAGAAGTTACTGTTGAAGAAATCATTGCCGAAGCGAAAAGCTACCGTCATTTCATGAATGCATCAGGTGGTGGTATCACTTGTTCTGGTGGCGAAGCCATGCTTCAACCAGAATTTGTTCGCGACTTTTTCCGTGCGGCTCACGCAGAAGGCATCCACACATGTCTAGATACCAATGGCTACATTCGTAAACACACAGAAGTGATCGACGAAGTATTGGACGCGACTGATTTGGTGATGCTAGATATCAAACATATGAAAGATGAAATTCACCAAGACTTTATCGGTGTGTCGAATCGACGTACGTTAGACTTTGCTCGTTACTTGCACAAAATTGGTCAAAAAACATGGATTCGCTACGTAGTTGTGCCGGGTTACACCGATGATCCAGAGGCGGCGCACATGCTGGGTGAATTCATTAAAGATATGGACAACATCGAGAAAGTTGAACTGCTCCCATATCACAAACTCGGTGCACATAAATGGGAAGCTCTTGGTTTAGAGTACCCTCTTGAAGGCGTGAATCCTCCTTCAAAAGAGACAATGGATGAAATTCAATCCATCTTGTCTCAGTACCACTCTAACGTGAAATACTAAGCAAATAAGAAACTTAACGTTCTAGAAATGCCAGCATTTAGCTGGCATTTTTGTATGTAACACTGCCAAATTCATTATATAAATCACCAAGGCGTGTAAAATAGCGCCCAAACAAAAGGATTAACGTAAAAGTAACAAACGCATTGTAGGAAAAGAGTTCATGGACTGGTTTAACGTAGGCTCACTCATCATCGTCACTTGGGTTGTCGTTGCTTTTTGCATACCCGATTGGAGAAAAGTAGTTTGGCCTAAACTTGAACAAGAGAAAGCATTTCAACATATCGTGTTTGCCTCTTTCTTCCTCATTACGGTTCTTTGGTCTGCTCAAGCAGGAGTAAAAGAAGGGTTACAAATACACTTTCTCGCGTTGACGACACTTACCATGATGTACGGTTGGAGAATGGCTTTTTTGCTCAGCATTCCTGCGATGATCGCCTACCACTGGATACACGATATTTCGTTTATCTTGCTCCCGAGCTCTCTTGTGCTATCGGCGCTCGTTCCAATATTAATCAGCTACTTAGTCTTTTTGCTTAGTTACCATTATTTACCCCGCAACATCTTTGTGTTTATTTTTGTCGCTGGCTTTTTTAATGGCGCACTCACAGGCAGTTTACACTTAGTATTTAACTCGTTTTATCATTTGTTGGTTGGCCACTACGATTGGGAAACCATTCAACACAACTACTTTATTTTTGTCCCATTGCTTGCGTTCCCCGAAGGGTTACTTAACGGGATGTCACTGGCAGTATTAACCGTCTTCAAGCCAGAGTGGTTAAGAGTGTTTTCGGACCGAGATTACATATACAACCACTATCACAAAAAGTAGATATTCTTCTTATATCGTGTATCACGCCGTGGCTGAATTCGACAATTCTTGCCATTTTTTCATATTAAATATGTGTTGAGATCATGTTTCACCCTTGTCTGAAGCGTTAACCTAAGCACATTAAAAATGTATTAGATTATTTAGTGAGGTCACCATGGAAATGTCAAACGCTCAACGTTTGATCCTATCAAACCAATACAACCTAATGTCTCAGCTTGATCCGAATAATGCGGCTAAATACAAACGCCTACAGACGATCGTTGAACGCGGCTATGAGCTTCAAATGCGCGAACTGAACAAAGATTTCGGTTGCCTTTCAGAAGCAGAATGCCGTGAAATCATCGACATTATGGAGATGTATCACGCGATGCAAGAATCTAACAATATGTTAGATGCGGAAGAGCGTAGCAAAGTAGACCAACGTCGCTTACAGTTCTTAGGTTTCGATATCGCAACAGAAGCGCAGCAAGTGCATTACGTCCGCTTCCTTGTTGATTCTGAAGGTCTTTACCCACAATTCGACAAGGCAGATCACCACTTTAACAGCCAAATGCCAATGCTAGATAAATACCGCCGCATGCTGCAAACTTGGCGTAACTGCCCTCGTCAATATCACTTGTGTGAAAACGAGCTTGCACAAATTTTTAGTGCGTAAGATAGCAAGTCTTTGATTAGGAGAGCATTCGCTCTCCTTTTTTATTTTCCTGTCACAACTTCCATTCTTCACTACCGTATCCTTCTGCTTATCTTGTGCAATGTGGAATAACGAATCACTGAAATTCTGTATTTTTCACCAAATATTTGATTTATCTCCGCCCTATTCGCAACATAAATTCATCCTCATCTAAAGAGTGATTCAAATGTCACTTTTACAATAAATTCATAATTGTTAAGCAAAATTGCAAATCCCCGACTAGGCTTAAGTAGAGAAAGGCTGTGACTGAAAAGTACACATCCACTGCTCACCGTTGTGATGAAAAAACTGTCCATAAAGCAAAGTCTTTGGTGTTACTGGTCATACATTTCGTACAAACCAAATGAGATAACAGGACGTCGACATTCAGGCAACTAAGAGCACAGCAAAACGTGGAACAGCCTGCACCAACGTTCGTCGGTAGACTGACTATTAAAGGGGAAAGCGACATGAGTATTTTCGACCACTATCAATCCAGATATGAAGCTGCAAAAGATGAAGAGATGTCGTTACAGGAGTTTCTAGCCCTGTGTAAGGATGACAAAAGTGCTTATGCTAATGCAGCAGAACGCCTACTGATGGCAATCGGCGAGCCAGAGATAATAGATACAGCTAAAGACCCTCGTTTGAGCCGCATCTTCTCCAACCGCGTTATCTCTCGCTATGAAACATTCAAAGACTTCTATGGTATGGAAGATGCGATTGAACAAATTGTTTCTTACCTAAAACATGCGGCACAAGGATTAGAAGAACGCAAACAGATCCTCTATCTATTGGGCCCTGTTGGTGGCGGTAAGTCCTCACTTGCTGAAAAATTAAAATCGCTTATGGAAGCGATGCCTATTTATGTATTGAGTGCTAATGGCGAACGCAGCCCAGTGAACGACCACCCATTCTGTTTGTTCAAAGCGACCGAAGATGGCGAGATTCTGAAAACGGACTACGGTATTGAGCAGCGCTACCTTCGCTCAATCATGTCGCCTTGGGCAGCAAAACGCCTTCACGAATTTGGCGGCGACATCACCAAGTTTAAAGTGATGAAAGTTCGTCCATCTATCCTTGACCAAATCGGTATTGCGAAAACCGAACCTGGTGATGAGAACAACCAAGATATTTCATCACTCGTCGGTAAAGTGGATATCCGTAAACTCGAACACTACTCTCAAGACGACCCAGATGCGTACAGCTACTCTGGCGCGCTGTGTAAAGCAAACCAAGGCTTGATGGAATTCGTCGAGATGTTCAAAGCGCCAATTAAAGTATTGCACCCATTACTAACCGCAACACAGGAAGGCAACTTTAACGGGACGGAAGGCCTTTCTGCAATTCCGTTTGACGGCATGATTTTGGCTCACTCTAACGAATCTGAGTGGCAAACCTTTCGCAACAACAAAAACAACGAAGCCTTCCTAGACCGTGTATACATCGTTAAAGTACCCTACTGTTTACGCGTATCGGAAGAAGTTAAAATCTATCAAAAACTGCTTGAAAACAGTGAATTGTCTCAAGCCCCTTGCTCACCAAGCACATTAGAAACATTGGCGCAGTTCAGCATTCTTTCTCGTCTGAAAGAGCCTGAAAACTCGTCTATCTTCTCGAAAATGCGCGTGTACGACGGCGAGACGCTAAAAGACACCGATCCTAAAGCGAAAAGCTACCAAGAATATCGAGATTACGCAGGCGTCGATGAAGGTATGAACGGCCTATCTACACGTTTTGCGTTTAAGATTTTGTCTCGCGTGTTCAACTTTGACCAAACCGAAGTGGCAGCAAACCCAGTTCACTTGTTCTATGTGATTGAACAACAAGTAGAACGCGAACAATTCCCTTCAGAAACCGCAGAAAAATATCTTGAGTTTTTGAAAGGGTACCTCGTTCCTCGTTACGTTGAGTTTATCGGTAAAGAGATTCAAACCGCATACCTAGAATCTTACTCTGAGTACGGCCAAAACATCTTCGACCGTTATGTTACCTACGCTGACTTCTGGATTCAGGACCAAGAATACCGTGATCCAGAAACGGGACAGCTATTTGACCGCGCATCTCTCAATGCGGAACTAGAGAAAATTGAGAAAACCGCTGGTATCTCCAACCCGAAAGATTTCCGAAATGAAATCGTCAACTTTGTGCTTCGTGCGAAAGCCAATAACAATGGTCAAAACCCAGTTTGGACCAGCTACGAAAAACTGCGCACGGTAATCGAGAAGAAAATGTTCTCCAATACCGAAGAGCTTCTTCCGGTTATCTCGTTTAATGCGAAAACCTCTTCTGAAGATCAGAAGAAACACGACGACTTTGTCGCTCGCATGATGGAAAAAGGCTATACCGAGAAACAGGTTCGCCTACTTTCTGAGTGGTACCTACGAGTACGTAAGTCATCCTAACCCAGTGTTGAGTTAGGTCGCTTGTGAAACATGAAGAGGGCTATTTCATGGCGCAATTTATAGACCGCAGGCTCAATGGCAAGAACAAGAGCGCTGTTAACAGGCAGCGCTTCTTGAAACGCCATAAAGAGCAGATCAAAGAGTCGGTAGCTGACGCAGTGAATCGACGCTCGATCACGAATACAGAAACGGGCGAAGACGTCTCAATACCGCACAAAGACATTAACGAGCCAATTTTCCATCAAGGGAAAGGTGGCGTGCGTGAACGCGTGCACCCTGGTAACGATCAGTTTATTACGGGTGATAAAATCGAGCGTCCAAAAGGTGGAGGTCAAGGCAGTGGCTCTGGTGAAGGTAATGCGAGTCCAGATGGCGAAGGCCAAGATGAATTTGTGTTCCAAATTTCAAAAGACGAATACCTGGATATTCTGTTTGAAGACTTAGAGCTACCGAATCTAGAAAAAAATCAAATCGCTAAAATTACGGAATGGAAAACTCACCGAGCAGGTTTCCAAACCGCGGGGATCCCTTCCAACATTTCCGTTATTCGTTCATTGCAGCAGTCATTAGCTCGTCGAACCGCCATGACTGCAGGCAAAAAGCGACTTCTTAAAGAACTCGAAGACGAGTTGACTCGCATCAAAAATATTGAGCCAGCACAACAACTTGAAGAAAATCGTCTGAAAAAAGAAATCGAAGAACTGCGCAAGAAAATTGAAAATGTGCCGTTCATCGATACTTTCGATTTACGTTTTAAAAACTACGAAAAACGACCAGTCCCTTCTAGCCAAGCCGTGATGTTTTGTTTGATGGACGTATCTGGTTCTATGGATCAAGCGACCAAAGACATCGCGAAACGCTTCTATGTGCTGTTGTATCTGTTCTTAACTCGCACCTATGAAAACGTAGACGTTGTGTTTATTCGCCACCACACGCAAGCCAAAGAAGTCGATGAACACGAATTTTTCTACTCGCAAGAAACCGGTGGCACCATCGTATCTAGCGCTTTGAAATTAATGGATGAAATCGTCAAAGAGCGTTACCCGGTTGGTCAGTGGAACATCTACGCAGCCCAAGCGTCCGATGGGGATAACTGGGCGGATGACTCACCACGATGCCGAGATTTACTTGTGAATAAGTTGCTGCCAAATTGTCAGTACTATTCTTATATAGAAATCACGCGTCGCTCACATCAAACCTTATGGCACGAGTATGAGAAGCTCACCGACGAGTTTCCAAACTTCGCTATGAAGAATATTCGCTCTGTGGAGGATATCTTCCCAGTCTTCCGAGAACTATTCCAAAAAGAAACGGCGTAAGGAGGCTAGCGATGACTACCGCAACAAAAAACCTCTCTGGAGAGGTGCCTAAAAAGCGCAACAGCAAGTTGCTACCTGACGGACCGGATTGGACATTCGAACTGCTTGAACGCTATCACAAGGAAATAAAACGTGTCGCGGAGCACTATCGTTTGGACACCTATCCAAATCAGATCGAAGTGATCACGTCTGAGCAGATGATGGATGCGTACTCAAGTATCGGTATGCCTATCAACTACAACCATTGGTCATTTGGTAAAAAGTTCATTCAAACAGAACAGAACTACAAACATGGTCAGATGGGCCTTGCGTACGAGATTGTGATTAACTCCGACCCTTGTATTGCGTATTTGATGGAAGAGAACACAGTCACCATGCAAGCGCTTGTCATCGCGCACGCGTGCTACGGCCACAACTCTTTCTTCAAGGGGAATTATCTGTTCCAAACGTGGACGGACGCCAGTTCTATCATCGACTACTTACTCTTTGCTAAAAAGTACCTTGCCGAATGTGAGGAGCGCTATGGCGTTCAAGAGGTTGAAAAGCTTCTCGACTCCTGCCATGCGTTAATGAACTTTGGTGTCGACCGCTACAAACGACCAGAGAAAATCTCGATTACCGAAGAGAAGGCCCGCCAAGAGGAGCGCGAGGCTTATCTGCAATCTCAAGTCAATGAACTGTGGCGAACCGTACCAAGAGCCAAAACTAAAGAAGAAGACATTAAAGAGCGCTTCCCTAGTGAACCTCAAGAAAACCTACTCTACTTCTTTGAGAAACATGCGCCGCTCTTGGAACCATGGCAACGCGAGGTTGTTCGAATCGTACGAAAAATCAGCCAGTACTTTTATCCACAAAAGCAAACTCAGGTTATGAATGAGGGATGGGCAACGTTCTGGCACTACACGATTCTAAACCACTTGTATGATGAAGGTATTGTGTCCGAAAAGTTCATTCTTGAATTTTTGCATAGCCACACAAGTGTGGTTGCTCAACCACCCTACAACAGTCCTTACTTTAGCGGTATCAACCCTTATGCTCTCGGCTTTGCGATGTTCCGCGATATAAAGCGTATTTGTGAAGAGCCAACTGACGAGGATAAAGAGTGGTTCCCGGACCTAGCAGGAACAGATTGGTTAGATGCCTTGCATTTTGCTATGCATAATTTCAAAGATGAAAGCTTTATCAGCCAATATTTGTCTCCGAAATTGATGCGTGATTTCAAACTGTTCGCCATCAACGATGATGACAGGAAGAACTTTATTGAAGTTTCCGCCATACATGATGAAATGGGCTATAAGCGCATTCGAGAAACTCTGGCGGCGCAGTACAACCTATCAAACTTAGAGCCTAACATTCAGGTGTTTAACGTGGATGTTCGTGGTGACCGTTCACTCACGTTGCAGTACGTCCCTCATAACCGCATTCCACTCGATGAAAGTTATGATGAGGTATTGAAACACGTCTATCGCCTATGGGGCTTTGACGTAATCTTAGAAGAAGTTAAAGACACGGGACACAGAGAAACATTAGCTACTTGTCCAAAACGAAATCAGTACGATTCAAACATTTAGTAAAAAATATACTCATCCCCTTAAAGCCAAAGGCTCCATGAAAGGAGCCTTTTTATTAATTGCAAGAAGTAGAATCGTTACGCTTTTTTCGCCACAATAGCTCTAACGGCTTCAAGATCTTCTGGCGTATCAACGCCTGCTGCTGGCGCTTCTTTAGCGACTGCAACGTGGATTTTCTCGCCGTACCAAAGCACTCGTAACTGCTCTAGGCATTCAATTTGCTCTAGGGCACTTGGCGCCCAGTTTACGTAAGTATTAATGAAACCTGCGCGGTATGCATAGATACCGATGTGACGCATCAATGGATTCACGATAGCTTTGTCTTGCTTTGCGAAGTTATCACGATCCCAAGGAATTGTTGCTCGGCTAAAGTACATGGCATAACCACACTCATCAGCAACGACTTTTACGGCATTTGGGTTGAAGGCTTCATCCTCAGATTCAATTTCAACCGCCAACGTAGCCATAGGCGCATCACTAGCGGCTAAATTATCTGCGACTTGGCGGATGATAACTGGTGGTACCAAAGGCTCATCACCTTGAACGTTCACAATAATGTGGTCAGCAGGAATAGCCATTTTCTCTACCACTTCCGCTAAACGCTCTGTACCAGATTCGTGGTTTGGCGAAGTCATACAAACTTTGCCACCGAATTGCTCAACCGCCGCAGAAACTCGCTCATCGTCAGTAGCAATGATCACGTCATCAGCGCCAGCTTGCATTGCTTGTTCGTAAACCCATTGCACCATTGGTTTACCACCGATATCAGCCAGTGGTTTACCTGGTAAACGGCTCGAAGAGTAACGAGCCGGTATAACAACCGTAAAAGACATTAACGCCCCTCATCCATGCTCATGATGCGAGCTTCTGGCTCAAGCAGAACAGGAATACCCTCTTTGATAGGGTAAGCAAGGCGATCCAATTTGCAGATCAACTCTTGATTATCTTTATCGTAAGTCAGCTTACCTTTACACACTGGGCAAGCCACAATCTCAAGCAGACGGTGATCCATAAGTCGCTTTAACCTCTTTTATTCGATTTAAAATTCGCTCTGCATCTTTAGGCTCAAATTGAGCAGATACAGGCAGATACCACCAATTGTCTTGTGCGTAGTCGCAACATTTGACAGCATCTTTCTCTGTCATAATCACATTCGCCCCTTGTAGAGCCAATGCTTCAAGTTCTTTTTGGTCAAAGTCTTGATGGTCAGCAAAACCTTTCGTGACTTTAACATCCGCATGCATTGATTCTAGTGTATTAAAAAACCGAGGTGGATGCCCGATACCGGCAAATGCCACCAGCGCCTTTAACTCACTCACATCAACTTGCTGCTTGGTCTTTAGGTTGATCGCTTTTGATGGCGCTAGAGACATCGAGATCTCACCCTGATGGGCCAAACCACCATTGGTGATGATAAAGTCAACTTCCTGAAGTCGCTCAACACCTTCGCGCAATGGACCAAGCGGAATCAAACACTCATTACCAAAACGACGATTTCCATCAACAATCACAAGTTCAACATCACGCTCTAGAGCATAATGCTGCAAACCATCATCGGTAATGATGATATCCACGTCTAACTCTACTAGCGCTTTCACGGCGTTTGCACGTACAGGATCGACTGCGACAGGTGCTCCGGTGCGCCGGTGGATGAGTTTAGGTTCATCACCACAATGTTGAGTAGGAGTACCATCATTTAACACCAGCGGATACTGCGGAGCCTTCGCACCGTATCCTCGAGACACCACTCCCGGTTTATACCCCAGATGTTGTAATTGCTCGACCAACCAAACCACAACAGGCGTCTTACCATTGCCACCAGCGGTGATATTACCGACCACCACTACGGGTACTGGTGCTTGATACGCTTGCTTGCGACCAGTTTGGAACTGTTGACGCTTCGCTCTACTGATTGCACCAAACAACACACTGAGTGGCCATAATAATAGCCACAACAGATATTTTAATGGATGATTTTCAAACCAGATTTTTTCAACCACAGCAACTATTCGCCAAACTGGATGCGATGAAGTTGAGCGTAAGCGCCATTCTTAGCAATCAAGTCTGCGTGATTACCTCGTTCAATAATGGCACCGTCGTCTACGACTAGAATCTCATCGGCTTTTTCGATCGTTGACAAGCGGTGAGCAATCACCAACACGGTTTTATCTTTCTGCAGCTCATCTAATGCAGCTTGGATGGCACGCTCAGATTCCGTATCCAGTGCAGAGGTTGCTTCGTCAAGAATCAGCACAGGCGCATCACGCAGCAACGCACGAGCAATAGCTACACGTTGGCGCTGACCACCAGATAAGCTCGCGCCGTTTTCGCCGATCATGGTATCTAAACCATTTTCCATCTTATTGATGAATTCCATTGCGTGAGCCAGCTTCGCTGCACGCTCAATATCGCTGCGCTGGTACTTATCTTCCGTCGCGTAAGCAATGTTGTTTGCTATGGTGTCATTGAAAAGATGTACGTTTTGCGAAACCAAAGCAAACTGCTCACGCAAGTTCTTCAATTCATAGTCACGAATATCACGGCCATCTAATGTAATCGAGCCACTGTCCACGTCATAAAAACGGTTAAACAAGTTCGCAATGGTACTTTTACCTGAACCTGAACGCCCCACTAGAGCGACCGTTTTACCTCGTGGAATATCAAAACTGACATGCTCTAGAGCCGGCTTTTCTGAACCTACATACGTGAAGCTGACGTCTTTCACAGATACATCACCCTTCGCGCGCTCAACCGTGTATTTACCTTCGTTTTTCTCTGGTTCTAAATCGATCAGAGCAAACAAAGTTTGGCTTGCTGCCATACCACGTTGGAACTGAGAAGTTACGTTTGTCAGTGCTTTAAGTGGGCGCATCAAACCAAACATCGCAGAAAAGACCACGGTAAAAGTACCCGGAGTCAACTGCTCTTTGATTGAATCAATGCTTGCGAGATAAAGAACAGCAACAATCGCAAATGATGCAATCATTTGAATGATTGGGTTTGCCGCAGCCTGAGCCGTTACCAACTTCATGCTTTGTTGACGCATTTGGTTGCTGACTTTATCAAAACGTTGACGTTCAATGTCTTGACCACCGTAGCTCAATACGACTTTGTGCCCTTTTAACATTTGCTCAGCCGATGCGGTCACATTACCCATCATCGTTTGCATGTTCTTAGAGATTTTTCTGAATCGCTTAGAAACGACACCAATACCCCAAGCAACCACAGGCGCTACAGCAAACAGCACTAATGACAACTGCCAGCTGTTGTAAAACATCAGAACAAGCAAACCAATAATGCTTGCGCCCTCACGTACGATGCTCACTAACGCTTGGCTCGTCGCCGCAGAGACTTGCTCTGAATCGTAAGTGATTCGAGAAAGCAAGTTACCCGTTTTTTCTTTGTCAAAGTACGATACAGGCATGTGCATAAAGTGATTAAACACCATGCGTCGTACTAGCATCACCACATTGCCAGAGACCCAACTCAAACAATAAGTGGAGATAAAACCACTCGTGCCACGAATGAACATCATGACAAATATAATTAAAGGAAGTGTACGTAGAAAATCAGAATCCGCATTACCAAAACCTTCATCGAGAAGCGGTTTTAGTAGGGAAATCATATAAGTATCAGAGATAGCATTAATCACTAATGCAATGACGGCAACGATAAGGCCAGACTTGTAAAGGCGGATAAATTGCCAAAGACGTTTAAACGTCTGCCAAGTCGTTTCATCAGTATTTATCGACATAGAAGTGCTTTATTTTCTTACAGTAAGACTCTTATTCTACTCGGTTACGCAGCATCTGCCTATACCAAGGCTCAATTGTCTCACGACGTTTACTTTCAAAACGCCAGTTATTGCCATCAAGTAAGATTGTTATTTGGCCATCACTTCCAGTGTCTAACCAACTAACACCACTGTCGGTATAGGCTTGAACGACTTCAGGTGCGGGCATTCCCCACTGGTTTAGTTTTGCCGTTGAAGCAATAGCCAAGCTAGGCTCAACAGCATTGATAAACTTAAGGTTAGAAGAGCTTTTGCTTCCATGATGCGGCACTAGCATTGCATCACTGCGCAGCTTTTCTGGCTCTCGAAGCAGTATCCATTCGCTGATGGCTTCGATATCACCAGTGAACAACATTTTAAAACCTGAACTAGGGTCTTCCAGACTGATGACACAAGAGTGGGGGTTGTATGCACGTACAACAGGTTTAGGAGGCCAAAGTACCTCCATGTTCAACCCTTGCCACTTCCATTTCTCAGCAGCAATACAAGGCTGATAATGTAAAAAGCTCTGGCTGCTTAGTTTGTGTTTAGGTGAAAAGTACTGCTCTATCACTTTTCGGCCGCCAGCATGGTCATTATCAGCATGACTTAAAATCATCGTATCGACACTTGAGTAGCCTCTGCGATGCAGTACTGGCGTAATCACTTGCTCAGCTATACTGCCGTTTTGCCAAGCCTTGCCCGTATCATAGAGTAAAACTCTCCCCTCTTTTTCAACCAGTACCGCCAACCCATGCCCGACATCAAGTACATCAATACGCCAAGTTTGGTTATATTGCTTAGGAAACAACCCGGTCATCACAACAATTACACAGACAAACATCCAAACGTAACGAGGCATAACATGTCTTAAAACGAGCACGACACTCACTACAGCAATAACAAATGTCCACTCGGCACTAATGGGTTGCCAAGTTCCTATGGCATATCGAACCGACCAACTTAGTGGCACAAGGAATACGTCAAGCAAATACCATAGAACCGTCGCCAACATAGGAAAGAGCAATGACGCGATTAAAGCAGCAAACATGATTGGAACGACAACAAAGCCAAACCAAGGAATGAAAACCAAATTGTAGACTAAAGAAGACCAGCTAAATCCAGAGAAAAAATAGCCACTGATCGGGACAATCAATAAGCTCAGTATCAGTTGAGTCAACAGAAGTATCCGCAACTTTCCCAAACGACCTTCCTTCGAGTCTTGCACTGTGTTAACCGCAAACAAAACGGCACCAACGGATAAATAAGACAGCCAAAAACTCAAACTAAAAGAAGCAAAAGGTTGGAAGAAAAGTTGCAACGCCACAGCCAATAACAGTACGCGCCATGGACTCCAATGAACAAGCCAATACTTCAAAGCAAGATAGATGATACAAACAGAAACGGCTCGGGTCGTCGGCAAAGAAAAATCAGCAAGCCAAGCGTAAACAATGGCAAACGCCAACCCACTCACTGATGGTAGAAACCAATATCGCGGCATAACAAGCCGAATAAGCCCACCAAGGGCGAGCCCAAACGTCAATGCCATCCCAATGTGTAAACCAGAAATTGATACAAGATGCAGTAGTCCGCTGTCACGCAGAGACTGCCAATCCTCTTTGGTAAGCCCAGTGCGATCAGCAAAAGCCAGTGCTTTAATTAGAGCAAAATGCTCAAGGCGAGAAATATCACGCTCAACAGTTTGAATAATCGACTCGCGCCAAGACGAAGAAGTACGAATGACCCAGTGTGAATCTTTAGTTACGACCGCTCTTGCAACAACACCACTTCCCATTGATTGCTTTTCTGCGTCGAAACCCGCTTCATTTCTGAGGCCGATAATGGGCTTAATCAAAACGTTAGTCGTAAACTCACTGTTAACAGCTAGTGGGAATGGCGTTATAAGGCGGACTTTAGGTTTAAGAAAAGGTAACAGAGTGTGAGTATTCACTTGTTTTATCGCTACGACACCTTCATATCCATGACTTATTTGCGTAAAAGAGCTGTCAACTCTACCAATTATGGTACTATTCTCACCTGCTTGAAAAAGGGCTTGTCTCTGATACTCCATAATATTGCCGTGGACGATGACAACCATAAAGCCCACAATTACGCCTATGCTAATTAAGCCTCGACGTAATTTAATTATTGAGCCAGTGGTAATTATTCCCAGCAGCAACCAACGCCAATCCGGCATCGTCGGCCACCATGCAGACGAAATTACGCTCGCGACAAATAACGCCAAGGTCCAACTTTTTTCTAAGAGAGTCATGTCGTCCTATGCCTAGAAAGCTGATAAAACGCTTCATGCCTGATCACGAAGTGATCAAACGCCAAAAAGCATTGAAGGTCTTCGGCAATGTGTTATACAACCCGAACCTTTGGTGCTTAAACCGTCGCTCTGCGTCAGGTGCTTTTGCCGTTGGCCTATTTATGGCGTTTGTCCCGCTTCCGAGCCAGATGATCATGTCTGCCGGTTTAGCCATTTTAATGGGCGTAAATTTACCTCTGTCAGTCGCTCTCGTTTGGGTCAGCAACCCTATTACCATGCCAGTCTTGTTTTACTTTGCTTACAAGCTCGGTGCATGGGTCATGCATGTTCCACCTCAGCCATTCCATTTTGAGCTATCTTGGGACTTTATCATGCAACAGATGAGCACGATTGGGCCTCCATTCCTATTGGGGTGCGCAATTTGCGGTGTGGGTTCTGCGATCATTGGTTATTTCGGTATTCGCGGATTGTGGCGCTACTCTGTCGTTCGCAGTTGGCAAAAACGAAAAGTAAGATAAGCGGATAAGACGCTAAAATCATTCGTTGCGACATGGCTTGAGGTTCAAACGACAATAAAGCTGAAACGAAATGTAAGCAAAGAATGAAAAGATGCTAATGAATACAAAAAAGGACCATGAAAGGTCCTTTTCTGTATCTAGAGTACTTAGCAAAATAAGTCATCGCTAACAACGATGTCTACGAGGCTAGCTTTCCTTCCTTCGCTACTTAGCACTCAAAACTGCGGCAGGGTTCAGTTTCGCTGCTCGAGAAGCTGGGTACCAAGTGGCCAATAGGCTTAATACTATAGCGGTGGTCGACACCAATGCGACGTCAGGCCAATGCAACTGCGATGGAAGAAAGTCCACAAAGTAGATGTCACCCGATAAAAACTGGTGTCCTATTAAGCCTTCAAGCCCCTTAATGATTGGAGTTAAATTCAACGCAACCAACACACCAACAAGGCTACCGACAAGGCTACCAAACACTCCAGAGAAGACGCCCTGCCAAACGAAAATACGTTTAATCAGACCATCTTTTGCCCCCATCGTACGCAAAATTGCGATCTCTGCTGCTCGGTCCTTCACCGCCATCATCAATGTCGAGACGATGTTGAAACACGCCACACCAATCACTAATACCATGACCAAATACATGATCGTGCGTACCAACTGAATATCACGGTAGAGAAAGCCAAACTGCTGCTGCCAACTCTTCAAATATACGTACACATTCACTAGGTTGCCGACTTCTCGAACGATCGAAGGCGCATCAAGAACATCATCGGTTTTTAGAGAAATTCCAGTTACGCCGTCTCCTAAACGAGCGTATTGCTGCGCATCCGCCAGCGGAACTAAAGCCAATGAATGATCAATTTGGCCGTTCAACGTCAAAAAGCCCGCCACTTTGACGCGCACACGTTTCGGCGCTTGAACTTTATTTGTGCCACCCGTTTGAGGAATCATCAACGTGACGTAGTCACCGACTTGCACCTTCAACTCATTTGCAACTCCTCGACCTAAAATCACTTGCTGTTGACCTGAGTAAAAGTTTTGCCACGCCTCTGGATCAATAAAGTCAGACATGCTCGACACCGCTTGCTCATACGCAGGATCCACACCACGCACTTCAATCGCCTTAAGTTTGCTGCCTTTTTCGGCTAAACCTGTAAAGCGGACGTACGGAGCGGCAGCAACGACATGCTCATGTTGCAGCGCTTGGTTCATCGTCTTGGTGTAGTTCTGAAGTGGCCCGTTAACCCCTTCTAACTCACCATGAGGAATCACGGACAACACACGCGACTGAAGCTCACGCTCAAAACCATTCATCGCCGAAAGGCCAATGATGATCACCGCCACGCCTACTGCAATGCCAATGGTTGAAGAAAGAGAAATGAACGACACCATTTTGTTGCGCTTTTTCGCACGGCTAAAGCGTCCACCAATCATTAATGCTAAAGAAGAGAACAAAACTAGCCCTCCACCGATGCCGATTCGGTCATCAAACGATCCACCAGAAGACCATCTTGCATGTGCATCTGACGGTCCATTTTTGCTGCGAGTTCGTTGTCATGCGTCACCACCAAAAAGGCGATGTTCGACTCTTTGTTTAGTTCACGCATCAAATCGTAAATCGCCAAAGCCGTATTATGATCCAGATTACCAGTTGGTTCGTCAGCCAAAACTAAGTCAGGCTTGTTCACAAGAGCACGAGCAATGGCCACACGCTGGCGCTCACCACCAGACAGCTCTGATGGGCGGTGATCCATACGATGGCTCAAGCCCACTTTCTCAAGCAGTGCTTTTGCCGCCTGCTTAGCTTCTGTCACTTTAGTACCGCCAATCAGCAGTGGCATTGCGACATTTTCGATCGCCGTAAAATCAGCAAGTAAGTGGTGAAATTGATACACAAAACCAAGATGTTTATTGCGCAAAGCAGCCTGCTTATTGGAGCTTAACGCCGACAGGTTCTGCCCTAAAAAATCCACTTCACCTTGCGTAGCGTCGTCCAATGCGCCAAGGATATGAAGCAGCGTACTCTTACCTGAGCCCGATGAGCCAACAATAGAAACGAGCTCACCTTTATCGATATCAAAGCTCACGCCTTTCAACACTTCCGTATCCAACGAACCTTCTCGGTATACTTTACGAATATCACGACATTCTAATAGCTTATTCATAGCGAAGTGCCTCAGCAGGTTTAACAGAAGATGCTCGGTAAGAAGGATAAACAGTAGCAGCCAGACTCAGAGCAATCGCTAGCACTACCACTAATAGAATTTGGAAAGAATCAATCACAATTGGCAAATGCCCGCCAAAGCTGAACAGAGCCACGCCAGCCGATTCCAAAATGGCGTTGAGGTTGAGTGACAACGCCACGCCAACCGCTCCGCCGACAATAGCCCCAATCACACCACTACTTGCGCCTTGCACCATGAAAATCGTCATGACTTGCGATTGCGTCATACCCTGCGTTTTCAAAATCGCGACTTCAGATTGTTTTTCCATCACCACCATGATCAAAGCAGAAATGATATTAAACGCTGCAACGCCGACAATGAGACCCAGCATTAAGCCCATCATGTTCTTTTCCATTTTCACAGCTTGGAAAAGCTCACCACGTTGTGCACGCCAATCACTCCACTGCCACCCTTCAGGCATCGGTTTATCAGCGAAATCCGTCACCATAAATGGGTCAGAGAAAAACACTCGCCAGCCAGATACGGTATCTTTGGGCAGGCGCATTAACTTAGCTGCATCCGCCATATTGACGATCATAAGCTGACCATCGACATCCGAACCGGTATTAAAAATACCAGCCACTGTGAAGTTGCGCTGACTAGGGATTCGACCAAGAGGGGTAAACTGCGTGGCGTTTGTCACCATTAAACGAACTTTGTCGCCAATAGAAACCTTAAGAGAGCGCGCTAAACTGTGGCCAAGAAACACTTTGTACTCTCCCGCTTGAAGAGAAGACAAACGACCAGCAATCAAATGGTTGGCAATCGGGTCGCCTTTCTTAGGTTCAATCCCTATCAAATAACCTGCCGTCAGTTGCGCCGAACTTTGAATTACCGCCTCTCCGCGAACAACAGGTTCTGGCTCAGCAACATCCGACATCGCTTGAATGAATTGCGGCGCAGACTCCGTCAGTGGAGTGCGACCATCATGTTGAGAAATCACCGCGTGAGGAAGAACACCAAGAATGCGCTCTTTCAGTTGTGCTTCGAATCCGTTCATAACCGAAAGCACAGTGACCAACGCCATCACACCGATCGTGATGCCCGCCGTCGACATATAAGAAACAAATCGGCTAAACCTATCTCCGGAGCGTCCCCGAAGATATCTCAAGCCAATAAACAAAGAGATAGGATGATACATACAGGACAAACCAACTGGTTTTCTAATAAGGGCGATTGACCCTAGTTCTAAATAATAAGAGTTATCTTACCTTACTCTTCTCATGAAGAAGACAAGATAATCGCTAAATTTGTCAACGACATGCAATAAGTCTGCATTTAGGGCAAAAAGTTCAAACGCAGTAGTGGTAAACTTGATAACTTCATTCAGTTAGCGATAATCAGTGCCCTATCCCTCTTATTATTCGTGAAATGAGAGTGCTCGCTGGCAACAAAGGACCGATTTATGACAGAGCAAGAATACTTCACCGTTCACCATAACCTCACCATTAACGTGGAAGCCTTGGGGACCGATTTTGCTTTGCCAGACGAACAAACGTTTGTGTCAGAAATTCCTGCGCCTTTTATTGTCGCGAGCGAGTTCAGCCACTTAGATACATTGGCAGATAACGCACGCCTAGAGCTGCAAAATAAAGAGCTTAAACACGTTATTAGTTTGCTCGACACGCAAAACTCAAAGCTCAACTTACTGCTGAGCTTTATGTTGTCTCAACAAGATGATATTTCGGTTCGCTTCCAAACCACTCAATTTGGAGCAAGTCAGTTGAGTTACCGCTCATCAAGCCCAGTTGAAACGGACCAATTTGTCCGAGTAAAACTCTTTCTTGACCATCCTGCTGCGGCAATTTACTGCTACGCTCAAGTCGTAGAGTGTGTCGCCTCTGAGCAAGGGTTCGTCGTCACTCTTAGATATAAAATGCTCAGAGAAGCAGACCAAGATTTGCTCATTAAAGCCGCTTTATATCAACAACAAAAACTTTTACGTCAGCGCTCACTGGAGCGAGATAAAAAATAACTCCTATGACCAAAGCAACGATACTTTCCGTCACCAATCCAACTGAGCGTGGCGACAAAAAACAACTTGGCAACTTACCCGGTGCAGCGCTGCCACTCGCCATTGCCGAACTGGCCAAGCAGCATCCAAGTCACTCACTACTGGTTGTGCCAGATCCGCAGATCGCGTTGAAACTGCAAGCAGAAATCGAACAGTTTACCGACCAACCGGTAAGCCTTTTCCCTGATTGGGAAACGTTGCCATACGACAATTTTTCTCCGCACCAAGAGATCATTTCTGACCGTATTGCTCGCCTATACCAACTGCCAAATCAACGTGGCGGTGTCACTATCGTGCCAGTCAGCACTGTTCTTCAGCGCCAATCTCCGCGAGAATTTTTGTTACAGCACACACTAATGGTCAAAACAGGCGATAATTTCTCGCTAGAAAACCTGAGAGTGCAACTAGAGAACTCGGGTTACCGTCACGTAGACCAAGTATTTGGGCCGGGTGAATACGCGAGCCGAGGTTCGATTCTCGACTTATTCCCGATGGGCAGTGCTGATCCTTACCGTATTGACTTTTTCGATGATGAGATCGACACCATTCGCACTTTCGATCCGGAAAACCAGCGTTCTATTGAAGACATTCAGCAAATCCAATTACTGCCTGCGCATGAATTCCCAACGACGAAAGAAGCGATTGAAGATTTCCGTACTCGTTGGCGCACCCAGTTTGAGGCGAGACGCGAGCCAGAATCCATCTACATGCAAGTCACCAAAGGAACGTGGCCGGCAGGCATTGAATACTGGCAACCACTGTTCTTCGACCATACCGAAACCCTGTTCGACTACTTACCTGAAGATTCGCAGCTGATCACATACGGCGACATTGAAGCAGCTGTCGACACATTCTTAAATGACGTCGAATATCGCTACGATCAAAAGAAAATTGATCCTCTGCGTCCACTTCTTGCCCCACATGATTTGTGGCTCAAGAAAGACGAATTGTTTGCACACTTCAAACAACTTCCTCAGGCACAGCTCAGCCTAGAGAAAGTAGTGAAACGTGCTGGCCGCCAAAACTTAGCGGTACAAACACTGGCAGAACTTGGCGTTCAACAGCAAAACAAAGAGCCATTATCTCGTTTGCGCCAATTCAGCGAACAATTTACGGGCAAAATCATCTTTTCGGTGGAATCGGAAGGTCGACGCGAAGCCCTGACTGAGCTTCTGCAAGGCATCAAAGTTCGCCCAGTGGTGCAAGAATCGCTGTATCACGCTTTGGAGTCAGACCACCGTTTCACGTTGATTCTTGGTTCAGCAGAACACGGCTTTATTCATGACGAGCTGAATTTCGCGCTGATATGCGAAAGTGACTTGCTTGGCGATCGCGTAATTCAACGCCGTCGCAAAGACAAAAAAGCCGTCAACAGTGACACTGTTATTCGCCACCTTGCCGAGCTGAAACCAGGCCAACCTGTTGTTCATATAGACCACGGTATCGGTCGCTACATTGGTCTGCAAACCCTTGAAGCGGGGGGAATGAAAACCGAGTATGTGACGCTTGAATATCAAAACGACGCCAAACTTTATGTTCCCGTTTCCTCGCTAAACTTGATCAGCCGTTACTCTGGCGGCGCTGAAGAAACGGCTCCTCTGCACAAACTTGGCGGAGAAGCGTGGTCGAAAGCACGTCGAAAAGCAGCTGAGAAAGTACGCGATGTTGCAGCAGAGCTACTTGATGTATACGCGAAGCGTGAGCTAAAACCGGGCTTTAAATTTGCCTTGGATCGAGGCCAATACGCGACCTTCAAAGCAACATTCCCGTTTGAAGAAACCGATGATCAAGCCATGGCAATCAACGCGGTGCTTTCCGATATGTGCCAAGCAAAAGCCATGGATCGTTTGGTGTGTGGTGACGTTGGCTTTGGTAAAACAGAAGTTGCCATGCGTGCGGCCTTTGTTGCTACAGACAACAGCAAACAAGTTGCCGTACTCGTGCCAACAACCCTGCTTGCTCAGCAGCATTTTGAAAACTTCCGTGACCGCTTCGCGAACTTGCCAATCCGAGTCGAGGTGCTTTCTCGCTTCAAATCAGCCAAAGAGCAAAAAGTGATTTTGCAAGATGTGGCGGATGGCAAAGTTGATATCGTCGTCGGTACGCACAAATTGCTCTCCAGCGACATCAAATTCAAAGATTTGGGTTTGTTGATCGTCGACGAAGAGCATCGCTTCGGTGTTCGTCAAAAAGAGAAAGTCAAAGCGATGCGCGCCGATGTGGACATTCTTACCCTAACGGCAACGCCGATTCCTCGTACGCTGAACATGGCAATGAGTGGTATGCGTGATTTGTCGATCATCGCCACACCACCAGCACGCCGTTTAGCTATCAAGACATTTGTTCGTGAACGTGAAGAGTCCGTGGTGCGAGAAGCCGTACTGCGTGAAATCATGCGTGGTGGTCAGGTTTACTTCCTGCACAATCAGGTTGAAACCATTGAAAAAACGGCAGAAGACTTACAAAAACTCATTCCAGAAGCCCGTATTACCGTGGCACACGGCCAAATGCGTGAACGCGAACTGGAACGTATCATGAATGATTTCTACCACCAGCGCTTTAACGTGTTGGTGTGTACCACCATCATTGAAACGGGTATCGACGTTCCGACGGCCAACACAATCATTATGGATCGTGCTGACAACCTTGGCTTGGCGCAACTGCATCAATTGCGTGGCCGTGTTGGTCGCTCTCACCATCAAGCTTATGCTTATTTGTTAACGCCACATCCAAAAGCAATGACCAAAGATGCCATTAAACGTCTCGATGCCATTGCTTCACTGGAAGACTTAGGCGCGGGCTTTACTCTGGCAACGCACGATTTGGAAATTCGTGGCGCTGGTGAACTGCTTGGTGACGAACAAAGTGGTCAAATTCAATCTGTTGGTTTTACACTGTATATGGAAATGCTTGAACAAGCAGTCGAAGCTTTGAAAGAAGGTAAAGAGCCATCATTGGATGATCTGCTTCGTGAACAAACAGAAGTAGAACTGAGAATCCCTGCGCTACTGCCTGATGATTACATTCCAGACGTCAATACGCGTCTGTCGATGTACAAACGAATTGCGAGTGTGAGCGACAGCGATGAGCTATCCGAATTAAAAGTTGAGCTGATCGACCGCTTTGGCTTACTTCCTGATGCCGCGAAGAACTTACTGGCTGTCTCAGAATTGAAATTTGCCGCAGGTAGTATTAAAGCGAAGAAGATAGAAGCCCATGATAAAGGTGGATTTATCGAGTTTTACCCTGATGCTGACATAAATCCAGCGTATTTAGTTAAACTCCTGCAATCACAGCCGCAAAAATTTGCAATGGAAGGTCCAACTAAGTTCAAGTTTAGCGTACCATTGGCGGACCGACGTAAACGCATTCAGTTTGTACAAGACTTACTGAATGATTTTAAACAGAATTTATTACCAACGAGCTAATAGTCGAATGAGAATATTGATCCCGTTATTGCTTCTATGTGTCTCAATGCCTTCTTGGGCTGCGCGTCAATTTGATATTGAAGTAATTATTTTCAAGCGAGCAGTCGACGCTGAAAGCACTACTGAATCTTGGCCAAACCAACTGCCTAAAATCGACATGGAAAATGTCGGCAGTTTGGACAGCGAAGCCTACCGCCGCTCTAAAGGCGTAACTCTGTTACCTCGCTCTTCTTTCCGCTTAAACGCACAAGAAGCGGCGCTGAACAATCACGCCGGATTTAAAGTGCTAAAACACGTAGCATGGCGTCAAGGTGATCGAGGGAAAGCAAGCGCGCCAATCTTTCGAATTGTAGGTGGTCGTGATTTCTCTGGCTCTTACAATGCAGACGGTAGTCCGATTAATGGCAATAACAGCTACTCTAGCGACGGCTATAACGAAGAAACCATCAACGGCCCACTGTATGAGTTAGATGGCAAATTCCAAATTTACGTGCAGCATTACTTGTTTGCAGAAACCACGCTGGATTTGCGTGAACCAAGCGTCCGTGAAGTTCGCTTTGAGTCTAAATCAACTGACCAGTTGAATGATGAACTCGGTGATGTTGACGGCAACGTTCAAGTGGGTAACCTCGCAGAAATCTCACCAACGGTGACTGAAGAAACCTTCTTAAAGAGCTACCGATTGGATCAAAAACGCCGCATGAAAAGCAGCGAAACGCACTACTTAGACAACCCTCTAATGGGAATGATCATCCAAGTGCGTCGAGTTAACTAAACTTCGACAGTTCTACAAAGCGCAGCAATCGCTGCGCTTTGTTTTATCTGCCACTTCATATCACCTAAACTCATTTAATCACAACCATGCCAGTAGTCACTCGGTTTGGAGCCTTAGCCTTTGAGCGAAGTAAACCCAAGCCAACAACTACAATGACCTAAGGAACGAAAGGTCGGTATCTCTAAAATCAGCAATGGAAGTCGTATTTATTCATGAGCCCAGATTTTGAAATCATCACCCCTCGCCTAGCCCTTCGTCTTATCCCAGCAGATGACGCTCACTCGCTACAACGATTGCTCTCCCAATCCCCATCTTTGCATACTTGGCTTGATTGGTGTGACGCAGAAGTCTCGCTAAAAGATGCCCAAGACTTTCTACTAGCAACACGTTTAAATTGGGTCAAAACGGAAGCATTTGGTTTCGGTATTTATGATAGAGATAGCAATACCTTGCTGGGAATGGCAGCCGTGAATGAGCTTTACCATACGTTTAATATGGCGAGTATTGGTTATTGGGTAGCAGACCGTTACCAAAGACAAGGCTACGCTCAAGAGGCGATTAAAGCGTTGGCAGAATTTTGTTTTGCGAAACTGAGCTTAACTCGTATTGAAATCGTTTGTGATCCTGATAACAACGCCAGCCAAGCGTTGATCGAATCCGTTGGAGCAAAAAAAGAAGCCATCGCCAGAAATCGATTTATTTTCCATGGCAAACCAAAAGATGGCGTCGTGTATTCACTTCTGCCAACAGATTTGCTGTAAGACAGCGGTAAGCGTTGGAAGGTGTAAGCCTTATTTGGGACGGGACAAAACAGAAAATAAAAAGCCACCGACTTGCGGTGGCTTTTTATTTTCTATGGTTTCAACACTGAAACTGGCTGAATCGCCGATATTAGTGAAGCTTAAGGTTTGGACGCAATACACGGTTAATGCGGCCAACCAGCATCATCAAGCCTGTTTTGAACACGCCGTGAAGTGCCATCAAGTGCATGCGGTATAGTGAGATATAAACAACACGTGCAATACGGCCTTCAACCATCATCGACCCTTTGGTTAAGTTACCCATCAAGCTACCTACTGTAGAGAAGCGGCTTAGAGACACTAAAGAACCATGGTCTTTGTACACGTAGTTTTTCAACTCACGACCATTTAGCTTCGCCACAATGTTGCTGAACGCTTGGCTAGCCATTTGGTGCGCAGCTTGCGCACGAGGTGGCACAAATGAGCCGTCTGGTTGTGTGCATTGCGCCAAGTCGCCGATAACAAAAATATCGTCATCACGCGTTGTTTGCAGTGTTCCTTTCACAACCAATTGGTTAATACGGTTTGTTTCTAGACCTGCAATGTCTTTGATGAAATCAGGTGCTTTGATACCCGCAGCCCAAACCATGATTTGCGCAGGAATTTTTTCGCCATCTTTGGTAGTTAGGCCGTCTTTCTCCGCCTTAGTCACCATCGTTGCTGTACGAACGTTTACGCCCAGCTTAACAAGCTCTTGATGCGCCGCAGACGAAATACGTGGGGGCAATGCAGGAAGAATGCGCTCGCCCGCTTCAATCAGGTTAACATTCAGCTTGCTTGAATCTAGATCACCAAATCCGTAAGTGCGAAGTTCTTTCACGGCATTGTGCAGCTCAGCCGATAGCTCAACGCCCGTTGCGCCAGCACCAACGATCGCGATATCCACTGTACCGTTACCGTTTTTCGCATGCAGCTTTAGGAACTCATTGTTCATTTCTGTACGGAAACGGTGCGCTTGTTCTGGGCTATCTAGGAAAATACAGTTTTCGCGAACGCCTGGAGTGTTGAAATCGTTCGATGTTGAACCAATCGCCATCACTAGAAGATCGTATTCTAGCTCGCGGCTTGGCATAAGAAGTTCACCGTGCTCGTCTTTCAGCTCACTTAAAATGATCACTTTACGTTCACGGTCGATGTCTTGAAGGCTACCCATTTGGAAATCGAAGCTATGGTTTTTCGCATGAGCACGGTAGCTCAAAGCGTCAACACCTTCGTCCAAAGAACCCGTTGCAACTTCGTGCAACAGTGGTTTCCACAAGTGGCTCGCTTTACGGTCTACTAGCGTAATTTGCGCACGGTTCTTACGACCAAGAGTACGGCCAAGCTTAGTCGCCAACTCAAGGCCACCAGCACCGCCGCCTACAACGATAATGCGTGTCACAATGATTTTCCTCTACAAAAATGAATATATGGGGTTCAGCCCGATGTCTCACTCACAGCAAATCTGCAGTAAAACATCCAACCGATGAATTCTTGGTTCTTAGAGGTGTCTCAGCTTGTTTGGATTAAAACGGATGCCTATGTTTTTCGTTGTTATTACTGTTTGTTCATTGGGCATCATTTACATCGCCTGAAACATACGATTCCAGACAAAAGTGGGCAAGTTTCTCACTCGCTCTCAATTTTTTTTGATATTTATCAAATTATTTTAGTCTGGTTCATTATATAGAGCCATCCTTTGAAGGCAACCAAAATCCTTACTCTGGATGCGGATTGACTACTTTTCGACTACTCTACAACAAGGTATTCGTGCCACATAGTTCGTCAGTAAGAAAACCATAGAAAGAACACAATATTCTTGCCTTTAAACGGCTGAAAATGTGAGCTGGAATAATCCAGCAAAAAGCGAAATGGGACAGATAGAAAAACAGCACTGCAAGCAGTGCTGTTTAAATCGTAAACAATGAGTTTTGCATACTAGGTATTTTTGAACTCTTTCATCGCTTGAAGATGCTGAGAGATTTTCTTGAACTTATGTGACTGCGATTCATCCCAGATGATGTCGTAGTGCTTTTCTAACTCAGAAGCCGTTTTTGTATTGTCATGAATTTCATCTTCTTTCGACAAAATCACTAAACAGCGCCCTTGGTTTTTAGCTCTGAACTGATCTACACACTTCGTTGCAATATCTTCGTATTCTTCTGGGCGATCGATGCGACCAGCCATGGTGTTTTCTGGATGTAAGTTCGGATTGAACATCACTTGCTTAATACCACACAAGAAACCAATACGCTCAGACCAATACCCACCAAGGCCAACCCCACAGATAAGTGGATTAGGATCATCAGACTGATCGATGACCTTTGACACTTCTTTTAGCAGGTGCTGCATGTCATGTTTAGGATGAAGCGTACTGTAATTAATGAAACGAACATCGTCATCGATGAACTGTAGTTGAAGAACTTTTTCGTGGTTACCTGGGCTTGTACTATCAAAGCCGTGCAAGTAAATAATCATGTGTACCTCTCCCTGTAAAATCTGGTACTTTTTTTAAAACTACCACTATTTCCTTACTGATAAAGGGGAAAACGTCACGAGTTCTCAAAACAGTGATCTTCTAAACACAATAAGTCTTTAAACTCTTGCGCACTGTTTAAGTATTGTTCATCTCCCCATAATTTATAAGCAAGCAAGTACCAAAGCATTGCCATCACTAAAGTGCGGGGTTGCCACGCTTTTACTCCTTCAAGCCAAACTGAGGTATTTTCAATATTTCGAATCTGGCAATAGCGTTCAACCGACTCCTCTATTGGCGAATCGGTAATTTGCAAAATGAGCGTTAAATCCAATCTTGGGTCTGCAAGGCTTGCGTACTCCCAATCAATGACTTTCACGCCCTGCTCTCCCCGAACTAGGTTGTAACACCCCAAATCAAAGTGACACAGCGCTAACGGAATTTGTTCAACACTAGGTTCAGAACGCCAGTGTTTGTATAGGGTTTCAAATTCCGAACCGACGTACTTTCCTTCTAACTCCAACCAATAATGATCAATTCGCGAGATGTAAGAAAATGGCACAACAGGTATGGAGCTCGAATGGTATTGATGAATGGTCGCCGCGATGGGTAAGAGTTCTTCCAACTCGATGCCATCTTTTGTCAGCGTGATCCCATCGATCCACTCCACTAACAACCCTTGCTCATGAACGAAGATCGGCTTTGGCCCGAGATTTAGCGGCTCGATCGCATGAAGAACTTGATACTCGTTATGACGAGAGATAGAAAAAGCCTTGCATACGTTGCTGGTCGGTCGCCAGACATAAGCAAGGCCTTGAGAAGATTCCAACCGCCAACAGCGGTTAGTGAGCCCGCCGGTGACGGTTTGCACCTTCACCGGTGGTTCTGAAAAGAAGCCATCTAACGCATTTAAGCTCGGATCTAACTGTTTTGCTTGTTGCCAAGAAAACCACGCCATCGATGACTTCTCCATTATGGTCAATTAAAGGCCAAATAGGCTCTTAGATTGCTCTTTGCGGATTTCTGTTTCATCAGCCCATTCGATTAGGCCTGTTTCCAAATCCATCAAACGCATTGTCATTTTGTAGTATACATCTTTATCGCTACCTGCATTTTTCACGATGCTAGAAAGGTTACCGTAAAGCATGTATTGCGCACCGACCATTTTACCAAACTGAATTGCTGTACTTTGGTTAACAAGCTCGTCCGTATTTTGGAAGTTAAGTTGTTCACGAACCGATTCTACGCGGTCCATATCAACAAAGCGGAATTTGCCTGAGTTCAGCATTTTAGTTGAGATAGTATCAGTGATCGATTCAGTGTCGATGTGCTCACTGGTTTTGTTCTTGATTCGCTCAACAAACACGATTGGACGTTGGTCACGAGTAATTGCTGCTACTGAACCTGACATCATCATGCTGTCTACCATCTCGCCAGCAATTTTTTGTAGGTCCGTCGAACCGAAATCGATGGTTGTCGTTTCAGTCGCTTGTGAATCACCGTAAGAGACTTTGTTAGAACAACCACCCAAAATAACGGCTAGACCTAAAAGAGCAATAATACTTTTTTTCATGAGAGTTCCTTAGTTATATCAATACCAGCGCATATTGGCGCGGCAGCTACGGCAAAGCCGTTAAGATTAATCGTCTTGTGCTTCTCTAATTTGAACACGGAAATGTGTGCCATTTGGATTGACCGTGACTTCCGAAAGCGTCACAGATTCAAATCCACGCACGATCATTTTGCGCCAAGGCCCCGGTTTGGTGTTCACTTCCAAACCATTGTTGTCGTACCAGTAGAAGCGATAAAGAATGTGCTGGTCACCTTTGTAGTTACTGCTTAACTGCACCACACCACGTGGTCGATCATCGACGTAAGTCGTGGTGATGTTGTCAACCAACAGTCGGCTGCCCAATACGTTATCGTTAAAAAATACGTTTTGTGTTTGGCCATCAACTCGGATCCCAGCAGTGTTGTCCGCACAACCTGCCAAACCGATAATGACTGCTAAGCCAATAAGCCATGCTCTCATTACAATCTCCCTAATTGTTTATGCCATACCGTCGAATGCGCTCCCTGACGAGAAACCCACACCAGTGTGGTTTGCTGCGCTGGTACGTCAAATTGATAGACTTGATCGCCTAAATTTAGCTGCTGTGTACCCGGCTTCACAATTTGTGAGGCTGTCTTCACTTGCGCTGGCAGCGTTTGCCAGCTTCGAGTATCTGGTTGTTCTGTTAATGTATTCCAAACGTTGAAAAGAATATTGCCCACGTCATCGCCTTTTTTCGCTGCTTCTTTTCTGATTCGGTCTTTCGCCCAAACGCGAATGGCTTGGCGAATCACTATTGTCGTTAAGCGTTCATTCAAATCATTCTGAGCCATGGCATTAACGTCAGCCAACATACTAGAAGGCAGCGTTTTTCCATTCAAAGCCACATCACTAAAGCGTGGTGCCCCACGTTTTGGATAATAAGGTAGTGCCAATGAGTAGATTGCGCCATTGCCGCGACTGTCAAAAATAGGTAAATCAATACGCCAACCTTGCAAAGCCTCAACCACACCTTGCTCGTCAATCACAATGACGCGTCCTTGCGACTTATTTAACCCTGTCGGTGCCTTGCCATAGCGTTTTTCAAGCAGACGTAAATCTTCACGCATACCGAGCTTTTTCGCGGCATACATCGTGCTTTCCATAACCTGTTTGTTATCTGGCATCACAGCCAAAGCGCGACGGTAATCCACATAAGCGCTGTTTAGATCGCGTGACGCTTCGTACAACAAACCAGAAAGATAGAAGAGATAGCCGTTTTGCACCGCACTGAGTTTTTTCCCTGCGTCTGGATAACTCGCGAGCACGCTGCCTAAGTTGGCTGACATACCTTGGTTTTTTAGATCTTTTTCTGCCGACTTCAGCTCTTTTTCACGCGCTTTTCTCGCCGCTTCCTGAACTTGGTTGGCACGACGAACTTCGACGAGTGCGCCTTCTAAATCATTTTTTTGTAGATAGTTCAGACCAAGGTATAAATGCAAAAAGCCGAGTTCGTAGTCTGCAGGTTGGTATTCGTTAAGATTGTCGTTTACAGCGAGTGAACCTACGCTCGTCGCTGTTTCAGAAACAGAAATGGTTGCTCGGTCTTGTTGAACACGTACCGCGCGGTCGCTATCTTCGAGAGCTTTGAGGCTGGTTGGATAATCTTTCGCAAGGAATGAAATACGACCCTTTTCGAAATTGCCAAGGATCTCGCCACCGACGTCGCTCGATTGGAGTTGCTCAGCGTTGGCATAATTGCCAGCAACAACTGCCTGATAAACTTCTTGATTCTGGTCGCTGTAGTGGCTAAACAAATTGCCCGCAGACAAATTAGCGCAGCCAGACGCCATCAAGACCCAGCTAATCAGTCCAAACAGCTTCACACCTAATTTCACATTTATCTCCGCAAATGTGTGCTCAGAAAAGAATATAAATAGGGTGGCATAGGCACCACCCTTTTCAAATTAGCTTAGCTCAATACCATTGGACCTAAAGGACGACCGCCTAGTAGGTGCATGTGGATATGGTAAACCTCTTGGCCACCATGAGGGTTGCAATTAAGGATCAAACGGTAACCGTCTTCAGCAATGCCTTCTTCTTTCGCAAGCTTCTTCGCCACAGTGAATAGGCGTCCCATCATTGCTTCGTCTTCTGCTTCCACATCGTTCGTTGTCGGAATCAACTTGTTCGGGATGATAAGAATGTGGCTTGGCGCGCGAGGGTTAATATCGCGAAACGCGGTCACTAAATCATCTTGGTAAAGAATGTCTGCTGGGATTTCTTTACGAATAATTTTACTAAAGATAGTTTCTTCCGCCATGGGGACTCCATTTTATAAAGGTGTGTAACCCATTTAGTATGCTCCAACCCAAAGCTGAGCTCAATAAAAAACAGTGTTCACTTAACATTATCAATCTAATGCTAATAAACGAAGCTTTTTTTGTCGTATGCGTCATAAAACGTGCGTCACGAACTCAATACAATCCAATGAATTTTGTTACTTTTTTAAGACAATTCTTATTTATGTTGTCTATTTTTGGGAGAGGAAGCTCACTTATGCGAGGTTCAGTTATTAAAAGGATGTATGCGGGCTTTGCGCTGATAATCATCCTGTTTGCTGTCACAATTGCCATTATGATGGGGGGAATGCACGATATTCACGGGAAATTTGAAACCGTCTCTAAATCATCGTTGCCCCTTGTATCGTTATCTAACCAAACCAGTGTGGAACTGCTTTCTGCCGACAAGTCTTTTAAAGATTTTCTGACCACTGAGAATAAACAGCGCATGGAAGAAATGCGTCAGGAGTTTGCGAGATCTCAACAACGTTTTGAATCCACTTTGGCGCAGCTCGAATCAGCAAGCCAGATCTACCCTTCTCTTGCCGAACCTTTTTCTCAACTGAAGACGCTAGAGCAAAGCTACTTTACCGAAGCACTCGAAGCGATGGACAACTATGAAGCAATGTTTTCAGCACAAGAAGAAGTGCAGAAGTCATCGCGCCGCTTTCAAAAACTCAACACTGAACTTTCTGTTGGCCTGAAAGAATACGTTGCAGACCAATCGAGTATTTCAGTGAAGGTTATGGCGAAAAGCTACTTCATCAAACTCAAAGATGCCGAAGTGATCACTTCCGATGCGCTGGCCAGCTCCAATCCTGAGTTTGTTACGCAAGCGGTAACGAAAAACCGTAAAGCAGTAACGCACTTGAACTACGCGTTCCGTGGGTTGGTCACTCAGCTTCCTGAGTTAGAAAAAGCTTTTGGCGAATCCGTAGAACAATTTACCCGTGACGTAGGTATGCGTGGCGGTGTGCTAGACCAACACAACAACTACCTCAACGCTCGCGCAGCTCTATATGACAACATTGCGAACTTAGCTAACAAAGTCGATTCTACGATGGCTATCCTTGAGCAATTCACAACGACAGCAACAGACAAACTAAACGAATCTCTTGATGATGCCGGTGACATTTACTCTGCTGGCGTGACGAAAGCGATTGTGATTGGTGTAGTTGTGGTTTTGTTTGCGGCGGCTATCGGCTATCACATCGCGCAAAGTGTGCGTGAGCCATTAACACGTATTCTCAATGCGCTAGAGAGCCTAACTAAAGGCGATATGACGCAACGTATTGATATTCGCTTTAACAACGAGTTCAGCCGCGTTAGTGGCCATATCAACACGTTAGCGGACAGCTTGCACGACATTCTAGTGAAGCTAAATGAAGCATCAGAAAACTTAGCCTCGACCGCGACAACGAACGAACGAACGTCTTCTCAAGCGCAATCTAAGCTGAATGCACAACGTGAGCAGACCGCCAACGTGGCAACGGCTATGACCGAGATGTCTCACTCGGTTCAAGAAGTTGCGCAAAGCGCTCAAGGCTCTTTGGAAATGGTTCAACGTGTTGAGTCTGCATCCGAAGAAGGCCGAAATGTCATGAGTAGTAACATTTCGACCATCAATCAGCTAGAAACGCGCCTTCACGAGTCCGTGTCTGCCGTTTCTGAACTGCAAAAGATGAGTGGTCAAATTGGCTCAATTTTGGATGTCATCCGCAACATTGCTGAGCAAACCAACTTGTTGGCACTCAATGCCGCGATTGAAGCAGCACGTGCAGGTGAGCAAGGACGCGGATTTGCCGTGGTAGCCGATGAGGTACGTGTGCTGGCATCAAAAACCACACAATCCACCACAGAAATCGAATCGATGATCAGCAATCTGCAATCGAGCTCTCAGTCAGCCAACCAAGTGATTCAAAGCTGCATGAGTGATATGGAAATGTCGGTTGAGCAAGCCTCGAAAGCGAACAGTTCAATGGAAGAGATCCAAGCACTCATTATCGAAATCAGCCAAATGAGTACGCACATTTCTCAAGCGGCAGCAGAGCAAAGCGAAACCTCAGCAGATATTGCGCGCAACATTGAATACATCAACAATATTGCGGATGAAAGTTACCACGCGATGTCAAGCATCACTCATACGAGTGAATCTCTCACTCAGCTTGCTCATCAGCAAAATGAATTAGTCCATCGCTTTAAATTGTAAATTTTTATGCAATAGTTGATGCAACCAGCTGTATAAGGGCGACTTTTTATGAAGTCGCCCTTGTTTTTTCTCGGCCTTGTCTACATATGGGTAATATGGCCTGCTCATCCCTTGCACTTCTCTTTTCGAGCGGCCACACAAAAAGGAAAATCTATGGCTGTTCATGTTGGTATTATCGACCAAGACCCAGTGAGATTGGTCACTCCTCTATTGGATAATCGCACTTTAAGCACACATATCGTATTCATTGGTGACAAAACACAGGTAGATATGTTTGACCGACTGAGTAGCGTGTTAGAGCAGCGAGAGATTACTTCTGAGTTTTTTGAAATTCCGTCTGCTGTCAATACAACCCTGATTAAACAATCGATTCAAAAGCTCGCGAAAGATCTTCACGACCGTGGAGAAGACGTCAAACTGAACGCAAGCTGTGGCCTTCGTCATCGATTGTTGTCGGTTTACGAGGTTTTCCGTACTTATCGCTGGCCTATCTTCGTAGTTGAACCAAACAGTGACAAACTTTGCTGGCTTTACCCAGATGGCAAAGAAGATACGCAAGTTGAAGACCACATTACTATCTCCGACTACCTAACCATTTTCGGTGCGCGCGGCGAGTTCCACCACGTAGACCTTCCTCCTCTTCTTGATCAAAAACTGTATGAGCTTGGCGAACGCTGGGCGTCAAATGCGCTAGAATTGGGCCCAGGCTTGGCGACACTCAACTACCTTGCGACAACCTGCCGTAAGGAACAGAAGCTGGATGTGGAGCTCTCTGAGAAGCAACAAGGCTACCGTGAACTCAACATGCTGCTGTCGGATCTTGTCGAAGCACAGATCGCGACTTACGAAAATGGCATTTTGACCTTCGCGAACGAAGACGCACGTCGATTCTCTAACGGCGAATGGTTGGAGACCCTGGTTCACAGCACTGTGAAGCAAATCCAAGACACTATGCCAACGATTCAAGATCGCTCTTTGAATGTTCAGGTATATCGTAAGCTGGGTGAAAGTGAAGTACGTAACGAGCTAGACGTAGCAACGGTTGTAAATAACAAGCTGCACATCATTGAGTGTAAAACGAAAGGCATGCGCGATGATGGTGACGATACGCTGTACAAACTGGAATCTTTGCGTGACCTGCTAGGCGGTCTACAAGCACGCGCTATGCTGGTGAGCTTCCGCCCTCTTCGTCACAATGACATTACACGTGCAGAAGATCTTGGCCTTGCGCTTATCGGCCCTGAAGAGCTGAAAGATCTCAAAACGCATCTTGCAAAATGGTTTGAAGCCGCTGGCGGTTCTGACGAAATTTAGTCGCCCTCTAAAAACACGAAAGCAGCTCACTGGAGCTGCTTTTTTAATGCCTGTTTTTAGTGCCTATCCTAGCTTCAATCACTTTGCGTTTCAGAATCTAGAAAACCGCACCTTGAACAAGGCGCATAGAAAAACCCAGAGGTAAGCCTCTGGGTTTTTCTGTTTGTTTAAATGCCAACTAAAGTGAGCGCTTAAAGCATTTTACGTGCTGCTTCTACTACAACTTTAATTGAGCGAGCTTCCGTTTCTTTCAGTGTTGAATGATCTGGAATCTCTTTTTGTGTACGGTTGATGATTACACCCGCCACACAACCTGCTTTCAGGCCAGAACTTGCACACATGGTAAGTAGCGTTGCTGATTCCATTTCGAAGTTCAGCACGCCCATGTCTTGCCACTCTTTCATAGAGCCTTGGAAACGCTTCACAACACGACCAGTGAATGTGTCGTAACGCTCTTGACCTGGGTAGAAAGTGTCACTTGAAGCAGTCACACCCATATGAACTGTTGCACCAGATTCTTCAACTGCTGCTTTCATCGCGGTTGCAACATCAAAGTCTGCAACTGCTGGGAATTCCATTGGAGCGAAGTGTAGGCTTGCACCATCTAGACGAACAGAGCCTGTTGTCACGATCATATCGCCTACGTTTACGTGTGGTTGAATTGCACCAGTCGTACCTACGCGTAGGAATGTGCGAACACCAAGCTGTGCTAACTCTTCTACTGCGATAGAGGTAGATGGACCACCGATACCTGTTGAACAAACCACAACTGGCTTACCGTCTAGCTCTGCGCGGTAAAGCGTGTATTCGCGGTGACTTGCTAGGAATACAGGGTTTTCCATTTGTTCTGCGATTTTTTGAACACGCGCTGGATCACCTGGAATGATGGCTAGAGTTGCACCATTAAGATCAGCTTCAGTAACACCTAAATGGAATACAGCTTGAGACATATGTCGCTCCTTATTGTGGCTTATTTTGTAAACAATAAGCTCATTAGTAAGTTGTTGGGTACAGGAGCACTGTAGCGAACCTTGCACCAACATAGAGTGATCACAATCACATTGATAAAATGTAATAAATATACAATTTCAAATTAAAACGGTTTAGATCACATTATTCGGGCGAACTTATCATTTCGTTGCATAACAACAAGTCCGACGGTTCAGATTACATTCACAAAACTTATAGTGCTCACAGAAACATAAAAACCCGAGACGAGAAACGCCTCGGGTTAAATATAGAGCAACTTTGAGAATAGCGTTATTGCACTTGTTTAGATTCAAAACGCAGAAGTCGTAGCGCATTGAGTGTCACTAACGCAGTCGCCCCACTGTCTGCCAAGACCGCAACCCAAAGCCCAGTGATACCCAATAAACTGGTGACTAAGAACACGCCTTTTAAGCCAAGCGCCAATGCCACGTTTTGACGAATGTTATTGAGCGTCGCACGTGATAATTCAATCATTGCTGGCAGTTCAACCAAGCGGTTGTGCGTTAGTGCCGCATCAGCAGTTTCTAATGCGACGTCAGTACCTCCGCCCATCGCAATACCAATGCTAGAAGCTTTCATCGCAGGTGCGTCGTTAATACCATCACCAACCATCGCAACCGTGTGCTCAGTAGAAAGTTGTTCCACATAACGCACTTTATCGGCAGGCAACAAGCTCGCTTTGTAATCCAAACCAATTTGATGGGCTATCGCTCCTGCACTGCGTGGGTTGTCCCCCGTCAACATCACAGAACTCACGCCCAACATTTTCAACGTGGCGATTGCCTGTTGAGCATCTTGACGAAGAGTATCTTGCCACGCGATCACGCCAATAACTTCGTAATCGTGACGAACGATCACCACGGTTTTGCCTTGTTCTTCCAGTTCAATAACACGTTGTTCAACTTTCGAAGAAACAGGGAAGTCCGCTTTTGATGGCGCAATAACTTGCACTAATTTACCGTTCACCAAACCTGTTACACCAGAGCCGACTTGAGCAGTTTTATCACTTGCCTCAGGAATCGAAACGCCTTGTTCTTCGGCTCGCTTCACTAATGAAATCGCTAAAGGATGGCTTGAGCCCACCTCAATAGAAGCCGTTAAACTCAGTAGTGTTTCTTCTGTTACATCATAAGTCACCACGTCCGTTACTTGCGGTTTACCTTGTGTCAACGTACCTGTTTTATCAAACGCGACCGACTCCACTTTGCCAAGCAACTCAAGTGCTGCCCCACCTTTGATCAATGCACCACGGCGTGCCGCAGCAGCCAGACCCGACGTAATCGCAGCAGGCGTTGAAATAACCAAGGCACAAGGACAAGCGATTAAGAGCAATGCTAAACCACGGTACACCCATGTTTCCCAAGGTTGAGCGAACAGTAATGGTGGCGTAACGATGACAGCAAGAGACACCAGCATCATAAGTGGCGTGTACCAGCGACTGAATTTATCGAGGAATCGTTCTAACGGCGCTTTGCGCGATTCAGCTTCTTCAATCAAATGAAGGATGCGGTCAATGGCATTTTCACCTTGGCGGGAGGTCACTTGCACCTGCACTACTTTATCGACTACCACCGCCCCCGCCATGATTTTCCCGCCCTCTTCATGCTCAACAGGAACTGATTCACCGGTCAATGCACTTTCATCAAAGCTGGCTAACGTCGTCATCAATACACCATCAGCAGGCAAGCGACCGCCAGGTGCCACTTCAATGACGTCCCCAGGTTGAAGCTGAGACGCTGGTACTTCTTTGCGTACACCATCAATGATCAGCGTGGTGTTTTCTGGCACCAAATCCATTAAGGCCTGAACGCCACTTCGAGCTCGCGACGATGCGTATGCTTCTAGCTTTTCACCAATAAGGAAGAGCAATAACACCATCGCGGCTTCTGCGGTTTCACCTAAGTACAACGCACCTAATGCTGCAACACTCATCAGTGTTTCAATGGCAAATGGTGTGCCACCACGAGCCAGTTTGACTGCCTTACGGGCAATAGGATACAAACCCAGCAAACAGGTTAAAGTAAAAATCCAGCTACTAAGCTGAGGGTTGATGCTTGCGACAAGGCCCGCAAATGCCATTGCACCTGCGATCGATAAAATCTGTAGATTGTCTTGAACAAAACCGAACCAGCCTTTGTTCTCTTTCTTTTGCTTTGGTTTATCCAGCGCAGAAAGCGGGAAACCAGTTTGGCGCGCTGTTTGTTCGATGATCAAACTTAGGGAATGGTCATCAAAATCGACAACTAACTTTTCTGTAGCAAAAAGGACTTTGGCATTCGTAACGCCTTGCAATGACATGATGGCTTTTTCAAGCTTTTGCGCACAAGATGGGCAATCCATGTCGGACACGAGCCAACTGCTACGGACTGAGGATTCTCGCAGTTCCGCGGGGCCTTCTTCATCGGCGGTGTCCGAACTGCAACTGCCTCCACTACAGCAAGAGCTTTCAACAGTATCAACACCCGCTTGAGCAATATTTAGCGTCGGTTTAGTTGGAGCGCAGCAAGAGTCATGGGCGCTGAGTGGCACCGCAGTTTTGATTTTGCCTGACTGGCAACCTTGATGTTTTGTACACATAGTTTGTTTTCCTTATTGGTTGAGACTGTTCATCTACCACTAAGGATAAACCTTGGAGCTAGCTCCAAGGTCAAGACGAATTTTGTTAAAAGCGAAAAATAACCACTTCGCTCAACCTCAGCCTTTTTCCGAAAAAAAGAAAGACGCCGCAGCGCCTTTCCGAAGTAGTCATGTCGATGTCGTCATCAAACTGGATGTTTAAAGCATTCGTTTAACGTCATCCCAATAGCGCGCAGAACATCACGGCGAGTGATGATGCCAACAAGCTTTCCTCGGTCGTCAACTACTGGGTACATTTTTGGCTTACCGACTTTCATCATATCCGCCAATTCAATGACCGACATTTCTGGCGAGACGGACAACACATCTTCATGCATACACTCTTGCACAGTATGTGTATCTTGGCAGTGGTAGCTGGCTTTCACCAACTTATCTAACAAATCTTGTTCAGATAAGAACCCCACTACTTTTTCGTTTTCATCAATGACTGGACCACCAAGCGTCACGCTCTGCATCACTTTGTTCAAAGCGGCTGTGAGTGACATGTCTTTAGTGAAAGTCACCGCTTGCAACGTCATGTAATCTTTTACTTTTAATGAATGCATTCTTATCTCCTTAGCGGCATTTTATTGCGGCCCTAAGATAAGTGTCGTCTACTTTCTTGATTTTACTAAATGGAAATTAGCAATTTTGTTCATAGGCGTAGTCTATTGATCTCTATCAAAATTCATTTATCTACTGCTCTCAAGCTAAATCTTGTTGCATATTTATCCCAGTAAGAAAAATTTATCTGCAGAAGTAAACACCAACAAAAGCCAGAGACATGACGAGGAAACGTCTCAAATGTCGCGCAGAAAATGCTCACTAATCCTAATTAGCTATGCAGCACATACAAAAAAGCCAGTCAGCAAAACTGACTGGCTTTCATCAAATCAAAAAGTGATTTAATTATGCATTTTCCATTGCTGCAACGATGTCACGCGCAACCGCCTCTGCGACTTTAATACCATCGATACCAGCAGAAAGAATACCACCAGCGTAACCTGCACCTTCACCCGCAGGGTAGAAGCCTTTTAAGTTTACACTTTGGAAATCTTTACCGCGCTTAATGCAAACTGGTGAAGAGGTACGAGTCTCAACGCCAGTCAACAGGCCATCTTCAGATGCAAAACCTTTGATCTTACGATCGAAAGCTGGAATGGCTTCACGAATCGCTTCTACCGCAAATGGAGGCAGCGCTTTCGATAAGTCTGTGAGCTTAATGCCCGGCGTGAATGATGGCTCAACATCACCAAGTTGACTTGGATCGCGACCTTTCAGGAAGTCACCGATTTTCTGTGCTGGCGCATCGTAGTTTTCGCCGCCTAGTTTGTAAGCGTTAGATTCAAGTTCACGTTGGAAACGGATACCTGCTAGAGGATCACCCGGGTAATCCACCTCAGGAGAGATACCCACAACAATCGCACTGTTTGCGTTACGCTCTGCACGAGAGTATTGGCTCATGCCGTTCGTCACTACGCGACCTTCTTCAGATGTCGCCGCAACAACAGTGCCGCCTGGACACATACAGAAGCTGTACACGGTACGACCATTTTTACAATGGTGAACCAGTTTATAATCCGCAGCACCAAGAATTGGGTGACCCGCATTTGGACCAAAACGCGCTTCGTCGATCATCGATTGCTTGTGCTCGATACGGAAGCCAACCGAGAATGGTTTCGCCTCCATGTACACACCGCGTTCGTGCAACATTTCAAATGTATCACGCGCACTGTGACCAACAGCCAATACCACGTGACGAGATTTGATCTCTTCACCGTTTGACAATGTCACGCCTGTGATTTGACCGTCTTCCATATGAAGATCATCAACACGAGTACTGAAACGAATTTCACCACCTAGCTCGATGATAGTCGCACGCATTTTCTCGATCATCGTCACCAGCTTGAAAGTACCGATGTGCGGTTTACTTACGTATAGAATTTCTTCTGGTGCGCCAGCCTCAACAAATTCAGTGATCACTTTGCGACCGTAGAAGTTTGGATCTTTCACTTGGCTGTACAGCTTACCGTCAGAGAACGTACCCGCACCGCCCTCACCAAACTGTACGTTTGATTCTGGATTTAGCGTGCGTTTACGCCAGAAACCGAAAGTATCTTTAGTACGTTCACGTACTTCTTTACCGCGTTCAACAATGATTGGGTTGAAACCCATTTGAGCCAACACCAAACCAGCAAACAGACCACATGGACCAAAACCGATGACGATTGGGCGCTCTGTTAGGTTCTCAGGTGCTTTCGCAACAAACTTGTATTCCATGTCTGGCGTTTGGCGAACGTGAGGATCGTTTGCGAACTTCGCTAGCAACGCGGTTTCATCGCCTTCAACGATGATGTCTAGCGTGTAAATAAGATGAATATTGGTTTTCTTACGAGCATCGTAGCCGCGTCTAAAGACGTTAAAAGAGATAACTTTCTCAGCAGGAATGCCAAGTTTTTTAGTGATCGCGTCTAATAGCGCGCCTTCCTCATGATCAAGAGGAAGCTTAATTTCATTAATACGAATCATATCGATGTCTCGTTATAGTAGGTGTCTTAGCCAAAAAACCTAACGGCCCCCAGCTCACAATGGCGCGCATTTTACGAGAAATTGAATTGTCTGTCATACTAAATCAAGGTTGGACGACGGATTTAACTTGGTGAATGTTGAATTTTGCCTTGGGATGAGTATTATCCCCCTTCTTTGATTTTGACTAACTTAAGAGCTGATTATCATGGCGTTTGTCGTAACCGATAACTGTATCCAATGTAAATACACCGACTGTGTCGCGGTGTGCCCGGCTGACGCCTTCCACGAAGGTCCAAACTTCATGGTAATCAACCCAATAGAATGTATCGACTGTGGCTTGTGTGTTGACGAGTGTGCCGCAGCGGCAATCTTCCAAGAAGACGAGCTGCCTGAAGATCAAACCATCTACAAAGAGCTCAACGCCGAACTCGCAGAAATCTGGCCGGTACAAACTGAAGTGAAACCAGCGATGGATGAAGCGGAAAAATGGAATGGCGTGCCAAACAAGTTGGATATGTTAGAAAAATAACCGCATTCAAAACGAAAAAAGCGTAATGAACCTCAGCTTGAAATCGCCTAGGCCGTTACGCTTTTTTTGTATCTAAAATTCGTTGATACGATTAGCTGTGCTGACGACGCATGTTGTCCAAAATGATGCCCGTCGCCATTGCTACGTTTAAAGATTCTGCGCCACCGAAAGCAGGAATCGTGATCTTATCTGTCACGAACTTGGACGCTTCTTCTCGCACACCGTGTGACTCGCTGCCCATCAACAAAATACCTTCTGCTGAAAACTCAGTTTTATGCACGCTCTCACCTTCAAGGAAAGCACCATACACTGGCAAATTTGCTTCAGCTAAGTAGCTTGGCAAATCAACCAAACTCACTTGCACACGCCCAAAACTGCCCATTGTCGCGCTGATGGTTTTTGGGTTATACGGGTCTGCACAGTCAGTGCTCGCAATAATGTGCTTAATGCCATACCAGTCAGCTACACGGATAATCGTACCTAGGTTACCTGGGTCTGAAACACCATCCAGAGCAATCATCAAGCCCTTTGCCTGTGGTTCTTTTACGTTTGGAATCTCTACCACAGCAATGGCGGCGTTGTTGCTCACAAGCGTACTTGCTTTGGTTAGATCATCAAGCGACGCTTCAACGCACTCAAAACCACTCAGCTCTTGGCAGTGACTTTCCAAAAAGTCTGCCGTAGCAAAAATTTGCTTCACAACCAATGAGCTGCTCGCCAACTCCAATACGTTCTTTTCACCTTGAACAAGAAACAAACCATGCGCTTTACGCTGTTTCTTTTGGCCCAAAGCTCGAAGCAGTTTTAGTTGGTTTTTTGAAATCATGACAATATCTCAGGTGGAAAGTGAATACTTGGCGAATTAAAACAAGCGTGATTATAAAGTAAAGTGCTCAAGGCAAAAAGAGATGTTAAAAACGAAAAAGCCCCGCTATATAAGCGGGGCTTTTAAAGGGTGGGACCCCAGCCACATCCCGGCACACAAGTCACACGCTGCGGCTGCTTCCTTCCGGACCTGACCGAGTTCACGAGCTATTGTTGCGAGAGGACCAGAGCCCCATAATTCTTTTTTGAGGGCTTGCCTCAAATGATGTTGGGGATTATTCAGTATCGGCCTTCATAATGCAAGGGCAAAAACCGCTAAATCCACTATTCTTCATTCGTTTGGACAAAACTCGATCAATTCATCCATTTAAGACTGAACAAGATAGTCGCTAGAACCAGAATAATGACGAGAAGAATGTTTGCTTACGTACATGTCTTCATCCGCCAAATGCAGCGCTTGTTCCAAGCTCATGTGCTGCTTTCGTTTCTCAGAAACACCAACTGAAATCGTGACAGTTTTCAGCTCCGCGCACAATTTATCGGTAACATCCAATCGACTCAGTTCTTGAACGGCTCTCGAAAGCTCTATTTGTGTTGGGTATCCGAGCAAAATAAATTCGTCTCCGCCAATACGATAGCTTCGCCCAGACCACACTCGATGTATCTTCAGCGAAAGCAATTGCAGCACTTCATCACCGGCTAAATGACCGTAGGTATCGTTGATTTGTTTGAAGTGATTAATATCTAAATAAAGAATCGCCAAATCCTTATTCACCCCTTGGCGATACTTAACTTGCAAAGAGCGACGATTCCTCAACCCAGTTAAATTATCGGTGTTGGATTGACGATACAGATAGAGAGAAACACAAATTGCCAATACAAGTACGAATAGAAATACCGCTTGGGTTTGTGTTGCCAATCGCACCTCATACTCTAACGCCGTGCGCCAATCTGGACGCAAATCGTATTGAGCCACAATTTTGTCAACGCCCAACATCGCGATCGCGCGGCTAAAATATGGCGCTAACATTGCACCGCGTTCATTCGCGACGAGGCCGATAGACAACTGCGAACTGTAAAACTCCCCTATCGCGGTATCTTGTTCGATGGGCACAAGCTCGCTCAAACGAAGGAAATGGTTGAGCATTGCCGTATCCATCGGGATGTAATCCACCTCCCCTTTAAGCAATGCTTCAATAAGATCGTGCTGCGTGTTAAAACGCTCAAGCTCTTTCAACGGTAAAAGCTGAGTCATCATTTGATCGAAGAAATCGTCTTTGACTACACCGATTCTTTCAGAGATCAATTGTGACACATGGGAATAGGTGTTTGGCTTGTAGCCCAATCGCTTGACCATCACTGAAGCTGGTGAATAGTGTGGTCTTGGAAAATAGCTGAATTCATGCCGTTCTCTGCTCACCGTTAATGGTGCCAAAATATCAAATTCACCTTTCATAAACTGGCGATACATCGACTCCCAACTTTCGTTAGGCTCACTGATGATCACACAGTTTAAATCCAGAATTTCACAGCTTTGTAGAACGATATCGGCTGTCATCCCTTGTACGGTGCCATCAGGGTTGTACACCACGTAAGGAAAGATGGATTCCATTTTGATTCGAATTGGCTCTTTTAAATTAACAGGCAGTAACTTGATCGCATCTCGCAGGGCTGAACGTCTCAACTCAAATTGATACAACGCGATTTGCTCACGAAGTTGCTTTTGTACCGCTTCACCATGAATAAACGAGGCAAAGGTATCCAACTCTTCTAAGTGGTGACCTTTTTTACTGATGATAGAAACGGGTTTGATGGAGATCTGATCGTTGAGCATTTTGGCATCAAACCCTTCCAACAGCATTGGTTTGAGTTGGTTGATCGCATCAACCACGCCATCCACTAAACCAGTTTGTAGCAAACGTACTGCTTCGTTATGGCCTTTATAGGGAACTTGTTTTAACTCTGGATGATACTGTTTGATCAGTTCTGAGTAGATGGTGTTTTGAGGCACACCAACACGCGAAATGTCATCTAATGTCGAGTCGCTCAGCCCATATAGGTATGTGTATTCAATGTTTGTTGGTCGGGAATAGCTGAAACGCTCGGCGCGAGTATCGGTATAGGTAATGTTTGCAGCAAAGTCTGCGTCTTCATTCGCGACTGCATCTAAAATGGCATCAAAACTCGCGTAGTTGATGTACTCAACACTCACACCAAATTCAGTGGATACCGCATCAAATAAAACGCGAGTGACAACATCATCCGCTTCCGTCGCGATTTTATAGTGAGGCTGTAATGAAGGTTCGGCCTTTACATGAATGCTTGGTAACAGACAAGCGAAAAGCAGCAGCGTTCGAGCAAGTGTGATCATGACAAACTTATCTAAAATTAACCACTTACAGTGTGGTTATTATTATGGAAAGTAGAATAATTATGAAATGATGAACATATACTAATTCACTTATTGTTTCACAATCAATTCAACAGTCTGCCGCACGGGTCACTTTTTCCTCTGAACGCCTACAACTATTTTATAACTCCGCCTGCTCGTCACTACTACGTAAGATGTAGTCCGTCATCCAAGCAGTACCCAACAAACAGATCCAGACCACAAATACAGGATTTGGTACATCTGTATTCGGGCTCACCACCAACGCTGCAAAACCGACGGTTGGTAGTGTCCAACAAAGCAACTTACTCCAGCGAATCGAGTCTTTTAATTTGGCGAGTGTTTCCATCGAAGCCAACATCCCAGTAATGCTCAACGCCACCAGCACCGCGTAATGAAGATCGGCAATCCATAGAGGCAATAGTAAAAGCAAAGGCCACCAGCTGTGTTTTTCTGAGCGTTTCCAATGCGTTGCTGCCCACCACATGACCACAACAGACAACGTTTGAACCACGGTCACCCAAGCTGAACCATCAAGCTTACCGCCTTGTTGCGTGACCATCAGCCCTACTTGTAAGGTAATCACAATCAAACCGGTGGTAAGGAGAACGCCAAGAGAGCTGCGATGTGAGAACACCACCATAAGTAACGGGAATAGAATCAGCACGCCTACAGACAACGCAATGGGCTGCATCGAAAGCGTCGCGCCAAACACCATCATAGCGCCGAGCAACACTAAGCCAGCAAGGCCACCTTGAGGCAACAGCCATAATGCCGGGATCATGAGCGCGAGTACTGGGATTTCGCCCTCACTCAAACTCATCGCTCGGGCACACACAACAGCAAGAAAAGTTGTGATGAAAAATTGAAGTGTTGAAAAAATCATAGCGCCTCCTGGCTTCCCCACCAACTTGGTAACTCAACGGCAAATAAAACTGGGTATCTAAAGTCGTTGAGTGGGTCTAGATTCAAGCTTAGCTTATCGTTAATTTGTATTTCGTGCGCTTGATGCACCAATTTGTCTTTAGTTAAAAGGGCTTTAAAAAGGCATCTAACTCACTAGCAACAAATGTTAACCATGCACAAGAACTGTTAGCGAAATACAAGTCGTGTGTATTACCATTCCTTAGCAAGCCACAACGGACAGTTTCAGTATGGACCAATTTTTAGTGCAAATCTTTGCTGTAATTCACCAAATTCCAAAAGGAAAAGTATCGACCTACGGCGAAATTGCCAAAATGGCAGGCTATCCGGGATACGCCAGACACGTAGGGAAAGCTCTTGGGAATTTGCCAGAAGGTAGCAAATTGCCTTGGTTTCGAGTCATCAATAGCCAAGGAAAGATATCGCTGAAAGGCAGAGACTTAGACAGGCAAAAGCAGAAATTAGAAGCTGAAGGGATCGAAGTGTCTGAGATAGGGAAAATCGCCCTCAGAAAATACAAATGGCAGCCTTAGGCTGCCATTTTTGTTCTCTATGTTTGGTATTAACGCGTACCAACTAGACGAATATCCAACTGGTGAGTTTGTGCTTCGTCTGTGATCACACCGTTATGCGTATCACTGATGAAACGCAATTTACCATCCACTTCAATACGCGCGCGCACGCTGTAAGTGTGATTCGGTTTAATTTCGTTGCTGTCGTAACTCAGCTCAAACGAAAGAGGAACTTGCTTACCTTCTGTTTCGAACGTTTGTTTTGCTAGAAGTTTAGATGGCGCATCAGCCAAAGACACATCTTCTAGTGTTACCGTAACCACAGCATTTGGTGGTAGAGCAATACGTTCACGGTAAGCCACTGTACCTGTAATTGTCTTCATTGACGCCTCAGCAGATTCCATTTCTGTTGTTTGAGAAGTTTGGCAACCCACTAACGCAGCGCCAAAAAGTAAAGAAGTAACAAGTAGTAGTGTTTTTTTCATATATTCCTCAAGAAGAGTATTAAATCGGGATAAGTATAGGGTTGGAATATAAAACTGTCTTGTTTCCTTTCTTTTATTTGACAATAGTTTGACTAAGTTAGAATTTTTCAAACAATTGATTTCGTTTCATAATTAGGACTAGCCGGACTTTTCCTGCAAAGCAGAAACGTTGTTACTATTCCTTTTGCCTTATTCGTAGGTTTAAGGATGAGACTACTATTAAGTCACTCAACAGTTCTAAACAAAGTCACTTCACAGATCATCAGATCTTGAGGTAACGTGAAGAAAAAACACATCGGTGAGGAGACACAATGAGTAAACCATTACGAGAATTGCTCAGCCTACTACAACTCGAAAAATTAGAAGAAGGCTTGTTTCGTGGACAAAGTGAAAACCTAGGTTTACCTCAAGTCTACGGCGGCCAAGTGATTGGACAAGCCCTCTCAGCGGCGCGTTATACAGTAGAAGAAACACGCACTGTACACTCCTTCCATAGCTATTTTCTCTACCCTGGAGACCCTGAAAAGCCGATCATTTACGATGTGGAAAATTTAAGAGATGGACGTAGCTTTAGCACCAGACGCGTTAAAGCAGTGCAAAATGGACGACCTATTTTTTACCTAACGGCTTCTTATCACGGCGATCAACCGGGGTTCGATCACCAGAAAGCCATGCCAGATATTCCGGGGCCTGAAAACTTCGCCTCAGAGAGTGAACTCGCAAGTCATATCGCGGAGTTTCTGCCAGAGCGCTTGCGTAAAACATTCTGCGGAGAAAAACCGATTGAGACTCGCCCTGTCACGGTGATCAATCCTCTAAAACCCAAAAAAGCGGAGCCAAAACAGTACCTTTGGATTCGTGCTAACGGTGAGATGCCAGATAACCAACTGATTCATCAATACTTGTTGGCTTACGCGTCAGATTGGGGATTTTTGGTCACGGCGATGCATCCACATGAAGTGTCGTTAATGACGCCGAATTTCCAAGTTGCGACGATTGACCATTCAATCTGGTTCCATCGTCCCTTCAAGATGGATGAATGGCTTTTGTACGCAATAGAAAGCCCAACGGCGAGTAATACTCGAGGCTTAGTGCGTGGCGAAATTTATAACCAGCAAGGTCATTTGGTGGCGACAGCCGTACAAGAAGGAGTCATGCGCTACACGAAGTAACCCGCGCGCATTAGACGCAAAAAGGAGTGCTCTGCACTCCTTTTTAGTAGGTATCAAACGATGATTAATTCGGTTGATACTTCATGGTTACCACTGACCACTCATAAAGTGATTTCGGATAGCCATACTTGCTTTTTCCGTACACCACATTTGGCTTGGCATAAAAACCGCCGTCATCACTCGCTAAGAACTCACGTTGACCGCGACGGTAGTACACGATAGGCGCTGCCAACTCATACTCAATGTTTTCTAGTTTAGAGTCGTCAATCACTAAAAAGCGAGTCATGCGAATCGTACTACCGTTCGCACAATAGCCTGCAGCATCATAATCAATTGCATCGAATGGTTTTAGATCATCAGAAAACAGATCCGCAGTACAGCCATCAAATCGAGCAACATGTACCCAGACTGCCTTTTGTTTGGTTCGGTCATCGCTACCCACTGGTTTTAACAAGAACAGCGCGACCTTACCTTTGCCAAATTTTTGCAGCTCATCATCCGTCGGTTCACGTACCGAACGCGACCCCATGATGCCAAACTCACTTTCTTCTAAATTGGAAAACTGTGGGGCACTGAGGGTACTGACGATGACGGTTTGTTCGCTATCAAGTTGTGTGTATTTATCTGCAACACCCGATTCCGCTAAATCGACATTAACCGTGACTCTTGTTCTTGGTAACGCTTTGTAATCTCGCGATTCACTCTCAGAAATATCCAACGCAATAGAGTGATATTGAGAGTAATTAGTTAGCGTCAACTCAGCTTTCGCATTGTCTAACGTGGCAAGCTCTTCGCTCACGGTATCAGCAAATGAGTAAGTGCGAGTGCCTACCGTTTTACCAAAGTCCAAACTAATCGTCTTAAATGGCGTAAATTCCACAGTTTGAAGCTTCGTCGTAAGACCTGGATGATCCGCTTTATTAATGGTGCCGTTAACCAATACGGTTTTAGTTGTATAGTTACGTGCAGTTAACGTCACTTCCACTTGGTAGTCGCCAGCATGCAGCACTTTCAAACGACCAGAATCTGAAGATAACAACTCAACCACCGGCTCAGCTTGGTTAATCAGACGGTAGCTTGCTTTGGCTTCTCCCCCACTCATCACAGGTGTGATAACCGCACCAGCAGAAAAGTCCAGAGTTGGATAAGTAATAGAAACAGGGTTGCTACCTTGTTTAATCGTTACAGCAAAGCTACTTTCACCTGGAGTAAACTTATCGTTACCTGCGTCCGACACAATAACTCTGGTGCTGCCCGCATTCAGAATGCGCATATCACCCGTTTTGCGATCTAAGGAAACCACATCGGTTGCAGAATCCGTCGCAAATCGGTAGCTCACTTCGCCAACCGTACCGAGAATCGATGGTTTTTGGACATAAGGTTGGTTGATGTTCCACGTACCTTCTACTACGCCTGACTGGATAGCAATTCGGCTTGGCGCACTCAGAATGTTGAAGCGAACTTTTTGATCTGGACCGGCCGTGTAATTTGCACTCTCTTTCCTGCGAACCGTTAACGTCGTTTGACCCGCTTTGTAGACACGAATAAGACCGTCACCAATAACATCTGCAACACCTGGAGAAGTATTGTCAACGACTTCCAAATGATCATTGCTAGCCGTTAAACCAAAATCACGCTGCAAGTTAAAATCGTAGTCTTTGCTGTATACCATTTCATAATCTTGCGTCGTCATCGCTTGGCCTTGCGCTTTCGCAACTTTGATCACAACATTGAATTGAATTGGTTGGTAAAAGTCACCGCCATCATCTTCAAACTTAAGACGATATTCGCCCGCGGTATCCACTTCTAAGTTGCCATCCTTCATTCGAAGACCTTCAGGCAACCCACCAATCAGACTGACTTTGCCTTTCTGACCAGCAAACGCCATTGGAATAGCCAGTTTAGGCTGATAAGTGAGAGACATTTCCACGTCTTTCATTGCCGGATGAGGTGCGCGTTCGATTTCAATGTTGAAGCGGGTTTTACTTGCTGGATAATTACGCAAGTCGTATTCGTAGGCTTCAACTTCTGCACTACCAACGCCTTTGATCAGCAACGCTTCACCATCCGTCGTTTTAGCGACAACGTCTTCACCATTGATGATGCGATATCCATAATCGCCGCGAGCGTGCGCAACTTGAGGGAAGATGCGTCCACCATCTTCATACGTCTTAGCGATATTCGCAATACTGATGGCTTGACGTTGACCCGGTTTCACATCGACCACAAACTGAGCGACTTGCTGCTTGTTTAAGAAAGCATCGCTGTATGTTGCTGTCGCCTCAACGGTTACCTGACCAACGTTGTGGATCAAAAGCAAACCCGTTTCTGGGTTTAGTAACTCGGCAACCTCGTTGTCTGGTTCGCTGCGCAGAATTTTGTAAGTGATATCTTGCGTTTCAACTTTATCCAAACGTGAAGGCGCTAAGGTTAAACCGTCTCGATACTCATCTTCGATTAAGGCAAATTTAAGTTGCTCAGCACCTATCGCATACAATGTCACGGTTGCACGAACTTGCTTAGGTAGATATAAGTCGTTACCTGAATCGGAAATCAGTACAGAAGCCTGACCCGCAGAACCAAGTGAATAAACAACGCCGTTATCATCAACTTGAATGAGGCTCTGCCCGCTTTCGACTTGGTAAGTCAGTTTACCTTTCTGCCCGCGCACGGTCAGAGCTTTCCCGTCAGGATCGAGTGCAACTAGGCTTAAATCACTGGCAGAAAGATCATTGTTAAAACCTCGTTCAACCGTGACCGAAAACGTCGTTTCAGAAGATTCATACACAGAACTGGTATCTGTTGCACGAATTATCGCGGTGCCTGGACGCAGGATTTGAAATACACCCGAATCATTCACCCTCACCACATTCGGCGGATTTGAATCAATGACTTGGTAAGATACTGAGCCGCGAACGTTGCTCAATAGTGTCTGAGTGATGGTTCCCACACCCTCAAACTGCAACGAGGCATCTTCAACAATCAGCTGTGGACGACTCTGCTTCGTGATAGAAGTTGGAGAGCTTGTATTGCTCGGCTTGGAGTCACCTCCTCCACCGCAACCAGCAAGTAAAGCAGCAAGAAAAATCAAATAATAATTTCTGTTCATTTTTAGTAATAATTTGTTACATCTCAAGGGGCGAGATAATAATACGATGTTTTATTAATCGCCATCCCTATTGTTGATGACTTTATTACTTAAGTATTTACTACTATATTAAGGGTAAAAATAAATTCTGATAAATGACGAGAAAATTACCCGAAAAAACGCGAAGCAAACGTTTAAATTAATGTAATTAATTAATTTAGAAAGAGTGAATATTCAACAAAATAAAACAGGAAAAATAATGAAGAAAAATTGCGTTAATTTTTGGCGGGCTATGCTGTATGGACATTAACAGATTAGAAAAACATAATTATCTAATACACAAATAAAAGCAAGAACGAATCTCGTTTATATTTAATAAAAGAGATTTGTATTTTAAAACTGGAATAATGTCACTCTTACATTCCATTTTAATGTCTCGTCAGTAACAACTATTATTCCAGTAACTGTAAACTTAGATTAGCTTCGAATTGGCAACTCAGTGGTATATTTAATCGACTCCATTGCAAATGTTGAAGTCACGTTAGAGAGCCCCTTTACACTATTCACTAAGCGCTTATAAAACTCGTCAAAGCACTTCATATCTTTCACCAGCACTTTCATCATGTAGTCATACTCGCCGGCCATACGATAAAACTCCATCACCTCAGGGAAATCACTCACTGTTGTGACAAAATGGTGATACCAATCTTCGGAGTGATCGATGGTTTTTAGCTGAACAAAAGCGATAAAAGACAAGTCGAGTTTTTCTGCGCTCAGTAACGCGACGCGCTTTTCAATGTAGCCTTCCTCTTCCAACCTTTTTAAACGCTTCCAGCATGGTGTTGTTGTCAGATTGACTCGCTCTGCTAAGTCATTTAATGACAAGGTGCTGTCGGTTTGTAGCAAAGCAAGTAGCTGTTTATCGACTCGATCTAATTTCATTTCTATAAAGACCATAAAAAGTAGAAAATTTTTCTATACCAATACCCATCAAGAGCAACTATAGCAAAGTTTTTCTCTCACCTTATAGGTAAATTATCCCTATCTAATGCTTATCTATCGATTTCCAAGGAGAGACGCCATGTATACTGACCACGACTGGATCAACAATGCAGTGCGTAAAATTGAAGCGGATTTTCAACGCTCTGCTGATACTCATTTATTTAAACTCGAACTGCCTTCTCTTGATGGTATCGATATCTACCTAAAAGATGAGAGCACGCATCCAACAGGCTCTCTCAAACACCGATTGGCGCGTTCGTTGTTTCTTTATGCGATTTGTAATGGGTGGATTGGTCCTGAAACCACAGTAATTGAAGCCTCCTCAGGCAGCACAGCCGTTTCAGAAGCGTATTTTGCTCGCTTACTTGGCTTACCTTTCATTGCCGTTATGCCAAAAACCACCGCGCGTAAAAAGATTGAACAAATTGAGTTTTACGGTGGCAAAGCACACCTTGTTGAACGCTCAGATCAGATTTATGACGAGTCTCGACGTTTGGCTCAAGAGTTAAATGGTCACTACATGGATCAATTTACTTATGCTGAACGTGCAACTGATTGGCGCGGCAACAACAACATCGCGAACTCGATCTTCAGCCAAATGCAGTTAGAAGATCACCCAATTCCGAGTTGGGTAGTGATGAGTCCAGGAACTGGTGGCACATCAGCAACCATTGGCCGCTTTATTCGTTACCAAAAATACGACACCAAACTGTGTGTGGTAGACCCCGAAAACTCAGTGTTTTACGATGCCTTCCAATCCGGCAACAATGAATTAAAAGGCAATACTGGCAGCAAAATTGAAGGCATAGGCCGACCACGTGTTGAGCCAAGCTTTATCGCCGGTGTTGTTGATGAGATGCGAAAAGTTCCTGATGCGGCAAGTGTCGCGACCGCGCATTGGGTTTCTCAGCTGATTGGACGTAAAGTCGGTGCATCTACGGGGACGAACCTCTACGGTGTACTTCAACTGGCCTGCGAAATGAAACAACGCGGTGAAACAGGCTCTATCGTGACACTTCTATGTGACTCTGGTGAGCGTTACTTAGATACGTATTACGACTTAGCATGGGTAAAAGAGAACATCGGTGATATTCAACCTTACCTCGCGCAACTTGAAGTCATTCAAGCGAAAGGCTGTGTTGAGCCGGCATGTTGCGGTCCAATTACCGCTTAAGATGCAAATTCGAATGTAAAAAAACAGCCCGCTTATGTGCGGGCTGTTTTTTATTGATTGGGATTACTTTTTCTGACGCGCTTCAAACGCGGCCAATTGTTCTGGCGTTGCTGCTGGTTGATGGTTTTGTTTCCACTCATCATAAGTCATGCCGTAAACACGTTCGCGAGCGTCATCAATATCTAAATCCAAACCGAGATTTTCAGCCTCTGCTTTGTACCATTTGCTAAAGCAGTTACGACAGAAGCCCGCAAGGATCATCAGGTCGATGTTTTGCACATCTTTGTTTGCATCTAAATGCGCCAATAAACGACGAAATGTCGCTGCGTCTAACTTGTCTTGTTCTTCTTGAGTCAGATTTTTATATTTGAATTCAGCCACTTTACTTTCCTTCTCTCTTATTTGATTGGCTTTCGTCACCATATCCAGTTAGTCCACTTTCATAAGTAGGAAGTATGCTTTAGCGCAACAATTCCCATTCGAAAATCACTACCTTTGAACAAAAACTGATATGATAAGCGCCATCTATCTTATTGATTAAATTAATATTAACACAAATCATTACAACGGTCTTTTACAAAGGTTATCGTCAAGTTATGAAAAACGCCATCCTATTATTGTCTGCCTTGACCATCAGTGTGCCGACTTTTGCTGCTCAAGAACAAACTCATCAATCTTATTTTTATCTAGGTACTGGTAACGTTGGTTTCGATACGCCGTATTTTGGATCAGACAGAGACAATGAGTGGTCCACACCGCATATCACTGTTGGCTGGGGCTATCATGTTAATCAATACCTTGCGTTTGAAGGTGTGCTTCGTTACTCCCAAAACGAGCTTAAGAACGACACGCTAAAAACAGATTTGGATTTGCACTATTACCAAGCGGGCATGTCAGCGGTATTGACCAGTGACAACCTAGGCGACACACCACTCTCTTTGTTTGGCCGCGTGACCGCTTTGGGGACTCAAGCAGAAATGTATGTTCCAAATGCCCAGAAAGTGACTGACGACTCTGGCGCACTGTTTAACGTGGGAGCTGGAGTTCATTGGGATATGAGTAAAGATATCTGGTTACGCGCAGAGTACATCTACAATGTCGCAGATATGGGTTTTGAAGACTTTTACGACAGCTATGAAGGTCTACAAATAAGCTTAGGAAAACGCTTCTAGCGCGACGTTGAACCCAGAATTTGAAGTTAAATGTAAAGAAGCCGAGGCAAATGCCTCGGCTTCTTTTATCAATCGAGAAAGTAGCTTTGCTTATTGAGCGGAAAACTTTTCTGCGGTCTCTTTGTTTACATGACTACTAGGTTGAACAGTATCAAGTGACGCTAAAATACCATCTTGATGACCTTTTAGCGCATTCGTAAACGTTGGAAGTGCAGTGGTGACTAACAACGCCATAATACCCGCAACCAGAACCATTTCTACCATGTAACTACCACGAACTTTTTTCAAGGGAACACCTCAATAATCATAGGTATAGCCACCTTCCTGGCTTTATACCTAGCAAGACTCGACATTCAGTCATAAACGATGAGCGAGTCCTGTGCCCCTCGAAGAAGTGGCGAAATAATAACCACAATTAATGGTTAGATCTATAAATAATCACTAGAAATATAAAAAAACGCCGAACAAAAATGGTTCGGCGTTTTTAATCAAAGCGTTACATGTTGTCGTTAAGGATGCACTGTGCGGCCTTTCGAATCGTGGCTGAGCGCTTTGTTCAGTTCTGCTTCTACGTGACCTGGAGCTTGTGTTTTCGCAGAAATCAGTCGGTACATCGCAGGGATAACAAACAAGGTCACCAATGTAGCAAATCCCATCCCGAAAAAGATAACCGTACCCACAGCAATACGGCTCTCATAACCAGCACCTGTTGATACGATCAACGGGATTGCACCTGCAAGTGTGGTAAACGCGGTCATCAAAATTGGGCGTAGACGTCGCGCGGCGGCATCAATGATCGCTTTTTCAAACTCAACGCCACGGTCACGTAGCTGGTTGGCAAATTCTACTATCAAAATGCCGTTTTTCGTTACCATACCGATCAACATGATCATGCCGATCTGGCTGTAAATGTTCATTCCTTGCCCCATCACGACCAAACCAAGGAAACCACCAAACACACCCATTGGTACAGTGAACATCACTACTAGCGGGTTCACGAAGCTTTCAAACTGAGCCGCCAACACGAGATACGCCACCAACAATGCCAGTGCAAACACAACTGCGACACTCGCTTGGTTCTCTTTAAAGTCTTTCGACTCACCCGAATAACTCACAGAAATGTCACCCGGCAAGTTGTCGATAGCTTGCTGATCGAGGTAATTCAGCGCTTCACCCAATGTATAACCTTCGGAAAGATTTGCAGTAATGGTGATGGACTTCTGTTTGTTGTAGTGAGACAAACGGATAGATGCTGCCACTTCTTCTATTTTTGTGACCGTGTCTAATGTCACTAGCTCGCCGCTGTTGGTACGCAGATAAATCTGACTCAAATCGGCAGCATTATTGAAGCTATTTTCATCACCGCGAAGGTAAACATCATATTCTTCGCCACGCTCAACATAAGTCGTTTCGCTTTTACCACCGAGCATGATTTCTAATGTGTCAGAAATGTCTTTTACGCTCACACCGAGTTCAGCCGCGCGTTGTTTGTCGACCGTAACTAACAGCTCTGGCGTTTTCTCGGAGTAGTCTATCTCAGCGCCTTCCATCATGGGTGATTCTTCGGCTTTGTTCTTCAACAGTTCAGCCCAGACGAGAAGCTCATCATAATCCGAACCGCCTAATACGAACTGAACTGGCTCACTCGAACCACCTTGGAAACCTGGCATAAATGGGAACACTCGAACATCAGGGATACCCGCCAATGCACCACGTACTTTGTTGAGCGCTTCCTGAGCCGTTACATCACGTTCATTCCAATCTTCTAGAATCATGATCACAAAGCCAGTTTGGTCACCTGCCTGACCACCGAACGCTGGCGTTTGGATGCTGAATGACTTCAGATAACCTTGCCCTAGCAATGGCATCAATCGGTCTTCGACAATATCCATATTGGCTGACATTCGGTTGTACGACGTAGCATCTGCGCCGCGCACAAACGCAAAAATCACACCGCGATCTTCTTGTGGCGTTAATTGAGCTGGTACTTGATTCATTAGGAAATAACTGCCGCCCATACAAGCCAGAATCACCAATGGCGCAGCCAAACGAGCTTTCAATGCTCCTTTCAATAATGAGCGGTAGCCATTCTCCAGCTTGCTAAACAGACGATCGACCACTTCGTTGAATCGATTTGGTTTTACATTTGCCTTTAGGATCTGGCTGCCCAACACAGGTGTAAGTGTCAGTGCAATCAAAGAGGAGAAAATTACCGACATAGCCAGCAACACAGAAAACTCTGTAAATAGCAGCCCTACCATGCCATCCATAAAGGAAATTGGCAGAAACACCATCACCAGCACCAACGTTGTCGCGATAACCGCAAAACCAACCTCTCGAGTGCCTTTGTACGCGGCAAGCAGAGGCGATTCACCACGTTCAATATGGTGGAAGATGTTTTCAACAACCACAATCGCGTCATCCACCACTAAACCAATAGACAGGATCAACGCCATCAAAGTGATCAAGTTGATAGAAAAGCCAAAGTAGTACGCGGCAATGAACGAAGAGATCAGCGAAACGGGCACCGTAACCGCTGGGATTAGAGTTGCACGAGCTTGGCCGATGAAAATATACAACACCAAGATCACCAAGCCGCCTGTAATAAACAGCGTGCTGTACACCTCTTCGATTGAACGCTCGATAAATACTGTCGCGTCGTAATCAATCGCGAGACGTGTTCCTTCTGGTAAGAACTTCTGAATGTTATCGACTTCAGAACGAACCAGCTTCGCCACTTCTAGCGGGTTTGCGTCTGACTGCGGTACCACACCAAGGCTGATGTTTACAACACCGTCACTTTTGAAGGTCGAGTTCTCATTTTCTGCACCAATAAAGACATCCGCCACATCTTTTAGGTAGATAGGCGTGTTGTCGCTTGCACGTTTAATGACAAGATATTGGAAGTCCTCAGGCGTGTTATAAGTACGAGCTGTACGCACCGACATCACCGTCGAGTCGTTGCGAACTTCACCACCCGGACTTTCTAGGTTCTCACTTCGTAAAGCTGATGTAATATCCGATGCCGTGACCGCACGACCAGCCATAAGCTCTGGTTTGAGTTTCACGTACATGACTTTGTACAAACCGCCAGAGAGATCGATAGAACTCACACCCGTGATCAAACTGAAACGATCCATCAGAACACGCTCGGCATAATCCGTCAGCTGTGTGCGGTCCATTTCAGAAGAACTTAGATTGATGTAAAGGGACGCTTCACCCGAACCATTGTTCTTGTAAACAATTGGGTCATCTGCTTCATCAGGTAACGAGCGCTGAGCACGAGCAACGGCGTCGCGCACATCACTCACCCCAGTATTCAGATCGTAACCTAACTCAAAGGTGATCGTGATGCGTGACATGCTGTTACGAGTGGTGGAACTGATTTCATCAATGCCACTGATCCCAGAAAGCTGATCTTCCAATACGGAGGTGATTTGGCTTTCAATAATGGTCGCCGACGCGCCTTCATAACGCGTGCTGATAGAAACGACTGGGCTCTCAATATCAGGCATTTCACGAACAGCTAATTTGGTGAATGACACAAAGCCAAATACACACAACAGCATACTCAGAACTAACGCCGCGACAGGGCGTTTAACTGAAACGTCGGAAAGTAACATTAGTTTTCTTCCTCAGCCGATTCACTGTCATTGCGTGTCACATCCGTGGTGTTCGCTTTGAGTGGCGCGACAATTTCTTTCACTTCAACGCCATCACGCATGTTAACAATGCCTTGAACAACGATCTTGTCACCAATCTCAACGCCAGATTCAATCACTACTTCGTTGTCGACACGAGCACCCAGCAACACCTCTTGGCGAGTCGCTTTGTTGTTTTCATCAATGACATATACAAAGCGTTTGGTGCCTGAGTATTCAAGTGCTTGAACAGGAATGATCGGCGCTTTAATAGCAGGAAATGCCAGTGAAGCGTTCATCAACATACCCGGTTTCAATTGGTTTTCTGGGTTATCAAACTCAATGCGCACGCGCAAATTCAATGTCTCTGCACTGATTCTGGTATCAATACCAGTGACTTTCCCAGAAAAACGTTGTTCACCCCAAGCACTGGTCTTCGCGGCAACTTCCATTCCAACTGACAACATCGACAAATAACGTTCTGGAATTTGTAAATCCAACTCCATGACCGACAGATCGTCTAATGTCAGAAGCTCAGTTCCTGCGCTAACCATTTTCCCGCGGCTGAAATCGATAAATCCAACCGTTCCAGAAAAGGGCGCGGTGATATGCAGATCGGCGAGATTCGCTTTCGCAGCATCAAGTCGAGCCTGAGCAATCTCCACGCTTGCTTTTTGTGCATCAATTTCGGTTTGAGTAATTGCGTTTCGTTTAACTAAACGCTGAAATTCTTTTAACTTACGTTCTTCATCTTTTAAGTAAGCTTTTGCCTCAACCAGCGCTGCTTGCGCTTTATCATCATCCAATTGAATTAACAGTTGGTTTTGTTGCACGTTCTGGTTTGCTTTTACCGCAATTTGTTTGACCTTACCTGCAACTTCTGAAGCGACAACCACAGACTCTGCCGCCTTCAATTTGCCGATAAGGGATAAAGATTGATTAATTTCGTGCGTTTCTACTTGCTCAGTCACAACCGTGACCGCAGACGGACCTCGCTTTGCTGCAAAAGCGCTAGGGGAAGCCATTAATATAGAAAGCGTTAAAACAGATAAGGATAAAGTGGCTTTCATGCTCATGATCTTGACTACTAAACGAATAAACTTATGTCATTAAACTGCTTACAGTTTATCAATAGATACGTCTTTTAACGTCAAGTAGTGTAAATTCCAGTAAAAAGTATATTTTCGTTCTGTATAAAGGACATACAAAACGCTGACTTTCTACCATCTTTGCCCAAAAAGGCAGCATTCAACGTAAAAACGCTAGAAAAACGCTTTACAGCCGGAGCGAGTTTGCTATGATGCGCTCCGCACTTGAGAGATGCGTTGGGAAAACATTTTTCAAGTATAAAACACCCTGGAGGGGTTCCCGAGTGGCCAAAGGGAGCAGACTGTAAATCTGCCGGCTCCGCCTTCGATGGTTCGAATCCGTCCCCCTCCACCATATTATTTCTTGTGATTATGTCATGAGAAAACACTTGGAAAGCCGTGTTGGGAAAACACTTTCTAAGTATAAAAACACCCTGGAGGGGTTCCCGAG